>JACQXF010000107.1 GCA_016208855.1 Nitrospirota bacterium | reverse complement strand
CCGAAGAAGCGGCCTTGTCGGGCTAACCGATGTTTACAGTTGTTCTTTATAACTATACGAACCGCCGTATGCCGAACGGCACGTACGGTGGTGTGAGAGGACGGTAGGTGAAATAATCACCTACCTCCTACTCGATTATTCTTAACGTATTGAAAAAAGCATTGGACTTTAAACTAACGATGGAATACAGGGAATGAGGAGACTATTAAGCTACGGTTGCAGCTCTCATCGGAGGCGCAACAGGCTCAGACACTATCTCCCAGCAATCCGTGAAGGTAAGGAGTTTCTTTATGAATTTTACATTCAATGCATGTCCTGCCTTGTTTGCTATAATATGCCCGTAAATTGGAAGGCCAAGAAGCGATATATCGCCTATTGCATCAAGTATCTTATGCCTTACAAACTCATCCTTAAACCGGAGTTTGTTCTTATTAATGATCCCGTTTCTGCCTACTATAATTGCATTATTCAGGGAACCGCCTTTTGCTAATCCTTTTGTCTTGAGGAGTCTGACATCATTTAAAAAGCCGAAGGTTCTTGCAGGGGCAAGCTCTTTGATGAAATTTTCTCCTGTTACATCAATACTCATCTTCTGTTCGTCAAATGCATAATGGTTGTAGTGAACCCTGTAAGTTATTTTTAACCCTTCATAAGGCAATGCGGCAATCTGGCATGTTTCCTCATTAAGGATAACAGGCTTTACAATTCTAAGGCATGTTACCATATCTGCCTGTCTTGATCTGCCTGCTTCAAGTATCTTCTTGATAAAGACAACAGCGCTTCCGTCCATTATAGGCACCTCAGGGCCGTCAAGCTCTATAAAGAGATTGTCAACATTAAGCGCTGACAGCGCTGACATGATATGCTCTACAGTCCCTACTGTCACGCCGTTAGAGGCTAAGTTGGTGGCAAAGGTTGTATCTGTAACAGCGTTTACTCTGGCATTTATCTCTATGGAGCCTCTGTCTTTTCTAATGAAGACAATGCCTGTATTTCTTGGCGCTGGTATAAATCTCATATTAATCTCTCTGCCTGTATGAAGACCTATACCGCTTAGGAAAGCTTCTTTTCTTAAGGTATGTTGAAAACGCATGTCTTTATAATTAGCAAATTTAATGCCAGCTTATTTTAGTTTTAAAAACAAGGGGTTGTATTTTTGAAGTGTGTTAATATTGCTACTATTGGAGTATTTTTTTGCACAAAAGAATATAAAATGTTTGACTTAAACAATTCCTCCTACAACTATTTCTGGGATCCTGACAGTTGGCATTGCATCAGATACCGGCACCCCTTGCATATCCTTTCCGCATGTTCCGATAGAGAACCCAAGGTCATTGCCAACCATATCTATGGACATCAAGACATCCGGGCCGTTCCCAATAAGCGTGGCGCCTCTTAGCGGTTCAGCCAAATTCCCTTTTTCTATAGTATAGCCTTCTGACACCTCAAATAAAAACTCCCCTGTAGCAGTATTAACCTGCCCGCCGCCCATCTTTTTAACAAAAAGCCCTTTATCAACTGACCTTATTATCTCATGAGGGCTGCTGTTGCCAGGCGCTATGAATGTATTGGTCATCCTCGGTATTGGTCTGTGCCGGTATGACTCGCGCCTTCCGTTTCCTGTAGAATGCGTTCTATCTTTTCGGGATGTAATCATGTCATACATATAATTTTTAAGGACGCCATTCTCCACGAGGACTGTTTTTTGAGACGGCACGCCCTCATCATCAAACCTGAAAGAGCCCCTTTTCTGTGATATGGTGGAATCATCAACAACAGTAATTATAGGTGACGCCACGGATTTGCCTATCTTATCAGCATAGACAGAGAGTCCCTGCTGAATTAGGTCAGCCTCAAGGCCGTGCCCGATTGCTTCGTGTATCATTGTGCCGCCTGCCTCAGAGGAGATTACAACAGGCATTCTTCCGCCCGAGGCCTTTCGTGCGCTTAACATTCTTACTGCCTTTTCCGCTGCCTTTACAGCCAACCCTTCGAGGGAAACCTCATCAAAAAGCTCAAATCCAATAAACCCCCCAACCGGTTCATATCCTGTCTGCAAGACATCCCCGTCTGTTGCCACCACCTGTATGACGGCAAGGGTGTAGATGCGATTGTCCCGGGCAATGGTTCCATTTGATGCTGCAATACAAACATCCTGTATGGTATCCCTATATATCAATGATACTTGTTTAATCTTTGGGCTGATATTCCATGCTGCCTTGTTTGCAGTTTTTAGAAGTGAAATCTTTTTATCAATTGAAATTCCCTGTGGGTTGAGCTTTATCCTAAGGTCTGCATCGGAGATGCTTTTTCTGAGATCAATTGCTGCGTCTTTATTTTCAGAGGCTGAAACCTTGCTCACAGTGTCTGCAAGGTCAAGCAGGGAGCCTTCTGAGAAATCATTGCTGTATGCATAGGCGGTTTTGTCTCCTAATACAGCCCTTATCCCTATGCCTGCATCAATGCCCGAGACAAGCTTCTCAAGTTTGTTATCCTCAATTTGTACAGATGAAGAAGCCGTATGCTCAATAAACACATCCGCATAATCTCCGCCTCTTGAGAGCGATTTCTTTATTATTTTTGATAAAAGTTCTTCTGATACGGGAATCAATAGCGCCTCCACAAAAAAACAGTTGCCGTAGGTTTAAATTTTTATATGCACAAAATATTATACAATATTTTGACTTAAGCATGATGTATTAAGGCAGGTATACAGTCAAAAACCGCTATGCTATTGAACCGACCTTATGTTACAATAATTCACTGCAGTTTTGTAAGAATACAAATCTCTTAATAAGCAAATTGAGCAATCGCATGAGCGATAAGATACAATTTGGTTCTTTCTCAAACTGAGTGGATAAAGTCCCTCTCCCTTGAGGGGAGAGGGTAGGGAGAGGGTGATTAAATCAATGGTAAAAGTGTTAACACACATTCAAAGAAATGTATGGCTTGAAAAAGAAGGCTGCGCTGTTGTGCGTTTTTGGGATAATGAGGTTTTGACGAATACAAGCGGAGTTCTCGAAGTAATAAGGAGAGGCTTCATAGGGCACCCTCCCCTCAATCCCCTCCCCTCAAGGGAGGGGAAGTAATTACCCACTTGCAAAGAGAACGAACCTACAATTAATTAGGAGTGAGTAATGTCAAGTGTACAGACAGCAGATAAAGATAACTATCTTAAACGCATAGCTGAAACAAAAAATAAAAGACCATATTCGCCTTGCAGGGCAGCATGCCCTGTGAACACCGATGCTCAGGCTTATGTAGGCCTGATTGCACAGGGGCGATACAATGAGGCTTTTGAAGTTATAACCGCTCCTAATCCGATTGCCTCTGTTTGCTCTCTGATATGCCATCACCCATGCGAGCAGGCATGCAGGCGCTGCACTGTTGATGAGCCGTTAGCAATAAGGCATCTTAAGCGGTTTGCTTTGGAAAAGGCATTAGATTACCGCCATAGCAGGCGCAAGCCTGTTAAAAAGACCAAGGGCAAGAGTATAGGCATCATTGGTTCGGGCCCGTCAGGGCTTGCTGCGGCAAACGACCTTGCTAATTTGGGTTACGATGTTACTATCTATGAACGCCATCCTATGCTTGGAGGGATGCTCTCTTCTACAATACCTCCTTATCGTCTGCCGAGGAAGACCCTGCAGGAAGATATAGAAGATGTTATCTCTAAGGGTGTTGAGGTAAAGACAAACTGTGAAATCGGCAAAGACATAACTATAAATGATATAACTGCAAAGCACGACGCAGTGATTATAGCAGCAGGGCTTTCCCTTAGCCGCTCGCTGAATATTCCCGGGGTTGAAGGAGAAGGTGTTGTATTAGCCATACCTTTTCTTACGGATGTTTCTTTCGGCAAAAAACTTGATTTAGGGAGCAAGGTTTTGGTCATAGGCGGCGGCAATGTTGCAATGGACGTTGCACGCACAGCAAAGAGACTTGGCGTTAAAAATGTAGAGATGGTATGCCTTGAGAGCGCAGAAGAGATGCCTGCATGGAAGTGGGAAGTTGATGAGGCAGTTGAGGAGGGCGTCTCAATACTTCATCGTCAAGGTCCGAAGGCCGTGAGGCGTGAAGGCGGCAAAGTCAAAGGATTAGAGGTTCTAAAGGTCATATCAGTGTTTGACGCAAACGGAAGATTTAATCCTGTATTTGACAATAGCCAGATTTCATTTATTGAAGCAGACAATATAATTATCACCATAGGCCAGATGGCTAATTTATTATTTTTAAAAGACAGCCATATTCAGGTTGACGAGAGGGGCCGTGTGGTTTGGGACCCTGAAACGCATATGAGCAGCGCTAAGGGTGTATTTGTAGCAGGAGAGGTTGTTACAGGACCCGGCTCTGCGATTCAGGCTGTTGCAAGCGGACACAGGGCAGCAGTTGCAGCGCATCTCTATCTTCAGGGCGAAAAGATTGAAGGGGCGCTTCCTGTATACGACAAGGAAAAGATATTGCCGTTTCCAACTGATGTTGTCAGCAACATCATGCCTGAGCATAGAGCAAAGATTCATCACCTGCCGCCTGAAACACGCTGCAGCTCCTTTTCGCACTTTGAGTTTGGATATGATGAGATTGAGGCATTGAAAGAAGCAGGGAGGTGCCGTGGATGCGGAAGCGGCGCTGTGGTGGATACGAGTAAGTGCATGGCATGCTTAACCTGCCAGAGGGTTTGTCCATATGGCGCCCCAAAAGTTACGGCATGGTCAGAGATAGATCCAGCGCGCTGTCAGGCATGCGGGCTATGCGCGCCGGAATGCCCTGCTCAGGCTATAAGCATGTTGAGCTATAACACGATGGATATCCGCAAGACAATGCCTTCAATTATTGGCGTCCTTGACACTAAGCGGGAGAAGCCTGTAATTGCAGCCTTCCTCTGCACGCACCACGTTGGCGTGCTTGGATTTGACATGCCTGATAATATCCGCAAGGTTCCGGTGCACTGCACAAGCCGCATTGACATAACAGACCTTCTTAAGGCATTTGAATGCGGAGCCGACGGAGTTGCTGTTGTACGGTGCCCCGAAGGTTCGTGTAAATATAAAGGTGTTGGGAAGCGGGTTGCTGCACGCGTTAACCGCACAAAGGAGCTTATAAGCATGCTTGGAATTGATGCAGGACGGATTGAACTATTTAGGGCAGGCTCAGGCAATGGGAACTCTTATGCCTCGGTCTGTAATGAATTCGCTGAGCGTATAAAAGAGATAGCGCTAAGAAAATGATAGAATTCAGAATACAGGAGACAGTAGTCAGAATAAAGATTTATACTGAATTCTAAATTCTGACTGCTGAATTCTATACCTAAAAGGAGTAAAAGACTATGATAGTTGGTTCACAGAAGCCTATTGAAGAGATCTGGGATATGGTTAAGGACTCTAAAAAAGTCCTTGTGTTTGGCTGTAATACCTGCATTGCAGTATGTCATGCAGGCGGCGATAAGGAGGCCGAGACCATCGCAATGATGCTTAGAATGAGGGCATCGCAGGAAGGGAAAAACATAGAGGTGAAGCACTTCTCAGTTATGCGCCACTGCGAGCCTGAATATTTTGTGCCTGTGATGGAAGAGGTAAAAAAGTATGACCTTGTGCTTTCAACAGCCTGCGGCGTTGGCGTCAATTTCCTCTCTGAACGCATTGGAGACGTGCCTGTATATCCGGGCGTTAATACCTCGTTTTACGGAGGTGTGCCGGCATCCGGTGTATTCACAGAGCTTTGCGGAGGATGCGGAGACTGCGTTTTACATCTGACAGGGGGAATCTGCCCCATTGTCCGCTGTTCAAAATCATTGATGAACGGGCCATGCGGAGGGACTAAAGACGGAAAGTGCGAGGTAAGCGACGAGATAGACTGTGCATGGTATCTTATCGTAGAGAGGATGAAGAAGCTTGGAACTTTGGATAAGCTTGCTGAAATACAGCCGCCGAGGAACTGGTCATCAAGCGCGCACGGAGGCCCGCGGAGGATTGTTGTCGAGCATCTTCAGGAATTAGAGCAGAAAGAAGATAATAAGGGTTAAGGCGGAGGATATGAATATGAAAAGCGGAAGCAATCTTGAAAAAGTAATCTTAAGCGGTCAGCCGGCAGTAACTGCAGAGCTTGGCCCGCCTATGGGCGCTGACCCTCATGAAGTCATAAAGAAGGCACAGCTTCTAAGGGGATTCTGCGATGCGGCAAATATTACAGACTGCCAAACGGCAGTTGTCCGTATGTCAAGCATATCAGCAGCAGTGCTTGCCCTGAGCGAAGGGCTTGAGCCTGTGACGCAGATGACATGCCGCGACCGTAACCGTATTGCTATGCAGGCTGACCTTCTTGGCGCGGCAGCCCTCGGGCTTAAAAACTGTCTTTGTCTTGCAGGAGACCATCAAAAATTCAGCGCAGCAGGAAAGCTCAAAGGACATCCGGGCGCAAAGAATGTTTATGATGTGGATACTGTGCAGCTTGTAGGCATCCTTAAAAAGATGCGAGACGAAGGGCTTCAGGAAGGCGGAGATAAACTTGAGGCTGCTCCTAAATTTTTTATCGGCGCATCATGGACGCCTATGGGAGACCCGATAGATTTCAGGCCCATAAATTTGCTCAAGAAAGTAAATGCAGGCGCTGACTTTATTCAGACTCAGGGCATTTATGATATAGAACTTTTCCGTTCTCAGATGGAAAAGATTCATAAGATGGGGCTTCATGAGCGCACGGCAATCCTTGGCGGAATCATTGTCCCTAAGAGCGCAATGATGCTTAAGTATATGGATTCATCTGTTGCAGGAGTGTCTGTGCCAAAGAAGCTTATTGAGAGGATGAATAAGGCGAAAGAGGCAGCAGGAGACGACAAAAAAAAGGCAAGGGAGTTTCAGGAGGCAGAGGGCATTAAGCTTACAGTTGAGCTTATACATCAGGTTCTGGAGACTCCAGGAGTGAAAGGCGTTCACATACAGGCAATAGAGTGGGAGTCTGCGATTGAAGGCATAGTAAAGGCAGCAGGATTGTATCCAAGGCCGAGTGTTTAGATAGGTAACTCTTTTTAATGGATAGAGGGAACCATATGTCAAAAATTGGTGTAATCGGCGGAAGCGGATTGTATGAGATAAAAGGTCTGACTCTAAAAGAGAAGAAAAGGGTAGCTACGCCTTTTGGCAGGCCCTCTGATGACTACAGGGTAGGGCAGATAGGAAAGGCCGAGGTAATATTTCTTCCGCGTCACGGTGCCCGTCACAATATCCCTCCTCACATGATTAACTACAGGGCAAATATATATGGATTTAAAAAACTCGGTGTTGAGAGGATTATATCAATTAGCGCAGTGGGTGGCATAAAAAAAGGGCTTAAGCCCGGTGATATTGTTATTGCAGACCAGGTAATTGATATGACAAGAAACAGAAAATCCACCTTTTATGACGGCAAAGAAGGCGTTACCCATATAGACCTTACAGAGCCTTACTGCCCTGAGATGAGAAGGATTTTACTGAAGGCGGGCAGGGCTGTCAAAGTTTCTTTAAAAAACGGAGGGACATATCTTGCTGTTGAAGGGCCGCGTCTTGAGACAGCATCAGAGATAAAGGCTTTTGGCCTTTTTGGCGGAGATATTGTCGGCATGACAGGCATGCCTGAGGCAGCGCTTGCGAGGGAGCTTGAGATATGCTATTCAGCAGTTTGTCTGGTTGCAAACTATGCTGCAGGAATATCAAAGAAGAAGCTTACTGTGGCAGAGGTGATGGAGGCTATGAAGGCGTCAACAGAGAAGATTAAAAGCCTGCTAAAAGAGACGTTCAGTACTATTCCTCAAGAGAGAAAGTGCTTTTGCAAGGATGCGCTGAAAGAGGCGAAGATATAGTTTGCTCAGAGGATGTCATTCCCGCATGTTATAAGCGGGAATCCAGTTCATTTGTTTTTGGATGCTATTTGAGGTTGCCGTAATCTATGCCTAAAAAATCCAAAAGATTTGAAGAAAAAACCAGAAAGCTTCATAGGCTTCTTGCCATTCTCCGCAAGCTTGACAGCCGCGAAAGATTCACTCCCCAGACTCTCGCTGAAAAATTTGAGACTACTCCGCGCACTATTTTTAGAGATATAGACGACCTTAATACATCAGGCTTTTCAATAACCTTTAATAAAGAGTTTAATACATATTGCTTTGCAGACCCTGACTTTACCCTGCGCGACCTTAATTTAGACAATAACGAACTTAAGGCGCTTTTTATTGGGAGTCAGGTAACGAGATGGCTTGGCAAGCCTTTTGAAAAGGCGTTTCAGTCCATACTAAAGAAGGCATATAAAGACACAGGACAGCAGACACGCAAAAAGGCTGAGAGGCTTGTGGACAAGCAAAGGTTTTGGATAGATATGGAACCTGCCGATGAATTTGAAAAGATTGAAAAACAGTACAATGCCTTAAATGAGGCAATGGATAAAAAGGTTGAAATAGAGATTGACTATAAATCAATAGAGACTGAGGAAGAGTCCAGAAGGGCTATTGCACCGTATGGACTTTTTCTCTGGAGCGGTCTTTGGTATGCAATAGCCTTTTGTAATCTCCGCAAGGATGTGCGCGTCTTTGCCCTTGACTGCATAAAAGACTTTAAGCTTACAAATACGCATTACAATATCCCCCCTGATTTTAGCCTTGAAGAATATTTCAAGCCCGGCTGGCACATGTTGAGATACGGAGAGCCTGTTGAAATAGTCTTAGAGTTCGGCAAAGAATATGCGCGCTGGATAAAGCGGCGTAAGTGGCATCACACACAGAAGATAGAGGAAAAGCCAAACGGCTCTATAATTTTCAAGGTAACGCTTGAGGGTACACGGGAGATTAAGCGGTGGATATACCATTGGATACCTTATTGCAAAGTCATAGCCCCTGCCGAACTTAGAAACGAGATGATGCAGGAGATGAAGGCAATGGTGGGAGTGTATGAGAAAGAGAGATAGGAGAATTGATAAAATGAGCATTGCTTCTGATTTAAGAAATATTTTTGACCAATATGAAGGAGAAGAAAATAGACTTACTCATGCGCTATTACATACAATTGCCAAAGACAACGACCTATGTGAGCAGTTTTTGAAACATACTATAAAAAGCTTTCCTTTTGATGAAGATGACGAAATAGTTATTAGAGGTCAAGGTAAAGATGAACAAAGAAAAATAAGGAAATCGAATAAAAAGAAAGAAGATGATAGTATCCCAGATGCTTGGATTTGTGATAGCAATGAGGAAACATGCATTATAGTTGAATCTAAAGTTACAGCTACTCCTAATAAGGAGCAACTTAAAAACCATATGAAGCAGGCTTCGTTTACAAAAGTAATACTTCTTCTAATCACCGCTGATTTGGAAAAACCTAAAATTGTTGATGATATCAAAAACGAGGGGAAAGAAATATATTGGCAGTCTTGGCAAGAAATTTATGGTTCTTCCGGGAAGTGTGTGGATAAGCGCTGTCATTCCCGCAGTCCGTTGAGCGGGGATCCAGACAGCTAAAGAACTGGATGCCCGATTAAAAACCCCCGATTACGACATTCGAGGGCAGGCTTCGGGCATGACGTTTAAGTTATGTGTCTTTACTTATGAACTCATTAGTATATGTGAAGATACTGGATTCCCGCCCCCGATTACTAACTTCGAGGGCAGGCTTAACGGACTGCGGGCATGACGTCTTAATGTTGAGTTTATAAACAGACTCTAATTATATACCCACAGAAATGTCGGAAGAACCATAATTTCTGAGGTCAGAATTATTTTTTGGTGGAGGACGCTTGTTTGTTAGCTGCTCACATTCAGTATTTATTCTCACGCAGCAACAGGATAATTTGCTATATTCTCTCCCGGGATTCCCGAATTGCCTCTAATATTTCCTTGCGGGAAATGTTTTTGTGCATGCCGGCTATATCAAATGGGGAACGGGCTCCGCGAATCTTCGGAACGACTAAGAACATGTCGCCTTTACGGCGGCGAATAACGATTTCTTCTTTTTTGGATTCCTCAAGAACGTCCGCCAGTTTTTCTCTTGCCTGAGAATAAGTGTATATTTTCATTTACTCCACCACCTTTATATTAAGGTTTTTTGCAATGTCGCACATGCGCTTATCAAGGCTGATAAGCGGCAGATTGTTTTCAATACAACACTGCAAATAATAAGCGTCATAAGCATATATACTGAAACGAACGGCGATTTTTATTGCATCATATATGGTTACCGGAACCAATTTAACAGCTATCTTCTGAGAAATGCCATATGCCTTAAGACACTCCCTCTCATTGAGACGCCCCTTCTTTCTGACTGTAATTAGTGCATTTCCAATTTCATACGGCAAAATCTCAGGAGAGACTACTTTATCTTCAACGGTTTTTTTTATAATCCAGTCCCTGTCAGATTCGTTGAGAATAACGGCAAGAAATACACTGGCATCTGCAACAATTTCCATGTCATAATTGTACAACTCATTTATAAACTTGTCAATAAAATTATATAAAATCAACGGCTGTGATAATAGGCATTAAGGCGTTAATTCCATAAGGTCAACTGTATTCCTTTCTTAAACGATTAAACGCTTGAAGATAAAAGTTTCATCTCTTTAAACTCCACTGACATCCCTTTGTCACCCTGCCGTGTTATTATCTTTTCAGAAAGAAAATAAGCCCTGACATAACGTTGTCAGAGGGAGAAAGTATGCTTATTTAATCATTAACAGTAAATCTGTGTTAGGAGCATAAGATGATAAGAGTAATTCCGCCAAGAAGAAGGTTTTCAAAGAATAATACCTGCGTAAGATTCTTATCCAAGTCACGATTTGAAGAAAAAAAGATGTGCCGGTATCTGATAAATCTTATCAACTCCAAGTTTTTGATCCATAAACCTTATGAGTTGTTAAGTATTTCATCAGAGATTCTCGGCAAAGACAAGATTACCCCTTTGTTTAAGAATATTCCGTCCTCTGCCTCTGACAATAAGAAACATGCGGTAAGCATACATAGAAATGAGATATGTGCAGAAGGCGGCGAGACGGACAGATACAGAGAAATCCCTAAACAAGATGCAATTAGATTTTTAAAAGAAACCATTCTGCCAATGCTTAACAAGAGGATTGAAAGGCTTTCCCGCTCTCATGAAGACGGACTGGAGAGACGTCTGCTAAGTGTTCAGGACACTTTTAAATTATCCGACGAAGATACGGATATTTTACTGTTTTATTATTTACTAAGCGTTTCTCAGATATTAAGCAGTTATATGAAAGACGGCTCATTCAGCCGCCGTTTCACAGGCAATTTGCTTGCAGACTTTTCTTCTTACATAAGCCTAAGAAGTTACGGGCACATTGTGCTTGGAATTAATCAGCGTTCTTTTATAAAGACGCTTGTTAAGGGCAAACTTCTTGAAATCCAGTTGTTAACGATTACAAGGGATGACTCCGGCATTGAAATCAATGATTGGTGCAAGAACTATCTTATGGGGGTAAGCAAAAAAAAGATAGAGCATGAATTTTTTAGTATGGAAAACAATGTCAGCCTTGATATTTCCGATTTTGATTTAACAGGTGATGAACTTCTTGTCCTAAGCGACTTATTAAGAGGCAAAGACAGATGCAATATTCTCCTTTACGGCGCGCCGGGGACAGGCAAAACCTCTCTTGCAAAGGTGTTAGCAAGGATATACGGCAAGGAGCTATTGACTGTTAAAATCCCTGAGGACGAGAGCGACAGCCAAAGAATACTTTCAGTTTATGCAACGGTAAATATGGCGCAGAAGGACGACTCTGTCATCCTTGTAGATGAGGCGGAAGAGTTATTAACGCCTTGCGATCCATATAGGACATTTGCCAATCTCAGCCCTACTAAGGCGAGGATTAACAGTTTTCTTGACAGCCATGATAAAAAAATTATTTGGATAACGAACAGGATAAAAGGGATAGACTTATCTACCATGAGGAGATTTTCATTTTCAATGGAGTTTAATGAACTTACCGCAAAGAGGAGGTTAACGGTGCTTAAATACGAGCTTAAAAAGAAAGGCTTTGAGAATTTTTTTACAGATAAGGAATTGTCAGACTTATCCAGAAACTATACTGTTGACGCAGGCAGTATTGCCAATGCCATGAATACCTTAAGGCCAAATAAGACACAAAAGAAAGCGACAGTTATCAGGAAAATTAGGGCTATCCTTGAAAGTTGTGAAAAGGTTATTAAAAGGAAAAGAGTTAATCATATAAAAAACAGGAGCTTTGAGCAATATTCATTAGAAGGATTGGGCACATCTCATAATCTTTGTGAAATTATAAACATCTTAAAGCAATACAGCGAGGTTTACGAGAAAGACAACGCTGCTCCTTCTATGGCTCTGCTTTTATACGGACTGCCGGGTACCGGCAAGACAGAATTTGTCCATTATCTTGGAAGCTGTCTTGAAAAAGAGGTCATTTTAAAAAGATGCAGCGAGATACAATCCATGTGGGTAGGTGAGACAGAGAAGAACATAGCGGATGCTTTTTGGGAGGCTCATAAAAGCAAAGATATACTATTTTTTGATGAGGCAGACAGTTTTCTCTTCCCGCGTATTTCAGCTCAGCACTCATGGGAGACAAGCTTTACAAATGAGCTGCTCTCGCAGCTTGATAATTACGCTGGTATTGTAGTGTTTGCCACTAATAATATAGACGGCTTAGACCATGCAGCATTAAGACGGTTTAAGTTTAAGATAGAATTTCAACCGCTGACAGCAGACGGAAATCTAAGGTTTTATAATGCAATGCTAAGGCATTTTGTGATAAGCGAAGCCGATTTATCATTAGGGTTGATAAATCAGATTAAAGGCTTAATAAATCTTACCCCCGGTGATTTTACAGTGGTAAAAGAGCAGTTTTTATTTGCTGATAAAACAAGCCTTACACATGAGAGATTAATTGAGGCATTAAGAGGGGAATCTGCACATAAGAAGAATTTCAAGGCAGTGGTTGGATTTATTGGATAGTACGGCAAGCAGAATGTTTTCATATCAGGAATTTTAAGGGCAATGAACATAATGAGAGACAGAGAAAAGCAATGAGTATAGAGAGGGCAAACGAAGATAAGAAAATTTTAGTTGTTGATGAAGGGGCTATAAGTAAGACACTTTCAATAATACTTAAACATGAAGGTTACTCTGTTACTACTGCCAAAAACGGCAAAGAAGCAATCAAAATAATCGACAGAAATTCATTTAATCTTATAATCATAGGGATAGAAATGACCCGGATAGAAGAGTTAACGCTCATAAAGAAAATTAAAAATATCCCTCCTCATATGCCAGTGGTAATTATGAGCGCTATGGGGACAAAAGATACAATTAAAAGGGCAATAAATGCCGGAGCATCTGATTATCTGATAAAACCATTTGACTATGTAGAATTCAAAAATGCTGTGGTAAAGAATGTCATAGGAAAGGGTTAGTGTGGCATGAGATTTATCCTTTATGTCCCTGATGAATTATTAATTACAGGCGGTATATTTGGAGCAATAGTTTTTATAACCATGACAGTTTATAAGGTCTTTTGTAAGGTAAAGGAATTTTTTAGAGATCTTTATATATCCTAAATTGAGCGATTCATATGAGACATAGCCGTTCAAAAAGCCGTGTAACGCCACAGTATTTATTGGGAGGCAATTATTTTTTGGATTCACCGTATAGGTTAATCGAAGACTCTTCAATAAAAATAATGGGGTATCCCCTTGACTCCAGTAACCACGAGATATAGTATATGAGGCATGGAAGATTATCCAAAGACGATGGTAGACTTTGATGCTCGGTTTAT
>JACQXF010000106.1 GCA_016208855.1 Nitrospirota bacterium | reverse complement strand
GTCCAGCAGTTTCCTCTTTTTTCCCATTCCATTATCATACAGATTTTTTCACTCATTCAAAACTTCTTTTCCACCTTATTTTATGCTATTCTATGGTCAATTCACGGGTCATTCTTACCTACACTCTTACGCGAAGACCCTTATAATAAAGAGAGTAAGGTTTTTTCTTGCCGTTATTACCGTAAGAGGCTGCTTCTTCGGAAATATAAAATTCAATAGGGTTTTCAGGGGGGCTGTAAGTTATTGCCTTTTTTCTTTTAGCCTCTATTTTTGTTTTTTTATTTGTTTTTCTTGGCATTTATACCTTCAAATAGATCTGTAATCTTTACTTCTAATGCATTTGCTATCTTTTGAATATTTTCAAGAGAGATATTCCTCTCTCCACGTTCAATACTGCCAATATAAGTACGATGAAGACTGCAAAGGGAAGCGAGTTTTTCCTGAGAAATGCCTCTGTTCTCTCGATAGATACGAACGTTTTTACCGAATATTTTTTTGATATCAGCCATGTTCTTAATTTAGGATCATTTTTGATCAGATGATGTTTATAAGTCTACAGACTATAAGTAGCAAATAAAAATAATCACCCCCCTATCTCAAACACTATAAATTCGAGACCGTTGTTGCCAGAGAGATTAAAGAGTCAGGCTATCTGTAAACAGCTCGGATATTAAAGCGCTTTTCAAAAAAAGACTTACCATTTAAAATACTTTAAAGAGAAAAAACAGAAGAAAGGAGCAAAACCTGAAAACTGATACTTTAAGACTTGCCTCTAAGTTATTGCTTCCTCTTTTTATAGCCTTAATATCTTTATCGTGTGTAAGTATGCAGGGATATACTGCACGTGAATTTATAGCTCAATATGGAAACCATGACCCTGCTCCTTCAAGCTTCTACTTCTGCTACTCTCATGGATGTAACAGGTCAGTATTAATTAGTTTAAGCAAAGACGAATGGGAGAGGATAAGAAATGTAGTCACACAAGGCTCAAAAGATGCTGCTGCAGAGAGGGAAAATATCGCCAAAGCAATAGGCATGCTTGAAGCAGTTATAGGAAAGATTACCGGCACAGAGGTTGATAAGGGCGGCTCGTTTCCGGGCTCGTTTCTCTCTCATCAATTAGATTGCGCTGATGAAACTATAAATACAACTACCTACTTAACCATGATGGAGAAAGACGGCGTTATTAAATTTCATGAACTTGGCGGCGTGGCATCGCGGGGGTTTATCATAACAGGGAGTTGGCCTCATATAGCCCCTATTATTATTGAAAAATCCTCAGGACAAAGATATGTTGTAGACTCATGGTTTCTTGACAACGGAAATCCTCCCTTCATTTTACCATTTGATGTCTGGAAGGCCGGCTGATCTCCTGATTAATTAATCTTGTGCTTGTCTTACTAAGACGGTCATAAGTAAAGTCACATAGCTTGTCATTCCCGCAGTCCGTTGAGCGGGAATCCAGACAGCTAAAGAACTGGATGCCCGATTAATAACCTCGGGCATGACGTTTAATTTATGTGTCTTTACTTATTATCTCATTAGTAAATTAAACTTTGAGGCAGCAAATCTGTTATTATAAATTATGCACCCGATTCTATTTAAAATAGGTCCGCTTACTTTATATTCTTACGGGGTATTTGTTGCGCTTGGCTTTATAACAGCCCTTCTTGTGGCAGCAAATCAGGCAAAAAGGCATGGCATACCAAAAGAGTACATCCTTGACCTTGGATTTTACATTCTTCTGTCAGCCATTATAGGGTCAAGGCTGCTTTATGTCATCATAGAATATAAGTATTACATTAAAAACCCTTTAAGCATATTTAAAGTATGGGAGGGGGGGCTTGTATTTTTTGGCGGGCTTATCTTTGCCGTGGCATCTGCTGTCATTTATGCAAAAAAGAAGTCGCTAAACTTTTATACAGTTGCCGATACGCTTGCGCCTTCTATTGCCGTAGGCCATGCAATAGGCCGCCTTGGCTGCTTCTCTGCAGGCTGCTGCTATGGCAGTCCGACCGATTCACCTTTGGGGGTAATATTCACAGACCCTCATTCTCTTGCCATAAGAGGGGTGCCGCTTCATCCTACACAATTATATGAATCAGCTGCGGAGTTTGGAATTTTTGTCTTTCTCCTGTCAATGGCAAGGCACAAAAAATTTGAAGGAGAGATCTTTGGCCTCTACCTTATCCTCTATTCAATCGTTAGATTTACAATTGAATTTTTCCGCGGAGACGAGGTAAGGGGCTTTGTCTATAGCGGGCTCTCTACCTCACAGGCCATAAGTATAGTGCTTTTTATATCTGCTATAATATTTATTATCCGGAGGAGAAAAAAGCATGAATAATGAAGTTCAGAAAAATAAAGAGTTAGATAATCAAAAACCCGCAGGGATACTGGAAAAGCTAAGGCAAGGCCCAGCAAGATGCCCTTTCTGCAAAGAGGAGCTGAGCGGCTGGAAAGAGCTTGGAGCCCACCTAAAGGAAAGACACTGTCATTGATAACCCCTCATAACCCGGCAGTTGCCGGGGCAGCGGTTCCTTTTAATTGCGATAATTATTGACCTATGGTTCTCGTTACAGCAACAGGCCTTATAAAGGATTACGGAAATCTCAGGGCCATAGATAATGTGGATTTTGAAATCAACAGGGGCGAGTGTTTCGGATTCCTTGGGCCAAATGGCGCAGGAAAGACCACGGTCATGAAGATAATCCATTGCTTCATGCCTCCCTCATCAGGGAATGTAAGGGTTTTTGATATGGATGTGACTGAAAACCCTGCTGAGATAAAATCTAAAATAGGTGTCATGCCGCAGGAAGATAATCTTGACCCTGACCTTACCGTGTTTGAGAACCTTATTGTTTATGCAAGATATTTTGATATCCCAAAGAGAGTTTCCGCCTCGCTTGCCATAGAGCTTTTGGAATTTGTTGAGCTAAAAGAAAAGGCCAATGTTTATATAAGGAGCCTTTCAGGAGGCATGAAGAGAAGGCTCCTTCTTGCCAGGGCTTTAATAAATAATCCCCGTCTGCTTATTCTTGATGAACCTACAGTCGGGCTTGACCCTCACAGCCGCCATTCTGTCTGGCAGAAGCTTCAGAGCCTGAAGGCAAAAGATACCACCCTTATACTTACCACCCATTATATGGAGGAGGCCCAGAAGGTCTGTGACAGAGTAGCAATTATGGATTCGGGAAAGATTATAGCTATTGATTCACCGGCAAGGCTCAGAGAAGTTCACGGCGGAAACCTTGAAGATGTATATTTAAAACTCACGGGGAGATGTCTTGAGGCTTAAAAGCGCATTCAGAGTCTGGCAAAGAAATTTCACTGTATATACAAAGCTTTATAAGTCAAGCATTGCCTTGAACTTTATAGAGCCTATCCTCTATCTTTCTGCGTTGGGGCTTGGGCTTGGCGCCTTTGTAAAAGAGATTGATGGCGTTCCATATATAAAATTTATCGCTCCAGGAATAATCGCCTCTTCCTCCATGTTTGCTGCAACATACGAATGCACCTATGGCACTTATGTAAGAATGACCTATCAAAAGACTTTTGATGCGATCCTTGCCACGCCTGTTGGAATTTATGAACTCTTATCAGGCGAACTCCTATGGGGCGCTGCAAAGAGCATGCTTTATGGGACAACAATAATTCTTGTAATCTCCCTATTCGGGCTTGTAGATTCTGCGATGATACTTCTTGCTATTCCGCTTCTTTTTGTAAGCGGGTTGATCTTCGCCGAGATATCTATGATAGTTGCAGCCATTGTCCCGGGGATAGATTCTTTTAATTATTTTTATACCCTCTTTATGACCCCTATGTTTTTGTTTTCAGGGATATTTTTCCCCCTTCATACATTACCTGACATTGTCTCAAAGATAGCCTTTTTTACCCCTCTTTACCATCTTGTTAATATTTGCAGAACACTCTCAATTGGTAGATTCCCGATCACTGACATTGCATGGATCTTTGTCGTAGCCCTTATCTTTGCTCCCTATCCGCTTAGGCTAATGCGCAGGCGTGTAATAAAATAGTAACTTACATTTTATTAAATACTTAGCGGTTAATCCCCAAAATGCATGTTAGGAAAAGTATAAATGCCTGAAAAGCCCTATTCGCAACTCCTAAGCATGTCATTACATATCAGTATGCCGCATAATTTTATACAGCAGCTCATATAAAGATTATGTAATGACACACATCAAATCTTGTTGCTTTATCGGGAGTTGAAGGCATTTATACTTTTCCATTGTTTTTTAATTGCATGCTTCAGGGTTAGAGCGGTAGATACGCCTCCGGATTCAGAGACATGCTTGATAACTTATTGTTTTTAAAAAGAAAATATCCCACAGAGGCTATCATTGCAGCATTGTCAGTGCATAGTTGCAGTGAAGGGAGATAGACTCTTAATCCGTCTTCTAATGCCCTATTGGTTAGATTTTCTCTTAATGCACTGTTTGCTGAAACGCCTCCGCTTAAGACGACATTTCTAACACCCTCTTCCTTTGCCGCCTCTATGGTTTTACGTACAAGAACATCAACAACAGCAGACTGAAAACTTGCTGCAATATCTTTTATTAGCGACGAGTGACGAGTGAGAAGTGACGAGTCAATTTTCCTTAAAAAATTAAGCACTGCCGTCTTTAACCCACTGAAACTAAAGTCAAAAGTGCCTGACAGATATGCCCTCGGGAAATCTATAGCCTTAGAATTACCTTCCTGCGCAAGCCTGTCTATTATTGGGCCGCCTGGATAGCTTAACCCAAGGAGCTTTGCAACCTTGTCATAAGCCTCGCCTGCTGCATCGTCTCTTGTCCTGCCAAGCTCTTTATATCTACCAAAGTCATCTACTCTGACAAGTGATGTATGTCCGCCTGATGCTATAAGGGCAATAAAAGGAAATTCAGGCTTTTCTTCCTCAAGAAAACTTGAAAAAATATGTCCTTCAAGATGATTTGCAGCAACAAGCGGGATGTTATTAACATAAGACAAGGACTTGGCAAAGCATACACCTATAAGCAGGGACCCTATAAGCCCCGGGCCATGGCAGACTGCAACTGCTGATATATCCTTAATCTCAACTTTAGCCTTCTTTAACGCCTCATCCACAACAGGCAGGATCATCTCTATATGCCTGCGTGAGGCAAGCTCAGGCACAATACCGCCGTATTTTTTATGAACCTCGTCCTGAGAAGATACAATATTTGATAGAATCTTTACGCCGTTTTCAACAATTGCCGCAGAGGTATCATCGCATGAAGTATCTATTCCAAGTATAAGCATGTAGAGTTATAGCACATAGGCCAAAAGAGGTCAATGCTTTTATATGGGGTATCCCCTTGACTCCAGTAACCACGAGATATAGTATATGAGGCATGGAAGATTATCCAAAGACGATGGTAGACTTTGATGCTCGGTTTATTTCAGAAGAAGCCTGCCTTGAATATTTATCCAGTCTTCGAT
>JACQXF010000105.1 GCA_016208855.1 Nitrospirota bacterium | reverse complement strand
AGAAACACTATTAAAATATACAAAAAGATTGCGGGAGGTTTTAACATGCCACAGCTAAATATAAAACTAAAAGATGCAGAGATAATGTCCTTAGTAGAGCAGCTGCCTCAAAAGAAAAAACAAGTATTGATTAAGAAACTGCTAATTAGCAACATGCCGGATTTTGAAGAGATTTCGACTATTGGGGAAAAAAGATTTCTGTCATTTTGCAAGAAGAGAGGAATCAACCCTAACCTTTTATCCGAAGAAGATAAAAAAAAATTGATAGATAAAGTCCTGCATGAGGCAGATTAGTAAAGGTAGTTTATGATACCAATATTCTTATATCTGGACTCTTATGGAAAGGTCTGCCGTATAGATGCCTGTTGCTTGCAAAAACAAAAGCGGTTGAGCTTTTCCTATGTGAAGAGATAATAGCAGAACTGTCCTTGAAGTTAACAAACAAATTCAATTTCACAGATATTGAGCTTGAGACGACTATAAAAGAAATAATGTCTTTCTCTAAAAACGTAAAGATAGAAGGCATTATAAAAATCGTTAAAGAAGATAAAGACGATGATAAGTTTTTAGAATGCGCTCATAATTCTAACGCTGGCTGTATTGTGTCTGGAGACAAACACTTACTCACTCTGAAATCATACAAGCATATAGAAATACTTAGCGCAAGAGATTTTCTAAAGAAAACTTGTGAGATTTGATATAACAATCTACCCTGCATCTTCATAGTAAGTAGCAGACGCTGTATCAGACTCCCACACTGTTACTGAAGAAAGCCTGACATTTTCATTTTTAATCTTCTTCTTAAGTGAATCATATATCCACTTCGCAATATTCTCTGATGACGGGTTAATCTCCGTAAATGGGAATGTTTCATTCAAGAAAGAATGATCCAAGGGCTGCACTACCTCATTGGTCAGCCTCTTTAAATCATGAAAGTCCATTGCTATGCCTATTTCGTTCAGCCTGTCTGCAGACACAGAGACCTGCACGCGCCAGTTGTGGCCGTGCAGATTCTCACATTTGCCTTTATACTCCCTAAGCTGATGCGCTGACGCAAACTGCGTCTCTATTGTAAGTTCGTACATATCGCTTGTGTATCCTTTCTATATTCTCAATAGTATATATTCTAATTTACTAAGGCGGTCATAAGTAAAGCCACATAGGTCATAAGTAAAGCCACATAGCTTGTCATTCCCGCAGGCCGTTGAGCGGGAATCCAGACAGCTAAAGAACTGGATGCCCGATTAAGAACTTCGGGCATGACGATTAATTTATGTGTCTTTACTTATGAACTCATTAGTAATTGCAAATTGCAAATTTAGCAATTATCATTTTAAATTTATTTTGGTTCTTCCGACATTTCTGTGGGTATATAATTAGAGTCTGTTTATAAACTCAACATTAAGACGTCATTCCCGCAGTCCGTTAAGCCTGCCCTCGAAGTTAGTAATCGGGGGCGGGAATCCAGTATCTTCACAGATACTACAATATAAATCATTCCAATCGGGATTCCCTTTCTCAATAAGTGTCAGTTTCCAACTCCTTTCCCATTTCTTTATGTTCTTCTCTCGTTTGATGGCAGACTCAGCTGTTTCATGCGCTTCATACCATCCCAGATTGTGGCCTTTATATCTCTTTGTAAAACCCTCTGCTTTATCCTGTGTCATTCCCGCGGTTTTTATCAGGAATCTATATCCTTTGAATTCTGGATTCCCGCTCAACGGACTGCGGGAATGACAGCGCTTATCCACAGACTTCCCGGAAGAACCTTAAACTTATTATCCTAATTTGCCGATAATAATATGGGAGTACTAAAAGGGAGGATACTGAGGTGTCTGAGGAGAAAACTAAGAAAAACAAAATGAACTGCTGGGAGTTTAAGCAGTGCGGCAGAGAGCCTGGCGGAGAAAAGGTGCATCTGCTTGGTGTATGCCCTGCAACAACTGATGAAAGCTCAGAGGGTATTAATGACGGTAAATGCGGAGGCAGGATTTGTTGGGCAGTAGCAGGGACATTCTGCGGCGGAATAGTTCAGGGCTCTTTTGCTCAGAAACAGGTTTCTTGCATGGCCTGTGAATTCTACAAGAGAGTCAAAGAGGAAGAGGGACTTGAGAGGTTTAAGCTCCTGAAACCCGGGCAGGAATACAGACCTCACGAGTAATGACTGCAAAACTATAAGGATTTTTGCTATAATCCTTTCATGCCTAATCTGATTCACAAAAAATCCCTTGAGCTTTTCAAAAAGGCAAAGACTATTATCCCGGGCGGCGTGAACAGCCCTGTCAGGGCGTTTAAGTCTGTAGGCGGAAGCCCGCTCTTTATCAAGTCAGCAAAAGGCTCAAAGATCTATGATGTTGACGGAAATGAATACATTGACTATGTGCTTTCATGGGGACCGATGATACTCGGGCATACACATCCTCAGGTTACAAAGGCTATTCAGAAGGCAGCAGAGCATGGCACAAGCTATGGCGCGCCTACGGGCCTTGAGACAGAATTGGCGCAAATGATACTTAAGATATATCCCTCTATGGATAAGGTAAGGATGGTAAACTCAGGCACAGAGGCGACAATGGCTGCCATAAGGGTTGCGAGGGGATTTACAGGAAGGGATAAGATTATAAAGTTTGAGGGCTGTTATCACGGGCACGGAGACGCCTTTTTAGTTAAGGCTGGCTCAGGCGCATTGACCCTTGGAGTTCCTGACAGTCCGGGTGTTCCAAAGGACTACGCAAAAAATACAATCACAGTTGCATTTAATGATTTAGAGGCTCTAAAAAAGACTATTGAGAAAGAGGCAAAAAATATTGCCTGCGTAATAATTGAGCCTGTTGTTGGCAATATTGGCTGTGTGCTTCCTAAAAAGGGATTCAAAAAATATGATATTGTTTTAATTTTTGATGAGGTCATGACAGGCTTCAGGGTCTCCTTTGGCGGCGCACAGAAGGCATATAGGATAAAGCCTGATATGACATGTCTTGGGAAGGTGATCGGAGGGGGCCTTCCTGTAGGGGCTTACGGGGGAAGAAAAGAGATAATGTCAATGGTAGCTCCTGAAGGCCCGGTTTATCAGGCAGGAACGCTTTCAGGCAACCCTCTCGCAATGACAGCAGGCATAGAGACGCTGAAGATTTTATCGCAAAAAGATACATACAAAAAGCTTGAAGAAAAAACATCTGCGCTTGAGAAAGGCTTAAAAGACGCAGCGAAGCGGGCAGGTGTAAGCACAAAGTTTTACAGGGCAGGGACAATGTTTTGCACATATTTTACTGATAAAGAAATTTTTGACTACGCCACTGCCAAGACAGCAGACACATCAAAATTCGCAAGGTTTTTTATGGGAATGCTTAAGAGAGGCGTTAACCTTGCCCCATCACAGTTTGAGGCAGGCTTTATGTCGCTTGCGCACTCCGCTAAAGACATAGAGACTACAATACGCGCTGCCTACGAAGCTTTAAGGGAAGCATAAGTGAAGCTTGCCATTGTTGGACTTTCCAACTCAGGCAAGACTACTGTCTTTAATGCCCTTACAGGGCAAAGCCTTGAGACTACCATTTATCCAACCATAGGCGGCGAGCCTAATTTCGGCGTTGTAAAGGTCCCTGACCCAAGGATTAACAAGCTCACTGAAATCTATAAGCCTAAAAAAATTACCTACGCATCTGTGGAGTATATTGACTACATAGGGCTTACAAAGGGAGACGCTCAGCAAAACAGAAAGGTATTTGACCTGATTAAGGATGCTGACGCGGTAGTCCATGTTGTAAGGGCGTTTGAAGATGACGCTGTCATTCATCCTATGAATGAGGTTAATCCGCTGAGAGACATTGACGCTCTGGAGCTTGAGCTGATATTTGGAGACCTTGAATTTGTTGAAAAGAGGCTTCAGAGGATGGAAGAAGGCGCAAAGAGAGGCAAGAAGCCAAATGAGGCAGAAAAGAAGCTCCTGCTTAAATGCAAGGATGCGCTTGAGAAAGAGATGCCTTTGAGGGATATGACATTTGACGAAGAGGAGCAGAAGATAATGAAGCCTCTTCAGTTTATCTCCATAAAGCCTGAGGTGGTTGTAATCAATATAGGAGAAAAAGACCTCAATACCGGCAGGGAAAAGGAGCTCTTAAACAAGGCTGAAGACTATTTTAATGAAAAACATAAAACCTCGTCACTCGTCACTCGTCACTCGTTACTGTCTTTATGCGGAAAGATAGAGATGGAGATTGCGCAGTTGCCTGCTCAGGAGGCAGAGGCATTCTTAGAGGACTTAAAGATAAAAGAGCCTGCCCTAAACAAGCTTATCCATGTAAGCTACGACCTTCTCGGGTTAATATCTTTTCTTACCTCAGGAGAGGATGAAGTGAGAGCGTGGACAATTACAAAAGGCACATCAGCGCATCGCGCAGCAGGAAAGATTCACTCTGATATAGAACGCGGTTTTATAAGGGCGGAGATTATCGGATACGACGATTTCATCTCATCAGGCGGCGATATGGCATTTGCCAAGAGCAAAGGGCTTCTGCGGCTTGAGGGCAAAGAATATATAGTCCGCGACGGCGATATTATAAACTTCAAGTTTAATGTGTAGAATTAGATATTGGAGTTTTAAGCTATGCCCCAAAGATCCAAAAGATTTGAGGAGAAAAAGAAAAGGCTTCACAGACTTCTTTCAACTCTTAGAAAGCTTGACAGCCGACATCAGAGAGAGCCTTAAGCCGTCTCCGAAGAGCATGTTATCCCTTATTTCGTTTTCATTGGAAAACGCTCAGGGTGTTCTATAATTTCTGTGGTCAGAATTATTTTTTGGTGGAGGACGCTTAATCCTTACCATACCAGCTATGATTTTTAGACCCGTTTCCCAGTTTTTTTACTGCTTATAATATCAAGCAGCGCATCTGGATGTTTGGCTGCAACCATTAATAAAACACGCGCTGGACCTTCTGGTTTCCGTCGCCCTTGTTCCCAATTACGAAGCGTCCCTACACTTATTCCCATAAGAGTAGCAAACTTGTCTTGAGACAGGCCATACTGTTCGCGTATCTTCTTTACCTCGGATTCAGGAAACTTAAAAGTACGCGAAGGCTTCATTTTGCCCTTCATAATCGCAGCGCCTTGCTTTACGCTTTCAAGCAGTTCTTTAAACAGTTCTTCTTTCATATGTATTCTCCCTCTATGATTTTCTTCAGTTGCTTAAGTTGCTCTGGCGTCAATTCGTCCTGTTCACTTTTGGGATAGGCAAATAGGATGAGAATCATGTCCCGAGACATAAACCAATAATATATAACCCTGATGCCTCCCCGCTTTCCGCGTCCGCTTGCAGACCAACGTAGTTTTCGTAATCCCCCGCTTCCACGAATAACCTTGCCGCAATCCGGATTATTGATTAGTTGAATCTGCAAAAGCCGATATTCTTCATCAGAAAGAATTCTCTGGATCTGTTTTGAGAATATCGGGGTCTCAACAATAATCATGGTTAATTATACGTCATTGGCGTATATTATGCAAGTTGAGGGACATATAAATTTTCTTCATCCGACATTCCTTATAGCAAGCAACGCAAAAGGAGGATGTGGGCATGAATAGACCATTTGGCAGCAAATGAGAAGATGTAGGCAGCAGCGTATAAATGTTAATGTTGCTAACAGTTAATCAAGGAAGCGCTTCTTTAAGCATTCATACGGTCAGGGGCAGACTGCTGCATTTGTTGAAGTAACCAGTTTTATGCTATATTGTAGTCATACTAAGTATTAGGAGGGGAAGATGATTTCTGTAGGGATAAAAGAGTTAAAGACAAGACTCAGCAGTTATGTAGACAAGGTGCGCCATGGCGAAGAAGTTGTAATAACCGAGCATGGCAAAGAAGTGGCACTGGTCATTCCGATTTCAACAGAGAGGAAAGCGATAAAATCGCTAACAGATTCAGGCAAGGCAAAATGGGCAGGCGGCAAGCCGGAAGGATTGGAGGGGGTTAGGATAAAAGGCAAGCCTCTCTCAAAGACTGTACTTGAGGAACGCCGGTGATCCTCTGTCTTGATACGAGCAGCCTTGTAAAGTTATACGTCCATGAAGCCCATTCCCTGCTTGTAAAGAAATGGGTGAAAGAGTCAGAAATAGTCGCCACCTGCCGTATAGCGTATCCCGAGACAATGTCCGCAATACACAGACGCTTCAGGCAGGGTGATTTATCTCAAAAGGAATATGAATTGATAGCCTCTAAATTCTCAAAGGACTGGGGCTCATTTGCAGCAATAGATCTTGATGAGGTTAACGCCGGGCATTTGGTTAGCCTCTATGGGCTGCGTGGGTTTGACGCTGTCCATCTCTCCGCTGCAAAACTGCTAAAAAACAACGGCATTGCTATAGCATTTTCTTCGTTTGATGAAAAATTAAACAGTGCTGCCTCTGCAGAAGGTTTTATAATATTAACCGCAGGATGAATGAAGCAAAGAGACTTCCCGTATGTTCTATGATTTCTACATCAGACCCACATCTAAATTAGGCTAAAAGATTTTATCCTTTAACTCCACTGACATTCCTTTGTCATCCTGTCGAATAAAGGGGACGGTTCTAATTATTTCCACTTATCTACAGTTTTAATAGAACCGTCCCCTTTTTCTTCCCTTAAAAAACCTGACACAGCCAGCATAATTTTCAACTCCAGCACAAAAAATTTGTTATAAGTTCTTTAATCCTCCTTTAATATTTCGTCTGGTAATCTGAAATCAAGGATTGGGCAGGGTATCAGCCAGTAGGCCCTAAAATCAAGCCAAATCCAAAAAGAAAGGAGGAGGTTATGAAGACCTTCATAACAGTTTTAACAGTTGGGCTGCTTATTGCCTTAACATCTGCAGCGGTGTTTAGCAGTGATCACGGAAGGCGCGTGGGAGATGTAGAGCAACAGCCGTCAGCATACGCAAGTAAGATCTACGGCACAGTGGAGAAGCTTCCTGAAAAAGGACTTTCCGGCACTTGGATTGTGAATGGCAAAGAGATAATTGTGACAAAGGATACTATTCTGAAAGAGGAGCACGGCAGAGTTGAGGTTGGCGCTTATGTGGAAGTGAAGGGCACACACACAGAAAAGACTTTTACCGCCTATAAGATTGAAGTCAAAAGGGCAAACAGGTAAAATTTCATATGCGGGGACATATAATGTCCCCGCATATGAAAAAATGCTATCTTAATCTATGCGTATCCTGATTATTGAAGACGAAAAAAATCTGGCAAGGATTTTAAAGAAGGGGCTTGAAGAAAACGGCTTCTCAGTGGATATATCCTTTGACGGAGAGGATGGTCTCTTTATGGCTGAGTCATATCAATATGATGCAGTGCTTCTGGATATACTGCTGCCAAAGATAGACGGGCTGACGCTTTTGAATAAATTACGGGCAAAGAAGATAGATGTTCCTGTTTTGATGATTACTTCAAGGGGAGAGATTGAAGACAGGATAAAGGGGTTAAATATTGGAGCAGACGACTATATAGTAAAGCCCTTTGATTTTTCAGAAGTGCTTGCACGTTTGAGGTCAGTAATCAGGAGGAGCAAGAGCAAACCATCTCCGCTTATTACTATTGATAACCTCACCATAGATACCAATTCGAGAACTGTCAAAAGGTCGGGCATGGAGATAAAACTCTCCGCGACAGAATATAGTATCCTTGAATACCTCGCCTTAAACAGCGGCCAGGTGATTAGCAGGACAGAGCTTACTGAACATATATACGATAACGAGTTTGACCTTGACAGCAATGTTATAGATGTCTACATCAATTACTTACGGAATAAAATAGACAAGGGCTTTAACAAACAATTAATCCACACTGTAAGAGGGGCGGGTTACATACTGAAAGGCAGTCCATGAAGTTGACGCCAAGTTCAATAAAAGGAAGGCTGTTCATCTGGTTTTTTGTATTCACCTCTATACTGCTTATCACAGGCGGAATTTTTTTATATTTTGAAGTCAAAGGGATCATCCTAAACTCTATTGACAAGACACTCCATTCAAAAGAGCAACTCATTACAGGTCTTTTGCATGAAGAGCATGGAGGCGTGGAATTAGAGCTTTCAGAGATTATCCTTGGAGAATATTCCATCCCGCGCTCAGGGCATTATTATAAGATAATTATGAATGGCAATGTTATAGCAGCCTCGCCATCGCTTGCGGATGAGGACTTTAATCTGACCCCAGGTGCGCCTGAATATTACGACAAAAATATTAACGAGAAAATTTATACGGCTACAGGGCCTGATAAAGAACCTATACGGATACTGCACCACAGGATAGAAGCCTTCGGCAAGTCTCTTGATGTATTTGTCGCAGAAAGCATCAGGGAAAGTATCGGCATGATGAATACATTCAGATATTTTTTGATAATCCTCATTCCGGCAAGCATACTGATAGCCTGTCTTGGCGGCTTATGGATAACAAAACAGTCATTGGAGCCTGTTAAGACATTTTCTTCAACGATCAAAACCATAACCCATAAGAATCTGAGTGAAAAGATTGAGGCAGGAGCAGAGGAGTTATCAGCTCTTGCAGGCTCATTTAACGAGATGCTAAGCCGTCTTCAGGGGGCGTTTGAAGCTGAGAAAAATTTAATCTCTGATGCTTCTCATGAGCTGAAGACCCCTGTATCTGTAATAAAGGCCCAGTGTGATGTCCTCCTTCAGAAGGAGAGGTCTGCCGCTGAATACAAAGAGGCGGTTGAGACAATCAGGTCAGTTTCAGAGAATATGGGAAGGCTCATAAAAGATTTGCTTTCTCTTGCGAGGCTTGACTCAGGCATATTGCTGCCGGTTATGTTTAAGGAGGTATCCCTGAATGAATGCATACTAAAGGCAGTCGGGCTCGCAGAGCCGCTGGCTAAAAAGAAGCCTGTAGTAATAAAGATGTCGCTTGCAAAGGACATCCTCCTGCACGGGGATGAAGACAGGCTTACAGAAGCGCTGCTGAATATAATTGAAAATGCAGTGAACTATAACAAGGCAAACGGTAATGTAGAGATTTCGGCAGTAAGAGACAATAACGCTGTCCACATTTCTATTTCAGACACAGGAATCGGTATTAAGAAAGAAGACATGGGACGGCTTTTTGAGCGTTTTCATAGGGCTGATACGGCAAGAAATACAGAAGGCACAGGGCTCGGCTTAAGTATAGTAAAGTCTATTATTGAAGCTCACGGAGGGGAAGTTAAGGTAGAGAGTGAACTTGGCAAAGGCAGTCGTTTTACTATAAGCCTTTACTGCTAAGCAGTTCTTCTGCATGCTTTATTGACACCTCTGTAAGAGAGCCGCTGAGCATTCGGGCAATCTCTTCTATCCTGTCTTTGCTCTTAAGTTCTTTTATCTCTACGGTTGTCCTTTTGTCTCTGACATTCTTTTCTATCCTGAGATGTCTGTCGCCAAAAGATGCTATCTGGGCAAGGTGGGTAATACATACTACCTGCTTTGTCTTTGAAAGGTTCTTTAATTTCTGCCCCACTGTCTCTGCTGCCTTGCCGCCAACTCCTGCATCTATCTCATCAAACACAAGCACAGGAACCCTGTCTCCTCCTGAGAGTATCCCTTTAAGGGCAAGCATTATCCTTGAAAGCTCTCCGCCTGATGCTATCTTTGAAAGTGGCTTTAGTTCTTCCCCGACATTTGGAGATATAAGATACTCTACCTTGTCTATGCCTGCTGAATCAGCCTTAAATCCATCATTTGTAGCATCACCGGACTCATGAGTTATGCTGACAGAGAATTTTGTATTAGGCATGGAAAGCTTTGAAAGCTCTGATATTACAAGCGGCTCTATCTTTTTTGTTGTGGCCTTCCTCTTTCTTGATAATGACGCTGCCTTTTCTGTAAGCAGTTTCTTCAGTTTTTCATGTTCAGCCTTCAGGCCTTCTAATTTCTCTTCAGAGTTCTGAAGCCCTTCAAGCTCACCACGTGCCTTCTCATGATAGAGAAGAATATCGCCTATATCACTGCCGTATTTTCTTTTCAGAGCCTTTATAAGCTCAAGTCTTTCCTGAATCAGCGCAAGCCTTTGAGGGTCAAAGTTCAGGCTCTCCTTATAATCCCTGAGAAAATAAGCCGCATCTTCAATAAGCGGCATTGCAGACTGAAGAGAGTTTACTGCCTCCTTAGCCCTGCTATCAATACCTGCAATATTGTTAAGCGCATTAAGGGCCTTTGTTAGTCTCGTAAGAGCCGCCCCTTCTGATGAATATATTGCCTCATATGCCTCATGGGCAAGCTCCATCAGACGACTTGAGCTTCCGAGCACCTTCTCCTCGTCCTGAAGTTCTTGCTCTTCATGCGCTTTCAGATTTGCAGACTCTATTTCATTTACTTGAAATTCAAGAAGGTCAACCCTCTGCGCCCTTTCTTTCTCTTTGTTTGTTATCTCAGTTATCTGGTTTTTTATGCCTGTGAGTGATTCGTATATGGATGCAACCTCTTGCCTTTCATGCATAAGCCCTGCGTAATTATCAAGCAGAATAAGCTGGTTTTCAGGAGAAAGAAGCGACTGGTGTTCATACTGGCCGTGAATATCTATAATATCCTTGCTTACCTCTGAGAGCGCCTGAGCAGTAACCATGGAGTTGTTTATATATGCCCTGCCCCTGCCCTCTGAGGATATAACCCTCTTCGTAATAATGCCGTCTTCAGGGTCTATGCCCATGTCAGATAAAAGCCCTTGCGTTGTCTTTGGAAGGAAGTTTTGCGGAATATCAAAGAATGCCTCAACTACCGCCTCTTTTTCTCCGCTTCGTATCAGCTCTCCTGACGCCCTTTCACCAAGTACAAGGCATAATGCGTCTATGATGATTGATTTGCCGACGCCTGTCTCGCCCGTAAGGACATTAAGCCCTTTCCCAAAGCTTATTGTGATGTCATCAATTATGGCGAGGTTTTTGATGTGAAGTTCTCTGAGCATTCAGACTAAAGAAAAGGTTTGGGTTGAGGTGTCTAAATCAATATCCTAATTTTGCTGATAATATTATATCAGCTAACTTTTTCTATCAGCCATTCCTCTATTAAGAGGTCTTCGCTTTTATGGAGTCTCTTAGCTTTGTTCTGAATTTTTCTAAATAACTTCATATCTAATCCTATATACTTTTTCTTCTGGAGGTTAAATTTAATGTCTGTAACTTCTCTAATATCGTCAAGTTCAAATATGTCATGTTTGTCAAAAAACTCACTTGCTTCTGATATAGTTACCTCTTTTTGCTTATTTTTTTTCATATCTCCCTCGTTCGCGCTTATTCATATCCCTTGCTGTTATAACCAATGCCTTATTACCAAGTTTTTTTATAAAGAATACGGAAAGATACCGTCCTGTGTTTGTCCTGCCAAGTGCATTATATAAATCTTCTCCTTCAACTTTGCCTCTTTCGCTTTTAAATATTCTGCATCTGCCTGATAATACTTCTTCAACCTCATACGGAAGAACGGTATGTTTCCAAGCAAGTTTTTCTACTATGGTATCTAACCAGATTATATCATTAATTATAACTGTCAGATAAGCGCCCCTTGTTTATTACCCGCTTCCGTAAGAATGCAGTCCTGAAAGCAACAGGTTTACCCCAAGATAAGTGAAGATAACAGTCACAAACCCAACCACAGCAAGTATCGCCACCTTTTTGCCCCTCCATCCTGCCATAAAACGGGCGTGCAGATAAAGGGCATAAACAAGCCATGTTATCAATGACCATGTCTCCTTTGGATCCCATCCCCAGTATTTCCCCCATGCCTGATTTGCCCATATAGCGCCAAATATCAAGCCCCCCAAGCTAAAGAGGGGAAAGCCTATGGCTATGCTTTTATAGGTAATCTCATCAAGCATATCTGCAGAGATGGAGAAGCTGCAGAGAATTTTCTTAAGCCCAAGCCCATATCTCCAGATAAGATAAATAGCGATGATGCCTGCTATATAACTTACTGCAGCGACTCCGTCTGATGAGCTTCTGAATGTGGACTTAAGGAAATGATTTTTTATGAGCTCCTCTGTTGATGCCCCTGCGATGCTTAAATAATCAATGCCCATTGCGACAAGGATAATTAAAAAAACGCCAACAACAATACTCCAGAATATATAGGGTTTCTCATCTTTTGTTTCTGTAAGCATCACAAGGTGCGCTACCCCTGCGCCGAAAGAGACGCCGAAGGCTGAATATCCAAGAAAGCTAAAAAGCACATGAAAGAGCAGCCAGTTGGACTGAAGGGCCGGGATCAGCGGCTGAATCTCTTTTGACGTCCCTGATAAATCAATAAAGGCAAGCGTAAGCGCTGCAACAGGCGTAATAAAGGCGCCCAGTGTGCGTATCTTATACCTAAACTCAATTATGAGATGTATAAGTATAAGACACCATACAAAGAATACAAGCGACTCGTAGAGATTTCTGAGAGGCGCGCTTCTAAGCAGAGACGTCAAAAACTGACTCTCCGGTGAAGACCCTGTCCAGAGGTAATAAGAGTCAGCCCACCTCATAATAAAGGCTATGCTCTGGCTGACAAAGCCAAAAATAGTTACGGTTGTTGCGATGATACCTAAGGTATTTTTACGCAATGCGAGATAGAAGATATACACTACCATTGCCAGTAAATAGGCTAAGCCTGATATATCAAAAAATGAAGCGCTTGTCATTTTTTACTCCTCCCTTCTATTGAGTGTGAAGCCTTTGCAAGAATTTTATCCAAATCCCTTTCGAGGGAGAGCTTATTCTTGCTTGCAGAGCCGCCGGCGATAATCCTTACGGCGCCTTTTTCTTCTGAAATTTTTACCCATACTTTTTTATGGCTCATAAAAAATGTCATATATAAACCCGCTGCCATTATAATAGAGGCTAAATAAATAAGGCCGACGCCTGGATCCCTTGAGACCTGAAGCCCTGTGTACTCTACGCCCCAGTAATCAAGAAATTCTATCTTGCTGCCATCGGGCATATTGCCTGTCTGCGGGTACCTTTTGAGAATCCAGCCCTTAAGAGTGTCTTTTCCGTTTTCATTAAACTGCACTGCTACAGCAGGGTTAATCATGGTATCTGCGTATGTAAATAGTTTCCCGGTCTGAGGGTCTCTGCCAAGGGCAGGAGAGAAGTCTATAATTGTGCCTTTAGTGTTAGTGCCAGGTATTTCAAATGTGTCTCCGAATCTGAGACGGCTGATTTTGCCCTCAGAGCCTCTTCCTGCAACCTTTAAGACAAATTCACCTGCGCTGTTTGGAAGCATGCCGTAGCTTGACTGATAAAATGTAATGCCTTTATATGTCAGCGGGCTGTTGACCTCTATTACCTTTTTCATGACCTCACGGCCGCCATCAATAATTACAAGCTCGCTCTGAAATTTCTGAGGGGTGTCTGATTCAACATAGTACTCAGTGTTATACCAGTTGCATTTTACGATAAAATCAAGCGGGATCTTCTTGCCTTCTCCGATGAAGGCTACATCTGAGAAAGCTCCTTCAGGAAGGTTTAAAAACCCTCTGAAACCAAAGCGGGCGCCGACTATCGCCCCTATAAATATAAGAAGAAGGCTGACATGTACTACATAAAAACCAAGCCTTGTGTATCTGCCCTTTTCAGAATACAACTGAAGGTGGTTGTCTCCGCTTGATGTAAAAGCCTTATATCTCAATGAAGACATGGAATTTGAAATCTCATCCTTTACAACAGAAAGCGAGGACTTGACTGTCATCTCCTTTTTTATGGGAAGGGCTCTCAGGGCGTTATCCTGCATAGGCCTCAGCGGGAGCTTAACAAGCTTCCATGTCTTTGGGAACCTGTCTATTGAGCAGACCGTGAGGTTGATGCAGAGAAGGATAAGCAGCGACACAAACCACCATGACTGATACATATTCATAAAACCAAGCTTTAAGAAGATGTTATAAACTGTCGGCGCAGCGCCGTCGCCAAAGAGTTTTGCAAGGAATTTTATATTATTTGCCGGCTCAGTGTCCTGCTGTATAATGGTTCCTATTATAGAAGTAAGGGCTATGGCTGCAATAGTCCATATAGCGAGCTTAACAGAGGCAAGAAAATTCCAGATAGCGTCAATAATGGTTGTCTTTTTCTTATCTTCCGAGACTGCCTCGGAAGCAGATGATGATTGAGGCGAGGCGTTTTCCGGTTTAATATCTTCGGATTCTTTTTTATCTTTCAAGGTAGCTCCTAAAAGTAACTTTAAAAAGTTTTATGACGTATCTTAGCTTAAACAGATAAACTTCTTCAACTTTACTTCTTAGCAAAAATTATGCCCTGTCAAATTTCAAGTGGGTAATCTTACTCAAATCCCGATTTAGAAATTGATTCCTTCCTCTAAATCCCCTCCCCTTGCGGGAGGGGACTAAGGGGAGGGGTAACCTTTTGGGTTATCCTTCACCCTCACCCTAACCCTCTCCCGTCAAGGGAGAGGAAACTTCTGGGAAGTTCTATCTCTATTTTTCGCCTAAATTGAGCGGTTTTTGTTGCAAAATGCTCATGAGGCATTGAAAACAAATGTTGTACAAAAAATCTCTTTATCACCTATCAGGTAGAAATAGTTTGTCATTCCCGCAGTCTTTTGAGCGGGAATCCAGACCATCTGTTTTCTGGATTCCTGCTTTCGCAGGAATGACGATATGACCAAAGAATCGCTCAACTTAGGTTTCGGTCATGCCATTCTTTGCCAGTATGACAAAGAATTTTGCCATTCTGGCAAAAAGCCATGTCTTATATAAATTGCAACTTCCTAAATTTCCATCATTTTTGTTCTGGCATGGAAAATGCTTATTCAGTAATTCAGAAATAATAAAAAACTCTTACTCCTGCCGGCAGCAACCTGGCAGACAGGCTGGGGTGAAAGGCCCCATAAGAAGGCAGGGGAAGAAAAGGAAAGGAGGCGGTAAACATGTTTAAAAATCTCTTCATAAGAGGGGAAAATTCAAGAAAGAAGGAGGGTACTATAATGAAAAAGCTATTAATCATAGCAATGGCATTAGCAGGAGTTATCGGTCTGTACACTATGTTATACGCAAACGGGCAGGGTGACGGTGTTGTAGGCAGCCCGCATGATTTCACAGACGGTTTAGAGGGTGGCACAGGTGGCGCCGCAATTGATGAGAATTGGAACGCCAGAAAAGAGATCTGCCGTGTATGTCATGTGCCTCATGACCACGGACAGGTAGCCCAGCGTTACACTAACGGATTACTGTGGAACCACGGTATAAGCTCTGCCACATACACAATGTATAACAATGCATGGAGCTCCACCATTGACCAGACACAGTCAGCTCAGCCTGACGGCACAGCAAAACTTTGCCTTGGATGTCACGATGGAACAGTTGGTATTGACACATTTGACAAGTATGCAGGCGGCGCGGTGTTCATTGGCACTTATGATGCAGGATACAAGGTTCCAGGATTTGTAGATGGTACAAACTTAGACCTTAGGGGAACACATCCAATCTCAATTTCCTATCCCGCAGCCGGTGTAGCAGGCGAATTTAACGCAGGCACTGCAACATGGACTTCAGGCGACACGATTGCCTCTACGCTTGATAATGGTAAGGTTCAGTGTTCAACATGCCACGATGTGCATGACCAGGAGACAATTGCAGGAACGCATCTTCTAAGGACTGCTCAGACAGTTGCAACAGGCGGCGTAGCATCAGGACTATGCCTGACATGCCACATAAAGTAGCAGACAGTAAGCAGACAGATAAAGGAGAGGCATATTTATGCCTCTCCTTTAATATTTTTTTTTAGGAGGTGCAGTAAATGAAAAGGGCATCTCTGATTATAGTGTTAGCGCTTCTTTTAGTATCCTTTTTATACTCTCTTGTCTTAGGACTGGGCTTTGGTCAGGGGATGAGAGGGAGTCCCCATGACTTTTCTCTTGCAAACTGGAATCCTGACAAGGAGATGTGCCGTGTCTGCCATGTGCCTCATGACCATGTGCTGGCAACACAGCGTTATACTAACGGATTACTGTGGAACCACGGTGTAAGCTCTGCTTCATACACGATGTATAGCTCTTCATGGAGCCCTACAATAGAAGGCCAGCAGTCAGCCCAGCCTGACGGGACAGCAAAGCTTTGTCTTGGATGTCATGATGGAACCGCTGCTATAGATACCTTTGATAAGTATGCCGGCGGAAGCTGGCATATGGATGATGAAAATCCCATTTTTATAATACCAGGCTTTTCAGATGGCGCAAATTTAGATATGAGGGGGACACATCCAATCTCAATCAGGTTTCCATCAGGACAGGTTGGAGATGGCAAAAACTTCAAAGATATTAATACCGTTACATGGACTTCGGGAGACACTGTTGCCTCTACGCTTGATAACGGAAAGGTACAGTGCTCAACATGCCACGATGTACATGATCAGGAAACAGTGCCGGGGACACGGCTCTTAAGATCGCCGCAGACAGTTGCGGATGGTGGTTCGCCGTCACAGTTATGCCTGACATGCCATATAAAGTAAATAATATTTTTGGTTCTTTCTCAAACTGAGTGGGTAAAGTCCCTCTCCCTTGAGGGGAGAGGGTGATTAAATCAATGACAAAAAGGTTAATGCACCTTGCAAGATGGCTAAGAAAAAGAACAACGGATGTGGAGCAGTTATTGTGGGAGTCGTTTAGGGCAGGCTGCTTTGAAGGTATGAAGTTTAAGGGAGAGGCTTCATATGACAGCCTCCCCTCAATCCCCTCCCCTCAAGGGAGGGGAAGTAATTACCCACTTGAAATGAGAAAGAACCATATTTTTTAAGTAATATTAATTTGGAATAATGCTTTGCTTATACTATAATTTATTTTATGGGAAAGAACCTGAAACTATACGCGCTTATTATTGCATCCATGACAGTGCCCCTCAGTTTTTTTTATGCATACGCAGAGAAAGGGCCTCTCTCAATAGACACAGAGGCATCATGTATCACAGCTTCCTGCCATGCAGGTATGGGGAAGAAAAGATATGTTCATGTAGCAGGCGTTGACGCTAAGCAGTGCAAACGCTGCCACGAGATAATAAAACAGGGAGAGCACAGCTTTAAAAAAGTCCCGTCAGAGACATTTCCGCTCTGTGTTAAATGTCATAGCGAGGAATTTGCGCCTCCTGAAGATATCAAAGGAACTCCCCCAAAGGTCATACTTAAAGACAAGGAGCTAAAACTGCATAAGCCCTTTGCAGAGGGTAAGTGCACAGAATGCCACGACGCCCACGAGAGCGATTTTTACAAACATCTGAAGGCGGAATATCCTCAGGGCCTTTATGCCTCCTTTTCAGCAGGGCAATACAGCCTCTGTCTTAAATGCCACAAGGAAATATTGAAGGCATTTACAGAGGCAAGGACATTAACAGATACGGGATTTAGAAACGGAAATCTCAGCCTCCACTTCAGGCATGTAAATATGCTTAAAGGCAGGACATGTCAGGCATGCCATCACCACCACGGCTCAAAGAAACCAAAGCTTATAAGGGATACCTTTGTTTTTGGAAAGAAGGCGCTCACAGTAAACTTTGAAAAGACAGCCACAGGCGGCAGTTGCGGCCCTGCCTGCCATATAAATATTAAGTATGACAGGTATGAGCCTGTCAAACACCTTATGAAGACAACGCCTGTGCCAGGCAATGACGCCACTGAAGAGGAGC
>JACQXF010000104.1 GCA_016208855.1 Nitrospirota bacterium | reverse complement strand
CTTTTATTCAATCCCGTTAAATTTTACCCTCAATAAACTCTGTATTTAAAAGAACAATGAATTGTCAGAAAAAATATTCCCCTATCAAATAAAACTCAATGTGGTTATGATGTGCTTTTTATATTTGCCGTGAATTGCTGAGAGGTTAGGGTTTTTCTTGACTCTAATGTCATACTCTCAGGACTCATTTCCGAGACAGGCTCCCCCAGAGTAATCCTTGACATTATTTCACTTAATCTTCCCTTTCTTCATGCCTTAACAGGCAGGTATAACATCATAGAGATAGAAAGAAATCTGAAAAAGAAAATGCCGGCAGCCCTGCCTTTATACAAAAAATATTTTCCCATTCTTAAGCTTGCAATTATTCCCATTCCTTCAATGGCAATGATCAGGAGCCTTGCCGGGCATACTTCTGAAAAAGATATTCCTGTGCTTGCCTCAGCGATTGCAGGAAAGGCTGACTTTCTTATAACAGGGGATAAAAAGGATTTTTCAGGCAGCCGCTTAAAAGGCAATTATCCCTTCAAGATAACAGGCCCTTCAGAATTTCTTGAGGTAATCCTTCCTGAAATATTTAAAACGATAGAGGCAGATTAGCCCTTATTATTCATAAATTCTTATATGAATAATCTATGGTAGATATCTTTTTGGATTATCAACTGCCGTTTGCATTACCGCTGCCTTTGGGATGCCGAGGTTTTTAAGGTTTCTTACCGCCTGTGTAATAGTAGTTAGCCCCCCCTTAAGCACGCCTTGTTTTTTTAGTTTAGCTGTTTTTTTATTATCAGCGCCTTTTATTGAGTCAGAGACGAGGAGAATTCTATCAAGAGGTTTTATTTTGAAAATCATCTTTAAAACCTCAGAGTTAATATGAACTCCGTCAGCAATAACCTCTATATAAATATCCTTATCCAGAAGCCCAAACCCTGTAAGCCCCGGCTCCCTGTGATGAAACGGCCTCATTGCATTAAAGAGATGGGTAACGCCCTTTGCTCCTGCCTTTTTGCCGTCAAGCGCCTGTTTGTAAGTTGCGTCAGAATGCCCCAAGTTTACCCTAATTCCAAGAGAGGCACAATGCTCTATGACCTTTAATGCGCCCGGCAGTTCAGGGGCAAGCGTGATTATCTTTACGATATCTTCGTATCCATCAATTAATTTCTTAAGATTTGGAATCGTGGGTTTTATAAATGCGGCTTTATCCTGAGCCCCGCATCTGAGGGGGTTAAAAAAGGGCCCTTCAAGGTGAACGCCTAAAATCAGCGACGAGTAACAAGTGACAAGGGACAAGTTCAGTTTTGAGTTTAATTCTATCCCCTGACCCCAGCCCCCTGACTTCTGCGCTTCCATAGCCTTTTTCACTGTCTCCATATTTTTTCTCATATCAACGATTGAGCCCGAATATATTGTTGGAAGTATTGCGGAGACGCCTGCTTTGGCATGAAGCCCTGCCATGTTTAAAATATCTTCTGGCTTGTTAGTCTTTGTGTCGTATCTGCCTATTCCGTGAGTATGAAGGTCTATAATATTTTTAATTTTCATGTTATAAAGTTTTAGGCTTTAGGTATATTATATCAATGTCGCTTCTATAATGGCAGAAAAGAGAGACCCCCATAAATCTAAAAGTAAAAGAGGAGACACTATGTTTCATACATCAGATTCAGAAGACATTATTGACAGAAAAATAAGAGATGGTTACTTTAAGCGCATCTTAAGCCTCTGATGTTTCTGAAACACACAGGTCATCTGAAAATAGCATTGGCTATCGTTATATGGAGCTCTCTCGGCGTCTTTGTAAGAAACGTAGAGATGCCTACAGCAGGCGTTGTCTTTTACCCGTCTTTTTTTGCAATGCTCTTTCAGGGAGGGATTCTTTATAAGAGAAAAGAGATCTCCTTTTCATCATTTAAACCGCCTGCCCCGGTATTTTATCTGCTTGGTCCATGCGCCCTGCTAAACACCTTCCTTTACTTTTACGCCTTTACGCATACAACTATAGCCAATGCAGTTTTAACACACTACACAGCGCCTATCTTTGTAGCCCTGATGGCGCCTCTTCTGCTTAGGGAAAAATCTACAAAGGCAATATGGCTTGCAATCTTAATCTCTTCAACAGGCCTATGGCTTATGCTTGGAGGGCTTTCATTTGGAAGCAAGGACTTTAACGGCATACTTGCAGGGACTGTCTCAGGGCTTACATATGCAGTAATAGTAATTATCCTAAGAGGCATATCAAATACGCATCGGCCTTTATTTGTTGTCTTTATTCAGAATGCAGTGATAAGCCTTATCCTTCTGCCTTTGGTTGTAAATATGCATGTCTCACTGCAATCGCTCATGTATCTTCTTGCAATGGGAGCGATACACTCTACCCTTGCGCCTCTGCTTTATGTGCTGGGCTTTAAGACAGTTAAGGCAAATGAGGCAGCAGTCCTTGGATACCTTGAGCCTGTAGGCGCAATCATCCTTGCCCTTATATTCTTTAATGAAATCCCCACAAGCAAGGCCCTCCTTGGCGGCGCAATGATACTGCTTTCAGGGTTTCTGATTTTAAAGGATAGGGATAATTGCTGAAGGCTCAAGGCGATATTTAAGGCATGTTAAATTTTTTTATGCAAAGACCAATCGGCCTTTAGGCTGGGGGATAGGGCGTCCTAATTCTTTTGCAGTTGCAATCCACTCTTTAATAATTACTTCAACATTAGCAAGTGCTTCCTTATAGGTAGCGCCATCCGCTGCACATCCCGACAGTTCTGGCACTTCAGCAATAAAAGCTTTATCGTCTTCGCTCCAGTAAATAATTATTTCGTATTTACCCATCTTATCTTTCTCCTAATTTATATTTTAATATTACATTACGAACCTGTTTAACCTGATAAGGTTTTGACTTATTACCTTTAGGTTGTAAATTTAGAATTTCCTCAATGCCGTCTTTTGTAAATATATGATGACTACCACGTATTCTCTCGTCAAATTCTAAATATCTCAAAAGACCACATAATCCATCAAAAAGAATGTTAGTATCAGATGTTCCACTTAAAACCTGCAACAATAGCTTCTGCTGTTTGCTCATCTGTTATAATTATACTATATTTTAATGCTTCGCTTGTTTTTTTATTATTACTACATATAAGCCTGATTTAGAATATTTTGAGGATGACTTATAAGACCAGGAGGAAACATGGCAGTTAAAGTATCACCTGATAAATGCCCGCTTTGTGGTGGCAGTAAAAAGGCAGGGAAAACTACTTTTACTGTAGATTTAGGATTTGGGGTTGTAGTTGTAAGAGACGTCCCTGCTACTGTATGCTCGCAATGCGGCTCCGACTGGATTGAAGACCCCATTGCGGCAAAATTAGAAGAAATTGTCAATGACGCCCGCCAGAAGCATCATATGGTAGAGGTGACGACGCTATCTGCGTGAGCTATGCGGTAACGCCTTTAATTTTATCAAAGTCTATTTCATCTTTGTAATATTGTTACTATATAACCATAAGCAACCCTCTACAATCTCCCCTTTACCAGATTCTCCACAACAGACGGATCTGCGAGGGTGGAGATATCTCCAAGATCTTCAATATCCCCGCGCGAGATCTTTCTTAAGATTCGTCTCATAATTTTGCCGCTTCTAGTCTTTGGGAGCCCCGGCGCAAACTGCAATTTATCAGGTGTGGCAATAGGCCCTATCACTGTCCTTACATGCCCTACGAGTATCTTCTTTAGGTCATCTGACGGAGAAACCCCGTCTTTGAGCGTTACATAAACATAAATCCCTTCGCCCTTTATCTCATGCGGAAACCCTACCACCGCTGCCTCTGCAACTGCCTCATGGCTTACAAGCGCAGACTCTACCTCTGCTGTGCCAAGCCTGTGCCCGGAGACATTAAGCACATCGTCAATCCTTCCCATAAGCCAGAAGTCTTTGTCTTCGTCTATCCTTGCGCCGTCTCCCGTGAAATATTTTCCTTGAAATCTTGAGAAGTAAACCTCTTTTACCCTTTTATTTTCAGCATCTCCGTAAGTGCCCCTTATCATTCCGGGCCATGGCCTTTCAATAACAAGATAGCCGCCTTCATTTATGTCAGCAGGGGTGCCGTTTTCCTTTAATACCTTAGGGACCACGCCAAAAAACGGCCTGTTTGCTGAACCGGGCTTCAGGGTCATGGCGCCCGGAAGCGGTGTTATAAGAATCCCGCCTGTCTCAGTCTGCCACCATGTATCAACAATTGGAAGCCTGCCTTTTCCAATATGAGTGTGATACCACATCCATGCCTCAGGGTTTATCGGCTCTCCCACTGTGCCAAGAAGCCTTAAGGATGAAAGGTCATGCATGGTTGTCCATTTCTCTCCTTCTTTCATTAATGCCCTTATTGCAGTAGGCGCTGTGTAGAAGATATTGACCTTGTGCTTGTCAACAATATCCCAGAACCTTCCTGGATTTGGATATGTAGGGATTCCTTCAAACATAAGGCTTGTGGCTCCTGCTGAAAGAGGCCCGTATAAAATATAGCTGTGGCCTGTTACCCATCCTATGTCTGCTGTGCAGAAATGGATGTCTTCGTCATGATAATCAAATATCCATTTAAAACTAAGGGTTGTATAAAGCATATATCCGCCTGTTGTATGAAGCACTCCCTTTGGCTTGCCTGTAGAGCCTGATGTATAGAGAATAAACAGTGGGTCTTCAGCGTCCATCTGCTCAGGCTCGCAATAGTTTTTTATGTCAGAGGCGTTCACTTCGTCATGCCACCATGAGTCCCTTGAATTTTCCATATTAATCTCGCCGCTCTTTGTCCTCTGCACAACTACTACCTTTTCAACAGTCGGGCATCCGTGAAGCGCCTCGTCAGCATTAGCCTTAAGCGCTACAACCTTTCCGCCTCTCATTCCGCCGTCAGCAGTAATGAGGAGCTTTGCCTTGCAGTCCTGAATTCTGTCGCGCAGAGACTGGGCGCTGAAGCCTCCAAATACAACGCTGTGTATTGCGCCGATTCTTGCGCATGCAAGCATTGCTATTGAAAGCTCTGGAATCATCGGGAGATAAATGGTGACCCTGTCGCCCTTCTTAACGCCTTTCTTCTTAAGCACATTTGCAAACCTGTTTACTTCATAGTAAAGCTGTTGATATGTGTATGTCTTATAGCCCCCGTCATCGCCTTCCCAGATAATGGCAGCCTTATTTCTTGCGGCTGTTGTTATATGCCTGTCAAGACAGTTATATGAGGCATTGAGTTTACCTCCAAGAAACCACTTTATATCGGGCTTTTCAAAATCCCACTCAAGAACTTTGTCCCATTTCTTAAACCATGAAATATGCTTCTCTGCCATCTCTGCCCAGAAGCCTTCAGGGTCTTCTACGGATTTTTTATAGAGCTTTTCGTACTCCGCCATGCTTTTAATATGAGCATTTTGGCTGAATTCCTTTGACGGCGGGAAAGTCCTTTTCTCGCTTAACAGCACTTCAATATCTTTTGTCTTTGCCATAGAGTCCTCCTATTGAAAAGTCTTGTTATATATTATAACTATCCCTTTATTCTTTCCTCGAACACCTTTAGAATATCTTCGAATCTTATTTCAAAGCTTGGCAAAACGCCTTGTTCTGTATGCTTATGATGTGGATACAATGGAAGCAATTTAGGTTTTAAGTATCGGAGAAGTCTTAAGTAATCTTAAGATCTTCATGCTTTATCTCTTGCCTTTTTACTAAGGTCTTCATAGCTTTTTATGTAAGCCTTCCATTCAATGTAGTCATCCCATATTTGAAAATCTTCTCTTTCAGAAGGCATAACCTTTTTTCAAGTTCTGTAAAAGACATTTTATATATCTCTTTAAAAAGTCTCAGCTTTTCCTCATTTGCTAATACCATCTTTATATAGCCTGCCTTTTAAGTTTTTAAATTATACCAAATGGGGTATCCCCTTGACTCCAGTAGATACAATATATGGTGTAGTATTCAATGAAATTATCGCCTCACTTGCTTGACCATTGCTTTATACGGGACGGGATCGATAGCAACAGCTTGCTGAAGCAAGCGATAAAATAATTTTCCTCTGTATCGCGAGGTCCGGCGGTTGAATCGGAAAGTAAACTCATCAAGATAATAATCCATGTGCTCCGGACTCACTGCCCCTTGATGGGT
>JACQXF010000015.1 GCA_016208855.1 Nitrospirota bacterium | reverse complement strand
TATTTTATCGCTTGCTTCAGCAAGCTGTTGCTATCGATCCCGTGCCGTATAAAGCAATGGTCAAGCAAGTGAGGCGATAATTTCATTGAATACTACACCATATATTGTATCTACTGGAGTCAAGGGGATACCCCATTTTCTTAATTTCTAAATTTTCTTCTCAGTCCTGCCAATCCAACCAATCCGCTTCCTACTAAAAGCAGGGTTGCTGGTTCAGGGACTTGTCCGCCGCCAGTCTGAGTATCTACTGACTTCCAGATATTCTCCCATAGGGCGCGGTTTCTGCTGTCTGGCCAGCCAAAACTGTCATCCCAGAAGTTTATATCTGTGGCTATTAAAACATCGCTTGAGCGGCCTCCGCCAGCATCAAAGACGCCCATAATAATATTGTCAGCATTATCTCTTGCTAAAACCTCAAAATCCGTTGGGTAGCCTGTTACAATACTGTGGGCTGAGCCAGTAAAGCCAGTCACAACATTAGGGGTAGTTACCCAATCAGACGAGCCTACTGTGTAGTGTCCAGAGTCATTATTAAGAGTATTTCCATGTGAAATACCCCAGTTAGTTAATATAGTATTAGCTGCAGCAGTCCATGTAGAAGGTGCCCAGTCAGTTTGAATAAACAAAAACCCTCCCTGCACATTTACAAAGTTCTGCATATCAGTAACTTCTGCAGCGCTAACAGAACCAATCAAGCCTGTGTAAAAAGCATCAACGCCTGAAAGAAAGGCGCTGTTTGCTACAGGTGTAGAAATAAGGGTATGTCCTTGATCAATCAGCCACTGCTTGGCATTGATCAGGTATGGACCTCCGCCTGAAAAACCCCATTGTTCATTGCTACTATCATAATAACCAATAGTCATAGCGTTTGACAGCGAAGGGAATAACCCAGTCATTATAAGACAAAGAACAACCCAAAATAACAACTTCTTTTTCATCATTATTTCACCTCTTTTCATCATTATTTCACCTCCCTGTTATTTTTCTCAATTCCTATGTAGAATCTCTCTTTTTAATGGATAACATCTTCTATAATTTTAATAAGCAATATTCATGCTAAACTACAACATACTGAAATCATAGATAATTTTTAATTGCCATGGGCTATATAAGTGTTTTGTGTTAAGACTTTTAACTAAGGGATTGGTGTCTTGAAGGTGCTATTAAAATCTAATTATTTGATTTTACAGAGAAATTACGCAGATATGCGACATCCTATAAGATAGGTTAAAAGCGTAAAATTTTTTTAAACGGTTAAAAAACCTTACAAATTAATCCGAAATTCTACCTTAATACCATGCTCTTAAGCTTGTTAGCTTTAAGACAGAGCTAAGTCTTACTTAAAAAGGATGAATACGTCCAGGGATCTGATGACCAATGGACGTATTCACAAACTCCTATCTCTTAAATTTTCTTTTCAGTCCTGCTAATCCAACTAAACCGCTTCCTACTAAGAGCAATGTCGCAGGCTCAGGGACAGATGACTGAACCGGGTTAAAAGTAAGGTTATCCCAGGCCGTACCCCATGCGACTTGCGTCAACCTTATAGACTTAATGTCACTAACACTTAGAGATAGTGTTCTATAATCTATAAAGGTAGTGGCCAGAGGGTTAAGTGGATCGGCACCACTAAAATCACCTGTATCTGCAGAGCCTATGGAATTGTTACCTGCATCAAATGCTTCCATGGAAAAACGGTCGAAATCCCCGCCTCCGTCTCCTCCAACAATTGATACATAATCAACAGCATTATCAAACAAAAGGGTTAGGTAGCTTCCGCCAGTCCAACTTGAAGCAGCTATGTTATTAAAAGGGGATACATAACCGGTTCCAGAACTTCCATTACTCAATATCCTCACAACACCGTCAGTACCGGTAATGGTAACGCCGCCGAGGTTAATACCATTAATGTTATCACCATCATTGAACCCATCAAAACCAAGCGTTATTGCATGTACAGATCCCATTGAGCCAACAGCAAATAATACAGCTGCAAAAATCACCAATAACTGTTTCACTTTTCTCACCCCTTTTCTTTTTAAATTTTCTCCTATCACGCGTTTAGTGTTTTAAAACTAAATCTTTAACTTCTTTTTTAATCCTGCTAATCCAACCAATCCGCTTCCTACTAAGAGCAATGTTGCAGGCTCAGGGACATTACCGCCGCCTTGATTGCCAGCATAATTATAGGTTATGTTGTCTATAACTATGTTATACCCGTGTGGTGTGAACAAAACAGTATCTACATTAAGGTAATTGAAATCAAACCAGTAAGGAGCGCCAGCAGGATTATTAGAAGTTGAGATTAGAGTGGAATACACTGTTGATCCATCACGCAATCCCTCAACGGTCACCCATTCAAATCCGTCCCATGCAGCAGTAATATAAGCGCCGTTAAAATCAAAGTACCCATCTGACATGCTAAGAGGCAGCGAACCTTGTATATCCCACCATGAGAAGAGACTAACATTACCAACTGTCCCATATTCATATCCGGTACCGGGCAACGCGTTTTTCGTTGTCCAGTGTGCAGAACTATTCCAATTGAACCCGCCGTAACCTGCTGGAATAGGGGACCCAAAAGTCTCATACCCAGGATAAAGGTCTTCAAACGTAAGTACCGATGCCTGTGAAAGTCCTGTAAAGCACAAGCCAATTACCAACAGGGCAAGTAAAAAAGAAACTATCCTCATCCTTTTCACCCCCTTTCCTTTTAGATTTTTCCATGTAAATAGATTTTTCAACATTTTCCCTCCATTGTATTTATGTTTTACAGTTTTACACCTATTAAAAGCAATTATCGTGCTAATCTATAATTTATTGAAATTAAAGATAATTTTAACAATGCTTGCTAATATTTACACTTCATGTAAATATTTTTGACTATTAGCCTGTTCTTTTTTTTAATATTATTAAAATACAACTAATTGATTTTTTAAGGAAAATTTATGGCAATAGAATACGCCTGCAGAATGGATTAAAAGTGTAAAGGTTTTTCTTGTGGAGTTAAAATTCTTTACAGTTCGGAGATGGCATCTATCTTAATATTAAGCTCTTTCAACTGCCTATCATCTACTGTAGATGGGGCATTACTAAGCGGGCAGACTGCCTTCTGTGTCTTTGGAAATGCAATAACATCCCTTATTGACTCTGCGCCTGCAAGTATCATTACAAGCCTGTCAAGACCAAGGGCGATGCCTCCATGGGGCGGAGCGCCATATTCAAGGGCCTCAAGCAGAAATCCAAACTTTGCCTCTGCATCCTCTCTCTTTATCCCAAGCAAATCAAACATCCTGTCCTGAACATCCTTCCTGCTTATACGAATGCTTCCGCCGCCGATCTCGTAGCCGTTAAGGACAATATCATACGCCTTTGCATGGAGAGTTTTAAGTTTTGAGTTTTGAGTTTTGAGTTCAGCGTCACTTATTGAAAAAAGTCTCTCTATATCTTCGTCCTTTGGAGATGTGAATGGATGGTGCATTGCCTCAAACCTTTTTTCGTCTTCATTCCATTCAAGGAGAGGAAAGTCTGTTATCCATGTAAACTTATACTCAGAGTTCTTAATCAAATTAAGCCTCTTCCCAAATTCATTCCTAAGCCTTGAAAGAGAATCATTTACAACCCTCTCTGTATCAGCAACAAAAAGCAGGAGGTCGCCTTCCTCTGCCTCAAGCCTTTCTGCAAGCGCCTTCAGTGTCTCTTCAGGAAAAAATTTGGCTATAGGAGATTCAAAGCCGTTTTTTATCTTTATCCAAGCAAGCCCTTTTGCCCCAAATGTCTTAACCTCATTTGTAAGGTCATCAAGCTCTTTTCTTGAATATCCTGCGCAGCCCTTTGCATTTATCCCTTTAACAATCCCTCCTTTTGATAACGCATCAAGGAATACCTGAAACTTTGAATCCTTTACAATATCCCCAACATTCTTAAGTTCAAGGGAAAATCTTAAATCAGGCTTGTCGCATCCAAACCTCTCCATCGCCTCTTTGTATGAAAGCCTCATAAACGGGCTTGATACAGCCTTTCCTAATACATCTTTGAAAATCCCGACTATCATCTCTTCAATAAGGCTCATTACATCATCTTCACTCACAAAAGACATCTCAAGGTCTACCTGAGTAAATTCAGGCTGCCTGTCAGCGCGGAGGTCTTCGTCGCGGAAACACTTTACAATCTGATAATACCTCTCAAGACCTGATACCATGAGTATCTGCTTAAAAAGCTGGGGCGACTGCGGAAGCGCATAGAAATGCCCCGGGTTAAGCCTGCTTGGCACAAGATAATCCCTTGCCCCTTCAGGCGTGCTCTTTGTAAGAACAGGGGTCTCTATATCCAGAAATCCTTTTGAATTCAGATAATCCCTTACTGTCTTTGTTACATTGTGCCTTAGAATAATATTCCTCTGAATCAGAGGACGCCTTAAGTCAAGGTATCTGTGCTTAAGCCTTAAAAATTCTCCGGCGTCAATAGAATCCTCAATCATAAACGGAAGCGGTTTGCACTCATTCAGTATTCTAAGCTCCTTAGCCACAACTTCAACCATCCCTGTCGGGATTAAATGGTTTTCTGTTCCCTCAGGCCTAAGTCTTACCTCGCCATTCACCTGAATCACATACTCATTTCTAAGCTTATGGGCATGAGCATGCGTATCAACATCAACCTCCGGGCTAAAAACTACCTGCACAAGACCACTTCTGTCGCGAAGGTCAATAAATATAAGCCCTCCATGGTCCCTGCGGCGGTTAACCCAGCCTGCTATATTTATACTTAAACCTATATGAGATTCGTTTACCTCACCACACCATCTGTCTCTCATCATAACTCCCTCTTAAGCCTCTTAAGCTCTTCTGATGTCAGGTAACGGTATGCCCCGGATGGAAGGTCTCCAAGCTCAATGCCGTTAATCCTTATCCTTTTTAGTTTTAAAACAGAATGCCCTACCTTTTCAAGCATTCTTCTTACCTGCCTTTTGCGCCCCTCATATATTGTAATCTCAAGCCATGAGTTTGCCTCAGTCTTTTTTATCTTCTTTACATTTGCAGGCGCAGTTACACCGTCTTTCAGCTTAATGCCCTTTTCTAACTTTAAAATATCGTCATCTTTAAGCACGCCTTCAACTTTTATAAGATATGTCTTTGGTATTTCATGTTTTGGATGCAGAACCGCATTTGCAAGCTCTCCGTCATTTGTAAGTATAAGAAGCCCTTCAGAGTCATAGTCAAGCCTGCCAACAGGAAATATCTTTGCCTTAATCCCCTTTAGAAAATCCTTTACAGTAGGCCTTCCCTCAGGGTCATACATAGAGGTAATGCAGCCTTTTGGTTTATTAAGGATTAAATAAATCTTTGGCTCAACCTTCTTTATAAGCCTGCCGTCTACCTTAATATGGTCTCTCTCATAGTCTGCCTTCATTCCCAGGACAGCAGCCTTGCCGTTAACCGTAACCCTTCCTTCAAGAATCAGCTTTTCTGCTTCCCTTCGCGATGCTATGCCGGCCTTTGCGAGAATTTTCTGAAGCCTTTCTTCCATCAGAACTTATAGATAACCATACCGGTAAGGAGTTTTGGATAAAAGTAGGTTGACTTAGGCGGCATCCTTTCGCCTCCAAGGGCAACCTTTTTCACATCCTCTATCCTTGTAGGATTAAGAAAAAACGCTGCCTGATACAAGCCGCTCTCTACCCTGTTCACAACTACCTCAGGACTCATTTCGTATTCAACCTTATCTGCGCCTAAAAGCTTCTCAAGAATTATCTTATGCAGTATTGTCACGTCAAGATCCTTCATCTTCCATGTTTGCAAGAAACATCAATACATAGTCCCACGGCTTTGGTTCTTGCCCCTTCACCCTCAACCCTTGCCCCTTTTTACTCATCTCATTTCTAAATTCAAGAGCTGTCTCATATCTATGATGCCCGTCTGCAATAAAGATGTGCTTATCAGCGAGCTCCTTTTTAATTGCCTCAACTGATGCCTTGTCGTTTATCTTATAGAGCCTGTGCACAAAATCATCTCCGTTTTTTGAGCTAACCAATGCCCTTCCTTTTGCTGCACTCTCAAGGATGGATGAAGCGACCCTCTCTTTGCTGCTATAAAGTGAAAATATAGGACTCAGGTTCGCCCTGCATTTACGAAGAATATTCAGCCTGTCTGCCTTTGGCTTTGAGCGAGTCATTTCATGCGGATAAATGCTGCCCTTGCCGAGGCCCTCTATCTTTACAGCACAGAGGAAGCCTCTTAGTTTCTTCTCTTCTTTATTTATTTTATATACAGTCTCATAACAATAGAATGCAGGTCTTTTATCTTCAATAAAAATGCCTGTTTTAAGCCATTGCCTGAGCAGTCTCGATGCCCTTGTATAGCGGTTTTTCTTCTCATCATCACCGGGCATATCCTTCCCAAAATCAAGACGGATAATGTTATGCGGGCTTTTTTGATAAAGAATGTCCTTAAGCTCAGTGGTAACAATGTCATAAGGCGGAGCTGTAACATCGCTGCCCTTTACCCTTTTAGGGTTGTATAAAACGCCTTTAAATGGAATTATCTCTGCCATAATAATAAAACTATAGCCATCCCTAATTATGTCGTCATTCCGCACTTGATGCGGAATCCAGATATGTTTTTTTCTGGATACCCGCTTTCGCGGGTATGACAGCATTGAGGAAGCAGGGTATCTTACCATTGAATATAAAGGAATTTCAAATATATTGCTTTTAAAAAAACATAAAATTACAATAAGTGCATGTCTATATATAAAAAATTTTCAGACTACCTTAGTCTCATAAAATTTTCCCACACCATCTTTGCCCTGCCTTTTGCATTTACGGCTGCAGTAATCGCCGCAGAAGGCATCCCCTCCTTTAGGCAGATTGTATGGATAACCGTGGCAATGCTTGGCGGAAGAACAGGGGCGATGGGGATGAACAGGATTATTGACAGAAAGATTGATGCGCTTAATCCACGGACTCAAAACAGGGAGCTTCCAAGCGGAGCCGTTAAAATTCGTGACGCCTTCATCTTCACTATGCTTGCATTTGCGCTTTTGGCTGTCTCTGCCTATAACCTCAATCCTCTATGCCTTAAGCTGACACCGCTTGTAATTTTGGTGCTTATTGTCTACTCATATACCAAAAGATTCACATGGTTAAGCCATATAGTGCTTGGCATTGCTATATCACTTGCTCCCGTCGGCGCATGGATTGCAATACGCGGTAATTTTGAGATTGAGATGCTCCCCCTGCCTTTTGCAGTTGCATTCTGGATAGCAGGGTTTGATGTATTTTACGCTCTTCAAGACATGGAGTTTGATAAGTCTCATGGGCTTTACTCCATACCCTCAAAATTTGGGGTAAACGCATCTCTATGGATAGCACGGCTTTTTCACTTAATTACAGCGCTTCTGCTCTTAAGCATCGCCCTTATTTTTAGCCTGACATGGATTTACACCATGGGAATTTTAATTGCAATAGTACTTCTAATCTATGAGCATTCACTTATAAAAGCATCTGACCTGAGCAGGCTTAACATGGCTTTTTTTAATGTCAACGGATATATAAGCATCACAGTCTTTGTGTTTACATTGATGAATTATCTAATCGCCGTGTAGAATAATTTCTGAAAGTAATATAAAAGAAGGAGAACCTTTATGGTAAAAAATGACCGCTGGCTTAGAGAGATGGCTAACAACGGAATGATAACGCCATTTTCAGAAAATCAGGTAAGAGAAGGGGTTATCTCTTATGGTATAAGTTCCTATGGCTATGACATGAGAGTGACTGACGAGTTTAAGATATTCACTAACATAAACAATACAGTTATTGACCCTAAGAAATTTGACCCAAAAAGCTTTGTTGATTTTAAAGGTGGCGTATGTATTATTCCGCCGAATTCATTTGCCCTTGCCACGTCGTTTGAGTATTTCAGAATCCCGCGCGATGTAATAGTCATATGCCTTGGCAAATCCACTTATGCAAGATGCGGGCTTGTCGTAAATGTAACGCCCCTTGAGCCTGAATGGGAGGGCCATGTCACAATAGAGATTTCAAATACCACGCCTTTGCCTGCAAAGGTATATGCAAATGAAGGCATAGCGCAGCTTCTCTTTATACAGGCAGCAGAGCTGTGCGAGACGTCATATAAAGACAAAGCCGGAAAATATCAGGCACAAAAAGGGATAACGCTTCCTAAGATATGAGATATAGTGAACGCATAATACTTGCCCTTGATGTAGCAGATACTCAAAGTGCTATAGATATTGCTAATAGGTTTAAAGACCATATTGACATATTTAAGATAGGCTTTGAGTTATTTACTGCTGCAGGCCCAAAGATAGTAGAGGAGATTAATTCGCTCGGCAAAAAAGTCTTTCTTGACCTTAAATTCCATGATATCCCAAACACTGTCTCAAAAACCGCCTCAGTAGTCGCTAAGCTTGGAGTTTTTATGTTCAATGTCCATACACTTGGCGGCTATGAGATGATGAGCAAAACAGCAGAGACACTCGTAAATACATCATTAAAAGAGAATATCCAAAAACCTTTACTCATTGGTGTAACCATACTGACAAGTCTAGACCAAAGGGCGCTGACTGATGAGCTTGGCATAGTGCAGAGCATGAGAGCCGCCTTCAGACGACCAAAAAAGGGCAATGACCCCAAGAGAGGCTCTAAACCTCGGAGCAGACTACATTGTAATAGGCAGGGCGATACTATCACAGCCTGAACCTCTCAAGGCTCTTGAGAAAATCCTTGAAGAAATAAGATATCAAATCTAAAATCTGAGAATCGCACCTATGCCGCCAGCCCTTGCAAGCTCTGTACTGTCGCTTATCACATCTATAGTTGCCCCCTGCTCTACAGCCTTCTGGGCAGCAAGGTCAATCAGGTAATTAACATCCTCAAATGTCCCGCTGCAATAAGGGCATGCCTTAATGGCATGGGAAGTTAAAAGCCCGCAGTTTTTGCATTTAAACCCGGTAGTTGACAAGTCCTTAAGAAAAATAAGATTCATAACTTTACCATTCCTGATATTAGTTAGAACATCCTCCAGCCCTATGACTGCCATATTGCCCTTCATCGCCCTTGTTATCAGGTCTTCTACTATCTCTTTTTCTTTATTTCTCTCAAAGCCCTCTATCAGACATAGCGTTTCATTAAGTATGTCTTTGCCTCCGGACATCTTTTCAGGATGAAATGTGGCTATAACCTTATCAAGGATTGTATGCGGCAGCATATTTTTCACTTTTGCCAGCGTCTCTTCGCTGCCGCCAAGAATTATTCTATCAGCCGACTCCCGGATAAGCAGTTCTTCAAGACTCTTTATGACATCCTTCATGTGCTGGCTTATGTGGAAATCTATATGTCTTTCATATCTGCCCTGCTCAAGGGCAAACCATCCGCCTTTTTTATGCTTGCCTGGAATATCAGGCGTAACGTGTTCAGTATATATCTCAATCCTTCCAAGATGAATAAGGAAAAGCCTCGCAGATTCTTTATCAGCCACAAGCACAATATATCTCGGATAACTGCTGAGAAGCGCTGCTAATGGTTTTATGTAAGGAGTGCTGTCTACCACTATCTCATTCTTTACAGGCAGGGAAAGATTATATTCCCGCCAGAATCCAAGCGGAGCTGAACTTATGACATTCAAATATAAACTCACAAACATGTTTCCATTACCGCCTAAAGCAGAGAGTTGTTTCAGCTCGCTGTAGTTAAGCATTGCCCCTCCTTTTTATGAGTTATCTGTTTTAGCTGTATACATCTCCAATAAGGACAAACACAGGGCGGCTATTAATGGCCCGAGGATAAACCCTATGAAGCCAAAAAAACCAATCCCTCCAAGCACGCTAAAAAATATCAGGAGCGTTGGCAATTTTGTCCTTTCGCCTATTATTATAGGTTTCAAGATATTGTCAACAGTGCTGATTACAAAGAAACCGAACAAGAGAAGCCCTACCCCCTTTCCATAACTTCCGGTTAAAATTAATATCGCTCCGGCAGGAGCCCATACAATAGTTGTCCCAAGCATTGGAATCAGGGAGAATACTGCTGTTATAGTCCCCCAAAACACAGGAGAAGGTATGCCAAATACTAAAAATGCCGCTCCGGCAAGCATGCCCTGAATAATTGCAACAGCAACACCCCCATATATAGTCGCTATTATCGTATCCTTAACCTGGCCTGCAAGCTTTGCATCCTGTTCTTCAGAAAAAGGAAGGATCTTCTTTATATAATTAAGGATTGTTACACCATCCTTAAGAAAATAGAATGTTGTCAGGCACATAATGATAAGGTTTACTATAAAGACAATTGCATCCTTGAAGATAGCAGAAAACCGCTCACCGATATTCTTTGCAAGCGAGTTTAGCTCTTTTAACACCGTGGCCTTTAAGTCAAACTCCTGTAGCAGACTGCTTGAGCCAAGCAATTCATAGACTTTTGAAAGCAAAGTATGCTCCTGGATTTTTTTTAACCATGCAACCCAGTCCTTCTCAATAAGGCCGTACAAATGGCCAATCTCACTTATAAGGGCAGTGACAATATACGTAAAAGGGCCGATTATCAATATGACAATCAATATAAGTGTTATCAGAGACGACACCCATGGATATTTAACATATCTTAAGAGCACCCTATAGAGAGGATAAAATGTGATGCTCAAGACAATAGACCACGCGATAGGGGCAAGGAATGGGCTCATTATCTTATAAAACAGGTAAAAGAGCAGTACACTTATCAGAAGCAGAACCGCTGTATAAAACTGTTCAACCTTTATCAGAACTCCTCCTTTAAGCAGCCTTCACAAAAGACCTTAACAGCCTGCGGGAGTATTTATCTGAAAGCCTTTCAGGGTGCCATTGAACTCCTATGAGATATGGATATTCCTTTAGTTCTATCGCCTCGATCAAGCCATCCCCTGAGACAGCGCTCACACTCAACCTCTTACCAAGCCTCTTTACCCCCTGATGGTGCACACTGTTCACCTCTGCATCCCCTATACCTAAAATATAGTACAATTTGCTCTTGTTGTAAATTCTAACTTTATGACTTAACTTGTGGTCAAGCGTATCAGGTTTCTGTTTTTTCAAATCCTGATACAAGGACCCCCCAAAAAATACATTCAGAAACTGCATCCCATAGCAAATTCCAAGCACCGGCTTATTTAGATAGATTACCTCGTCAAGCAGCGCCATCTCAAATATAAATCTTTTATCAGAGACAACTTTTAACAGGTTGGTTTTTGGCTTCTCATCATAGCAGACCGGATCTATATCACCGCCGCCTGATATCAAAAGCGCATCAATCTCAGCCGCAATGCTTTTGATTGTATGTTTGGACGAGCATGGCTGCAAAAGAAAAGGCACAGCGCCTGCCTTTTCTATAGCGGATGAATATGACATCTTTATAGAGAACCTGTTGTTATCAATGTCGCCTGTTATTCCAATAATGGGTTTTTTCATAGCATACCAAAGCTCTCTGCCGTCTCAAATATTCATGACATGGGGCTGAATGCCGAATAAAGTCAATTAGCGACTCCTTTGTTCGCTCATAGTTCATAGCTCTTTGTTTCAAAGGCTATGAGCCATCAGCTATAAGCCACGAGCCATTCTAATATCCTGTCGCTGTTATTGACTGCATGATGTATTTAGCCCCATGTCCTAATTTAGATTGATATAGTTAACGCTACGTAAGTATCCTTCCAGGCAACTCCTGTGTAAACTCCCCTTCCCATAAAGCAGGAACACCATTAACAAACACATAGTAAATTCCGTCCGGCTTTCTAAAGGGATTATCAAAACTCGCCCTGTCCTTTATCCTGTCGTGGTCAAATATAATAATATCAGCAAAGAATCCGGTAGCAATAACTCCGCGTTCCTTAATTCTAAATGTCTTTGCAGGAAGCCCTGTCATTTTATAAACAGCCTCTGTTACAGAGAGAATCTTTTCCTCGCCAAAATATCTGCCGAGAACCCTTGGAAAAGAGCCAAACCCCCTTGGATGCGGCTTCCCTTTTGCAGTAATACCGTCAAAACAGCGCGCAGAACTGTCAGAACCTATCATGGTATAAGGCTGCTTTAAGATTTCCCTCAGATTATCTTCACTCATGGAAAAAAATATCGCTGATACCCTCAGGTCTTCCTCTATGAGGATGTCAAAAAGGAGTTCTATAGGCAGCCTGCCAACAGCCTTGCCTATATCAGAAATCTTCTTACCCTCCATCCATTTGTTTTTCTCCACATTCAGGGATGATATCATGATGCTATCCCAATAATCCCCGCCATTTTGTCCCTCTGAGGCCTGCTGTATCTCTTTCCTTATCCTTTCCCGGACTTCAGGGTCCTTAAGCCTTTCCAACTCTTTACTATGCCCTCCTTCATAAGTCCATGCAGGAAGCACGGCATCCAGATCAGTGCTTCCTGCGATATAGGGATATCTGTCGCAGGAAATGTTCAACCCAATCAATCTTGCCTCATCAATTTTTTTAAATGCATCTTTTATTTTAGACCAATTTCTTCTGCCGCTGGTTTTTAGATGAGATATATGTACATCTATGTCGGACTTAAAACCAATCTTCACAGCCTCTTCAATCGCCTCTAATAAATTGTCCCCCTCGCTCCTTAGATGCGATGTATAAAGACCGTTATGAAGTGCGGCCTCCTTAGCAAGCCCGTTAATCTCCTCTGTTGTAGAATAAACACCGGGCGGATAAATAAGACCGGTAGAAAGACCTTTTGCTCCTGACTGCATTGCCGTCCTAAGGAGCTCAGCCATCTTTTTCATCTCAACTTCGCTTGGCTCCCTTGCGGCATACCCCATAACAGAAGCCCGCAGGTTTCCATGCCCCACAAGCGTTGCAAAGTTAGCAGCAAAACCTTTTTTATTTAATAGCGTAAAGTATTCCTGAAGACTGTTCCATCTCTCATTGATGTGTAGTTCCTCAAGGTCTCCTTCCCTCTGCTGCAGTGCCTCGCCATAAAGAGGCGCTGCAGAGAGGCCGCAGTTGCCGTTTATTTCTGTTGTTACTCCCTGACATATCTTCCCATGAGCCCTCCCGTCTGCTAATAATGTAAATTCGGAATGGGCATGGGCATCAATAAAACCAGGACATACACAAACCCCCCTGGCATCAATTACCTTCTTAGCGCTCTCTTCAGAAAAGTCCCCGATTGCCCTGATTCTGTCACCTTCAATGCCTATATCAATCTCTTTAGGCTCTGAATTTGCCCTCAGGCCGTCAATCACAAGGCCGCCTTTAATTAAAAAATCAAAGCTCAAATCTTATCCCTCTCTTAACTTATACTATTATCTAAATCCCTTGCCTTCTTCATGCTCCTCTCAAACAAAGGCGTAAGAATGGCAGCAAATACTTTAAGTTTATCTATAAAAGTAGCCTTAGTGTAATTGCTTTTTGCCTCTTTATAGAGGTTCTGCGCCTCATTATAAATTATTGGCAGAAATCTAAAAGTAAGAGACATTATAGTCATAAACTCCTTTATTGCCTTTATCCGTCCCAACGGGCCTAAAAGCGTGCTCATGCCTCTGACTAACTCCTCTGCTGTGGTTGTTGATGTCAATATCTTAGCCCCTAATATAAGCGTAAAGAGACGCAATGTAAGCCTAACTCCGTCACTGATACCTTCCTCGGTCATTGTTAGTCTTCCAATTTCATAACTAACCTTGCCTGTATGAAAAAAAGCATTACTTAAAAAAGTAAATGTTAAAAATAATAATATAGGAAATAATCCCTTTTTTAGGGTTGAAAAAGAAACCGTGAAGGAGAGGGTAATTACTATAATTGATAGGATAATTGTTACGTTAAAAGACCGGAAAAGAAATAGCGCAAATATAAGCAGGACATAAGAAGATATCTTTACCCCGGGGCTAAATCTTGTCATTCACTTTCTTTGCAAACCTTGAAGGAGCGATATACCCCTTCACCCCCAGGGCTATCGCCTCTGCTATCCTATCCCTGTAGTTTTCATCAGAAAGCCTCTTTTCTTCATCAGGATTGCTGATAAAGGATATCTCAGCAAGTATTGACGGCATCTCCGCTCCTACAAGCACATAAAATAATGCATGCTTAACGCCAAGGTCAACAACGTCACGATAATCTTCTTTAAGTGTATCAATAAGAGAAGACTGTACATTATAAGCAAGCTTCATGGACTCATCCCTTTTATTATCCCTTGCAAGGTCATGAAGTATAAGCTGCAGGTCGCTCTGAATCTCGCGCATCTTCTTCAGAGATATTGCATTTTCCCTCGCCGCAACCCTTATTGCCTCTTCGTCATCAGTCCAGTTAAGTATATAGGTCTCTATCCCCTTCGCAGCCCTTTTAGGGCTCGCATTGGCATGAATAGATATAAAAAGGTCGGCCTTTCTGGAGTTTGCAATTGCCGTTCTCTCTTCAAGGGGAATAAAGACATCCCTGTCCCTGGTAAAAAATACATTAACGCCATATTCCTCAGCAAGGATTTCTCCGAGTTTCTTTGCAACCTGCAGCACCACATCCTTCTCATAAAGGCCGTGAGGCCCTATGGCTCCTGTATCTTTGCCGCCGTGTCCGGCATCAATCACAATCCTCTTAATCCCGGCAATGCCCTTGTCAGCCTCTTTATTTGAAGGAGTTATGGACTTCTTCTTGCCATAGACATCTATAATAATCCTGAAAGGCTCATGAAGGGTAAAGACATTTACGCTCTCAGAGTACTCCAAATCAAGTACAACCCGGACTGTAGTTTTATCAAACTGTGCAGCCCTCACGCCCTTAAGAATACTGTCTCCTATTGGTAATGATGCGGCTATTTCCTTAGGCAGGCTGCAGTTACGGAGGTCAAAATAAAGTCTGTCAGGGTTTGAGAGGCGGTTTTGTTTAAAGTCTGTGGGGCTGTCTAAGTCAATAACAATCCTTGTATATTGTTCGTTTGACCAGTGCCTAATATCATGGAGGAGAGCGCTGTCAGCGTCTTTTCCGTTAACAGAGAAAAGGACTATTATTAGAATGCTTAGTAACGCCCTTTTCATATTATGAGGTTTAAATATCAAACTTCTTTTTCAGGCTATATACAGAGGGACGGCTTATGCCGAGAGCCTTTGCTACCTTTGTGATATTACTGTTGTAGGCAGCCATGGCTTCTATTAACTTCTCCTTTTCAATGCTATACCTTATTTCTCGCAGAGGAGTGATACCTTGCTGCTCACTCTGCTCGTGCAGATCTAAATCTTTTGGAGTAATGGTTGTATCATTTGCCATCACAACAGCCCTTCTTATTTTGCTTATAATCTCTCTCACATTCCCAGGCCAATCATAGTGTCTTATTGCATCAATCGTCTCTCTTGCAAATACCTTGGATATGCCCATCTCTTTAGAGAACTTATTCAGGAAATACCGTGCAAGTATTACTTTGTCGTCTCCTCTTTCCCTGACAGACGGTATATTTATAGAGAAGACATCTAATCTATAGAATAGATCACCCCTGAAAGTTCCTTTAGACACACATGATTTAATATCCCTGCAGCTTGCAGCTATAATCCGTGCATCCACTTTTTCTCCGTTTTTAGAGCCTATCCTCTCAACGACTTTATCTTCAAGGAACCTCAGGAGTTTTGACTGAAGACCAACCGGAAGCTCACTTATCTCATCCAGAAATATAGTTCCGCCGTTTGCACATTCAAATTTTCCTGCCTTGGTATTAAAAGCGCCGGTAAATGCACCCTTCTCATAACCAAACAACTCTGCCTCAAGGAGGTTCTCAGGAATGGCAGCACAATTTATAGGAACAAATGGTTTATCCCTTCTGGTGCTCCTTTCATGAATAGCCATAGCTGTTAATTCCTTCCCTGTGCCGCTTTCTCCTGTTATAAGCACGGGAAGGTCTGTTGCAGCCACCTTCCTTATCATTGAAAAAACATCAAGCATGCCTCTGCTTGATCCGACGAACTCGTCGTTAATCTCAAAACTCTTCCCTATCTTTAAAATTTCTACATCTATGAAGTTAAGGACCTTGTAGATATCTTCTAATGTAAGGGAGTTGCAGCGCGTGGCAACCCTTTGGAGAAAGGATTCCTTCTCATGTTCAATAAAGTAATTCGGAGAATCAAAATTCAGGCTCCATCCGCAAACAGTACATCTTCTCAGCTTCTGCGTAATCTTTGTATTGCAATAAGGGCATGTTTCAACCTCGGTTAAGTTCTCGCTTATATAATCCCATAGCTTTAACCTTGCATCCCTGTTTATATTATAAAATCTTGTAACTATTCCCTGTTGTTCTCTTCTTACAACCTCTCCTACTATTTCAAACTCGCCATAGCGCGGCAACGCATATCTTAGCCCTATTATCTTCTTATCAGGATATGGGGGTTTGCAAGCAATATAAGCACCGCCAAGGCTGACATTGGAAAATTTTGCCTCTTTCTCTGTTATGCCGTCACTACCGTTATCATCCAAAACAACATTTACCGGAAGGTCAACCTCACATCGCGCATCTAACCTCGGCATGGCGCTTCCTCCTTGGAATATTTTCTCTTTGCCTTGCTTAGGAGTTTATTTAAATTATACTATAGTAAAAACAATTGTCAATAAAATTGACATCAGATGCCATATATTAAACATCTACATATTTGGCAATAGTTTCTTAATATTATCGTAATTCGTCTTATCAATAAGGGTGCCTCTTCTTAGTTTCTTTGTCCTTTTTGAAGACTTCCCTGTAAGAAGATGGCTCTTATAGGCCTTGTTTCTTTTAATCTTTCCGGTGCCTGTTTTTTTAAACCTCTTTGCAGCGCCGCTGTGGGTTTTTAATTTTGGCATTTCTCCCTCCTCATTAACTTTTAATTTATAGCTTTTAACTTACTTAGGGGAAAACACCATTATCATATGTTTTCCTTCCAACCTTGCTTCCTGTTCAATATTAGCCTTATCTGCGAACTCCTGACGGATTCTGTCAAAAATCCTTTTAGCCAGCGAAGAGTATATAATCTCTCTGCCCCTGAAGATCATTGTCACCTTTGCCTTATCACCTTCCTCAAGAAAGCGTTTTATATTTTTTATCTTTAGCTCCAGATCATGCTCGGTTATTTGAGGCCTTATCTTTACCTCTTTAACATCTATCGTCTTATGCTTTGACGTATGCTTTTTGCTCAGCTCATAGCGGTACTTCCCAAAATTCATTATCCTGCATACAGGCGGTGCAGCCCCTGGTGAGACCTCTACCAGATCAAGCCCTGCTTCCTCAGCCATTTTTAAGGCTTCTCTTATAGGGATAATGCCTACCTGTCTGCTGTCATGTCCGATAAGCCTTACTTCTTTTGCCCTGATTCCTGTGTTTACCCTTAAATCCTTGCTTATTGTCTACCTCCGATTTGTTGTTTCCTCAGTGAGGATTGTTTTTAATTTATCAAGAGACATCTCCCCGAGATTCTCTCCGTTTCTTCTCCTGACATTTAAGGTTCCGTTTGTCTTTTCTTTATCCCCTATGATGCATAGATAAGGGATCTTCATGAGAGTTGCTTCTCTTATCTTATAACCTATCTTCTCGTTTCTTATATCCATATCAATGCGCAGTCCTTCTTTTACAAGCGCCTCCTGTATAACACTTCCATATTCTACATGATGCTCAGAAATAGTCAATATTCTAAGCTGCAAGGGCGCAAGCCAGAGCGGGAATGCCCCGGCATAATGCTCTATAAGGATGCCAAAAAATCTCTCAAGTGAACCCATCAGGGCGCGGTGTATCATTATAGGCCTTGAGTCCTTGTTGTCTGCAGCCCTGTAGGTTACATCAAGCCTCTCAGGGATATTGAAGTCCACCTGTATTGTACTGCACTGCCATGGCCTGCCAAGACAGTCCTTTACCTTTATATCAATCTTAGGTCCGTAAAAAACCCCCTCGCCCGGGTCAACTTCATATTGTAAGCCTTTATGCATTAAAGCGTCCTTTAATGCATTTGTAGCCCTTTCCCATGCATCCAGTGTACCGACATATTTTTCAGGACGCGTTGAAAGGTATATCTCATAATCATTAAAGCCAAAGGTCTTAAGGATAAAAAGGGTAAAATCTAAAACCTTGTGCACCTCTTCCTCTATCTGGTCTTCACGGCAGAATATATGCGCATCATCCTGGGTAAATCCCCTCACTCTCAAAAGCCCGTGAAGCACTCCTGAGCGTTCATATCTATAGACTGTCCCAAGCTCAGCAAACCTGATCGGAAGTTCCTTATAGCTTCTCAGATGACCTTTATAGATTGAAATATGAAATGGGCAGTTCATTGGCTTTAGTTCATACTGAAGGCCTTCTATCTCCATAGGAGAATACATATTCTCAGCATAGAAATCCAGATGGCCTGTCTTCTTCCATAAATCAAGCTTTGCTATATGCGGCGTATAAAGAATCTGATAGCCTGCCTTCTGGTGTTCATCTCTCCAGAAGTCTTCTATTGTTTTTCTTATGGCTGCGCCTTTTGGATGCCATAACACAAGACCAGCCCCTATATCATCTTGAATGCTGAAGAGGTCAAGATCCTTTCCCAGCCTCCTGTGGTCCCTGCGCTTTACCTCCTCAAGAAATCTAAGATATTTTTCAAGCTCGCCTTCTTCTGTGAAGGCTACGCCGTAAACCCTCTGAAGCATCTTGTTGCGCTCGTCTCCGCGCCAGTAGGCCCCTGCAACAGAAAGCAGTTTAAATGCCTTCACTTCACCTGTGGAGCTTAAATGAGGACCGCGGCAGAGGTCTACAAAATCGCCTTCTTCATATACTGATACGATTTCGTCTTCTATATCATTTAGTAGTTCAATCTTATATGGTTCTCCTTTTTTATTAAACAACTCTATCGCGTCTTTCTTGGAGAACTCTTTCCTGACAAATGATCTGCCTGCCTTTATTATCTCCCTCATCTTTTCTTCTATTCGGGGAAGGTCTTCATCTGTAATAGCTTTTGAGCAGTCAAAATCATAATAGAAGCCCTCTGCCGTAGCAGGACCAATAGCCAGTTTTGTATCAGGATACAGCTTTTTTACAGCGTGTGCCATAATGTGAGATGTGCTATGGCGGTAAGTCTCAAGCAGTTCCTTCTTATTTTCTGATTCTACAATAATTTAAGACCTCCGTTTAAAGAATAGTTATGAGTTGGCAGTTACGGACTTTGTTTTCTTTACTATTAACTATTCACTTTTAACTCAAAAATTTGCAAAGCAAATTTTGCATGGTAGGCACGGGCGGTATCGAACCGCCGACCTCTTCCGTGTCAAGGAAGCGCTCTCCCCCTGAGCTACGCGCCTTTATATGCCATATTATTGAGTAATGTATAATACTTAAAATACAGTATAGAATTCAAGGCATCAACGCCTTCCTTTATGTCATTTATTGCCCCTGCCAGTTAATTTATTTAGAAATTTCTCCATACGCGTAGGGTTTGTTATCTTGTAGTAAACTTCAAATGACTCTTTAGCCTTATCCTTCATCCCTAATTTCTCATAGATTAACCCTATATCATAATGAGCATAAGGATATTTTGGGTCTATCTCCACTGCCTTCTTATATTCTCTTAGGGCGTCTTCATATTGTCCATTCAGCCTGTAAATATATCCCATATCATAATAAGGGTATGCATTTTTAGGATTAATCTCAACAGACTTCCTATACTGTGCCATTGCCTTATCATACAACCCCATCTCTCTGTAAATGTATCCCAAGTCATAGTTTGCATCAGGATGCTCAGGGAAGATATTTAATAATTTTTTATATATATCTTCTGCCTTTCTGAAGTCTTTCTTGCCTTTATAGATTAACCCGAGCTGGTAGTGTGCATAGGCATCTCCTGGGTTTGTTTCTATTGCCCTTAGAAACTCATTCATTGCCTTGTCATCTTGCTTAATTGTCTGGTAAAAAATGGCAAAGAGGGTATGCCTATGCTTTAGGGCATAAAAAGAAGGGACTATTAGCAGTAAGGCTATAAGTAAAAAGACAAATACTTTTTTAAAGCTGCGGGCCATGTTAGCAGCCAACAAGACAAACAGCCTTGCGCCTTACCCTGAGTATAAATTGCAAGGTATTTTTAGGGTTCTTCAGGTTTTCCTGTGAAAAGCACACTTAAGACGTCATTCCCGCATCCTTAAGCCTGCCCTCGAAGTTAGTAATCGGGGGCGGGAATCCAGTATCCTCACATATACTACAATATAAATCATTCCACTCAGGATTCCATTTCTCAATAGTTTAATCAAGTCTGATGTAATTCCTGTGTATAAGGTGCCATTTCGTTTACTGCAAAGAATATAGACAAAAAATCTTTTCATTTAAATAAACTGGATTCCCGCTCAAAGGACTGCGGGAATGACGGTGCTCGCTCACACACTTCCCGGACGCACCATTTTTAGAAAGAAAGCGCTACGGCTACACTGAATGTTCTGCCCAGTGCGGTATCACTGGACTCAAAGATAGTGCCCCTTATGCCGTCTAATGTCTCATTATAAGAGAGCACAACATCAGCCTTTGGCGTTGCCTTATAAACAAGTGATGCCCCTGCTGTAAGGCTTGTAGGCTCAAGCCCCAAGGTATCCCTGATAAGTATATGGTCTCCGAATATTTGCTGTCCTCCGCCATATACAAAGCTCTCGTTAATAAGCTCCTGCGATACCGATGCATTGCCCACTGACTTATACCAGTCTAAAAGAAACCTTACTGAAAGCTTTGGGGTAACAGGATAACCGCCGCCGATCATAAGCTTTATCTGGTCTGAGGGTTTAAAGCTTAAGGGCTCATGTTCATTATTTTCAAACCTGATTTTATATCCAGGCATAACCCATACATAGCCTTTGCCTGCAATAAAAGGCGCCCTTCCCCAGAAGAGTTCCAATGTTAAGTCATATTGTCCGTCTCCAAGGCTAAGCTCTCTTAAAGGATGCCCATATTTATATGTCTCTGGAATCTTTACTGTAACCTGTGCCGAAAGCGGCCCTTTTAGGAAACCGTCCGTAATCTTATGCCTTAGCCCAAGGTTGATATCCCCAACACCGCTTGGGCCTCGTTCTAAGCCATAAAGAATAGTATCTTCAGACCGTGTCTCTTTATTCTCCATAATATGTGAGGTCCTTGGCTGTAAACTTTGACGCCTTTTCACGATGCACCCCGTCCTCTATGTTGCCGGTAGGGACCAAGTTCACCTTCTCCAGAGAACTAAATTTTTTCTTGGTAATAAAATATGTCCATGAAAGCTGGTGATACTGTCCTCCCTGCGGCTGAGTCCATCCTGCAAATGAATCGCCTGCTATGAGAACGCTAATAATCAAAACAAAGAATAAAGTAGCTAAAACTTTTTTTGACATATATCCTCCCGCCGCTTTTTTATAAAGTAATAAAAATATACTACTAATAATCACTTATCGTCAATATGTTTTTATGTTGTAACTATATCTTCCTCCCCGGAATTAAAATACTTTGAAATCCTATAGCTTATATAACCACGGATGCCCTGAAAGAGAGACAGAAATGCCACATATAGGAATCCAACCTGAAATATCATCAAAAACGGAATTGAGATATATGCCCTGTTTATATAGGCAAAATATATATTAAAGGTAAAATAAAGACCAAGAAGCAGCTCTATAGCAGGCAGAAAGTTCATATTCCCACGGTATTGTTTATTAGCCCATTTGTCCTTTTTGCTTTCAATCTTAAACTTTGGGGTGCGCTTAAATTCACTGTCATGATTAAAGAGCGCCTCAAGAACTGCCTTTGAATTATTAACGCTAAGCCCTATCCCTAAAGACATAAGCATAGGCATATAAACCAATCTTGACTTCCAATCCCTGTATGCCTCTCTCTGTGAACATGTATAGAAGAACGAAATGCCCATTGTTGCTACAAGCAAAAACGGCACATCTGTCACCAGCATCTGAAACCATCCTATATTAATCCTTGCAACCATGGAAGGATACATTAAAACAGAAAGCAGAAGCATAAGCAGATAAGAGACATTGTTTGTAAGATGAAAGAATGCCTCTATCTTCACCTTTAACGGAAGGTTGCTTTTCATTATCTGGGGAAGCAGTTTTTTGGCTGTCTGTATGGAGCCCTTAGCCCACCTGTGCTGCTGTCCCTTAAAACCATTAATCTAAATCTCCACCCCTTAAGCTGTGCCCTGTAGCTTAAATCCAGATCTTCCGTCAGGGTATCATTCTGCCATCCGCCTGCTGACTCTATGGCATCCCTTCTCCATATGCCTGCTGTGCCGTTAAAGTTAAAAAACCTTCCTGACCAGTTCCTTGCTGTATGCTCAATCACAAAATGGCCGTCAAGCATCATTGATTGTATCCTCGTGAGGATGGAGTATTTAGTATTTAGAAAACTCCATCTTGTCTGAACCATGCCAATTGATCTATCAATAAAGAAGTGAATTGTCTTCTGCAGTATGTCTCTTTGCGGGACAAAGTCAGCGTCAAATACCGCTATATATTCTCCCTTGGCTGTCTTAAGCCCCTCTGCAAGGGCGCCGGCCTTAAATCCTGCTCTCACATCACGATGTATATAGCTTATGTCATATCCTGACTTCTTTAACTCCTCAACGCACTCCCTGGCAATCCTTGCGGTTTCATCAGTTGAATCGTCAAGCACCTGGATGTCCAGCAATTCCTTTGGGTAATCAACACTGCATGAGGCGGTAATCAACCTCTTTACAACATACACCTCATTATATATAGGGAGCTGTATTGTTACTCTTGGCAGAACTGATAATTGACCGGAAGGGACAGGTTTATCTTTTTGATGCTTATAGTAAAGATAAACCATATAATAGCGGTGGACAGCATATATGAATACACTTATTAAGACACAGAAATATACTGTTAAGAATAAATAAAGAAACATTTTTTATATCCGTGGATTTTTATTGCAACTTAAGAGGTTACAGTGTTAAAAACTATAACATACAATTTTTTATAGTGTCAATGAAAAATCATTTTTATTTCCAAGGAATTTGAGGTGTTTTTCTAAAAACCTTAGGCCGTCAATTGTATCTACATCATACCAGAAAGGAAGAAGTGCAAAGCTGATTCTGCATTTATAGAGTTTATCAAGTGTCTTGTTTAAGACCTCACTGCTGTCCCACGGTATGCCATGAAACACAGATGGGAATACCTTCCGCGCGCCGACTAGATAGTACCCGCCGTCACAACAAGGGCCAACAACAAAGTCTTTTTTACTTAGTTCAGAGAATGCCTTTCTTATAAAATCAGTCGGCATTGTCGGACTGTCAGTGCCGATAATAACAACCTTCTTATATCCTTTTTTAAAGTAATCTCTGAAGGCATTCACTATCCTCTCTCCGAGGTTTTCTCCTTTTTGATTAAAGCTGCCTAATTTGCAGGAGGCCATAAGCTCCTTGAAAAAACTGTCATCTTTTGTAGGGGCGCATCCTAAAAACTTATCAACGCCTCTTAGCGTAATGCTTCTGCCTACTATCTCTTTAACGAATGACTTATAAATTTCAAGCCCTCTCTCAGGCGCAACATGAGGCTGAAGCCTTGTCTTTACCTTGCCAAGTATTGGGGTCTTTGCAAATATAATCAGCGCCTTATCCATAGTTATCTCCTACCTACCATTATTGATACTAAACCAAATGCATATGCTGCTGCGGCAAGTAAAAATAATTTTGAGAATCCAAAAATCATAGCAAAAGGCACAGAAGACACAGCGCCCAGCACTGAGAATACACTATTAACAGCAAAAGAGAGGGGAACAAAGTTTGCGTCTCTCTTGCTTACCATTTGGATGCCCTTTGGGAAAGGCATTCCCATAACAAACCCGAGAGGGGATAAAAGCAGCCCCATTGTTATCATCCTTAATGCGGTATTTGCAGGAAGAAGCCTTATATACATACTCTCCATATAAGATGAATAGAAAAATATCATAACCACTACCGCACACATGCTGATAGCTATTGCCTTAAAGCTGTCCTTAATAAAAGCTGACGCTAAACTGCCAATGCCTGAAAACAGTAAGATAGAGAATAAAACTGTAATAAATGAATACGTAGGATGCCCTAAAAAAAGAACAGACTTCTGAATAATGCCTATCTCAACAAGCATAAACCCTATGCCGAGGCTGAAGAAATAGATTAAATAGCTGAAGTTATACCCCATGGCTGCCTGCTTTCTCTTCAGGATATACACAGGCAGAAAAATCAGCAATACTGAAAATACAAATACCTGAAAGGCTGTTTTTATAAGATTGTATATGACAGAGTTTTTGTACTTAAATATATTCTCTATTTTTTCATACTGAAAGAAAAACGGCTTATCATCTGTAAGAGGTTCAATGTTCTGATGAAACCCTGATATATACCTTCCCTCTTCATCTGCCTTTGAATAGGCTATAAATTCTGCAAACGGATTGCCATCATTTGCATACTGAAGCGGCATATACTGTATCTCCGCCTTATTTACCGCCTCATAACCTACCATGTCATCTATGGGAATCCTTATGCTGTCTGCAACCATGTTAATCCCTTCAACAAATCTTTTTATAGTGCTTACATCCTCTTCTGTAAATGGGGTTCTCTTCATCATCACATCCGTGCATATCGCCTGCTTAACAATAATAAAGTTTCTATAAGGCTCTTTAATCCCCATCTCTTTCATTGCCTTAATTGCAGTAGTTAGTATAACCATTGGCTCCCTGTCGCCAAACCTTATTATTGAGAGAACGCCGTTATCCTTAAGTGATGAAAAGTAATCCTTAAATGCCTGTGTGGTATAAAGATAATTCTCAGAAACAGAGAGGGCGCCTGATGTGAGGTTAGTTGTGTCTGTATCCGCGCCTGCTATTTGGATAACATCATATTTGCCGGCATTGGATTTGGCAAAGTGCCTGCCGTCCATATTGATAATCTCTACATTATCCCTGCCGTAAGGGTCGCCTATAAAATCCTTAAATGTATCCCTTACAATGCTTATGGTTGTTTTATTTATCTCTACGCCTGTAATCTTGCTGCCCTGAAAATATAACGCTCTTAATATATCAGGAGCGCCTCCAAGTCCGATTATCATTGCCTCAGGCTTATTATGCAGTTGATAAGCAAGGCTGAAGATGCTTCCGGTGAAAAAGTTTCTGTAGTTATCCGCGCCTCTTAACGAGCCTTTGGCTGAATTCATGCCAAGAAGCCACGAGCCTGCATCCCCATCCTGAAACATCTCCTTTATGGGCAGTGGTTCGGGCAGGTATATATAGGAAAATTTATCCTCGTATGAATACACCTCTATCCTTCCGAGGGGGTCCCAGCGGGAAAACTCCTTCTTCACTGGCGTAACACCTGCAATCCTCGAGATTGCGCCATGGGGTTTTGGCTTGAAGTTAAAGATACTGTCCGCATACGGGATACTAAACAGAAGGAGAAAAATATATAATGCAGTGAAAAAGACAACCTTTCTGGATGTATCAAAAACATAAGGCATTACAGCCGCTGCCGCAATAAGAGAGATTATTAGAATGAGTTTTTCAGCTCCAAGTGGGTATAGCAAAAGAAGCGGGATAATACAGCCAAATCCTGAGCCGATTAAATTTACGGCATATAATTTAGGGGCCTTCTCTGCATAGCTTTTAAATACATATGTAATAAAAGCAAAAAAAAAAACATAGGGGATACTGAATATTATTGAAAAGAGCCAAAGACGTGGGAAATTATAATCCTGGTTTATCTCTCTGTAATAACCGGCAAACACAAGATGAACAGCTAATACACTAAGGGAAAAACCAAAAAGCAGGCATAAAAACAGCCTCTCTTCCTTTATCCTGCTAAAGCCCGGGAAGATTGCAGTGCTTATATTGCCAATACCTATTCCAAGCAGCGCAATACTCACCACTATATGGGCAATGGAGCGCATGAGGCTATAAGCAAAGATCCTCAACTGCAAGACCTCAAGTGCAAGCGTTGCCATTGAGACGGTAAAGATTAGAAAATATAGACGAAGGTTTTTCATGTGGAAAGATATTATAATAAATCAAAAGGCATAAGATAAAGGTTTTCAAATGCACTATAGGGTGATTGAAGTTTTTAGAAAAATGAGTTCTACACAAACTTTGCGTCTATTACAAATTTTGCTGACAGCATCTCTTCTGCTTATGACTGTTTTTACCAATACAGCCTTATCAGATGCAATGCCTACATATAATCTAAGTGTTTCATTTGATATTGCAAATTCCAGGATTACAGGCATTGTGAGTCTCAATGCCACTGCTTCAGAACTTATATTTCATACAGGCCGCCTGAAGATAACCGGTGTCAGCATCAATGGGGAGAGGGCAAATTTTAACATCCTTAACGGAGCAATCAAGGTTTTGCCTTCCCACCCCGGCAATGTTGAAATCAGATACGAGGGAATCTTCACAGGGAATCAGCCGCGTTCAGATGTCATTCAAGACACTATCAGTGAAATGGGGATATCACTTACAGGCCTCTGGTATCCCAAAATAGACGGCTTATTTAGATACAATCTTAAAGTAACGCTACCCCATGGATATGAGATAATTTCAGAGGCTGAACAGATTGAGAAGATAATGCGAGACAAAGAAACAGAGTTTACCGCTGAATTCCCATACCCTATTGACGGGATAAATCTTATCGCAAACAGCAGATATGAAGTAATAAAGGATGTCTTTAACGGTATTGACATTTACGCATATTTCTTCCGCGAAGACGCCGCCCTTGCAAAGACATACATTGAACACACAAAGAAATACCTGAAACTATACGAGGATATGCTTGGCAAATATCCTTACAAGAGATTCTCCATTGTAGAGAACTTTCTTCCAACAGGTTATTCCATGGCCACATATACCCTGCTTGGGCAGGATGTTGTGCGGCTTCCCTTTATTGTAGAAACCTCCCTCGGGCACGAGATTTTGCACCAGTGGTTTGGAAATCTCGTTTATATAAATTACGAAAAAGGCAACTGGGCAGAGGGGCTAACCACATATCTGTCAGACCACCTCTATGAAGAGCAAAAGGGCAGCGGATGGGAATACAGGAAACAGGCAATAGTGGATTACATCAGTTATGTTAATAGTAAAAATGAATTCCCTGTTAAAGACTTCAGAAGCAGAACAGATTTTCCTTCAAAGACTATAGGCTACGGAAAGACAGCCATGGTCTTTCATATGCTTAAAAATATTACAGGAGAAGGGTTATTTTACAAATCACTCAGGGATTTTATAGAAGAAAACAGATTTAGAAAAGCGGAGTGGGCTGATCTGACAAGGGTATTTGAAAAAACCTATAAAAAAGAGATGGGATGGTTTTTCACTCAGTGGCTGAATGGAAAAGGCCTTTTAGAGCTATCCCTCGAAAATGTGAAGGTCAGGCAAAACGGCATTAAACATGAATTGAGCTTTAACATTATTCAAGGGAAACAGCCCTATAAAATAGATATACCAGTTGCAATCTATTATCATGGCGGGGCGAGGGAAAAGTATTCTTTCAGAATTGACAAGGATATAAATAGCTTTAGCCTTTCTCTAAATGACATGCCTGCAAAAATAGTGATAGATGAAGACTATGACTTGTTCAGGAGATTGAAGGATAGTGAAATACCGCCGGTTATTGCAAGGCTCATTGGCGACGAGAAGATAATAGTCGTTCCCTCAGATGCTGAACGCTTCATTTACCAAGGCATTATAGATGCCTTTAAAAAGCGCGGCGCTATAGAGAAACAGATTAACGATATAAAAGATTCTGATATAAAATCTTCGTCTCTTTTAATCCTAAGCAGCGAAAACCCTGCAGTAAAAAGGCTTTACGGAAAAGTTAATGCAGCCGAATCAGGCTTTGGTATTTCCGTAAAAAACAATCCATGGAACCCGCAAAAAGTTGTGGGGATTGTGTCTGCAAAATCAAAGGATGAGACGGATGCGGCTTTTGGAAAGATCTTCCGCTATGTAAAATACAGTAACCTTGCCTTTGATAAGGGCAGAAATGTCCATAAAAGCATTGAAAGCTCGCAGAGAGGCATTAGTGTGGAGACAGCAAAGGATATAGATGTAATAAATGCCTCAGGACTAACAAAGCTTCAGGACGTAATCGTTAATATTTCAGAAAAAAAAATAATCTATGTCGGCGAGGCGCATGAGCAGTTTTCACACCATTATATTCAGCTTCAGATTATAAAGGGACTTTATAAGAAAAATAAAAGAATAGCCATTGGTATGGAGATGTTTCAGAGGCCATTTCAAAGGGTGCTTGATGATTACATAGCAGGAAAGATTGAAGAAAGGGAATTTTTAAAAAAATCAGAGTACTTCAAAAGATGGGGATATGACTACAAACTCTATAAACCAATTGTTGACTTTGCAAGGTCAGAAAAAATACCGGTAATAGCCCTAAATGTTCAGAAGGAGATTATAGGCAAGGTCTCAAAGGGAGGCATTAACTCCCTTTCAGAAGATGAAAAAAGGTTTATACCGGCAGAGACCGACTTTTCTGATGATGAATACAGGGAAAGGCTAAAGAAGATCTTTGATATGCATAAAAGCGCCGGTGAAGGTAATTTTGATTATTTTTACCAATCACAGGTCCTCTGGGATGAGACCATGTCCATGTCCATACATGAATTCCTGAGCAATAACCCTGATTATCAGATAATCGTCATTGCAGGAAGCGGTCATCTGCAGTACGGCTCAGGCATACCAAGCAGGCTATTCAGAAGAAACAGCCATGATTATGCGATTCTCCTAAATGATGAGGATATTGAAAGAGGTATTGCCGACCACATTATACTCACCAGGCCTGTGGAGGGCGCTGCTGCTCCAAAACTTATGGCAGCGCTTAAGGAAGACGGAGGCCATATCAGTATAACCGGGTTCCCTGAAAACAGTATCTCTCAAAAGGCCGGGCTGCAGACAGGAGATACAATCTTATCCATTGATGATTTTACTATAAGCAGTATTGAAGATATAAAAATACACCTTGTTTCTAAGAAAACAGGCGACACCATAAAGATAAAGGTCTTAAGGAAGAGGTTTCTTCTTGGAGATAAGCTGCTTAAGTTTGACATTGCCTTATAAGCTCGCATACTTTATGGCACTCTCTTCTGTGGTTAGTTTAGATTCTTAATATATCTTATCCTCTCAAGCACCGGCGGGTGGGAATAGTATAGAGAAGCATAAAGCGGGTGCGGATATAGATTGGAAAGATTCTCTCTTGAGAGTTTAATAAGGCCGCTTACCATGCTATCCTTATCATCTGTAAGCTCATATGATACCCTGTCAGCCTGTCTTTCATGCCTTCTGCTTATAAAATTTGCGATTGGCTGAAAAAGCATGGAAACAATGCCTGCAAGAAAACCGATTATTACGAGTTTTGCAAAAATTGTATCTGGGCTGATGCTAAACAGCCTCAGCAGAAAATCGCTGCTGCTAAGCCTATAAGTAAGATAAAGGGTTATAAAAGAAAACATCTCAAAGGCAAAAAGGGTCTTAAATAAATGCCTCTTCTTCCAATGCCCTATCTCATGCGCCAGAACAGCGATAATCTCTTCAGACCTCATCCCGTCAAGCAGTGTGTCATAAAGGACAATTCGTTTTGTCCTTCCAATGCCTGTGAAATATGCATTGGTGTGTTTACTTCTTCTTGATGCGTCTATTCTAAGAATCCTCTCTGCCCTGATACCCGCCTTTTCAGTTAAGCTGACAATCTTATCTTTTAGCAGCTCATCATCTACAGGCGTAAATTTATTAAAAAGAGGCTCAATGACATATGGAGATATGTACATCATGAAGATACTAAAGATAAAGAAAAATCCCCATATCCAAAGCCACCAGTAATCATGGCTCCATTGAATTAAAGATAGCCCTGCAAAAATTATAACGGATGTTATGATTGTTGAGATCAGAAGCGATTTTATGAAATCAGACAACCATAGCTTTAGTGTCATTGTGTTAAATCCATACTTATTTTCTATCTTGAAAGTCCTATACAGGCTGAAAGGCGCAGAGAGAAGTTCGCCTCCGTACATTAGAAGCATAAAAAAGAGCCATCCTGAGATAAGAAAAGAGAAGCCCTTTGAAGATATCCACGAATTATACATATTAAGGAGGCCGCCAAATATGAATGCAATAGTGACAATATTGCTAAACATAGACGAAATAAAACTGAAACGGGTCTTGTCTGACTCATAACCCTGAATCTTCTTTAGCAAGGCGCTGTTAATCTCTCCTCCAAACTCAGGCGGTATTGCAGCCCCCGCCTTTCTCATATGCCTTAGATTTAGATACTCAATAAAATACTCAAAGGCTTCCTTGAAGATATAAATGGAAAGTATAAGAATGAGATATGTTTTCAGGATAACACCCCTGCGTCTTCTGCCCTCAGAAGCAGCTCTTTTACTGCCCTTTCTCCCTTTTCGCCCATATCAATTGAATAGTCATTAACATAAAGGCCGATATGCTGATTTATGACCTCATCTGAGAGCTCATGGGAATACTGCCTTATGTAGCCCATTGCCTCATCTTTATGGCTAAAGGCATATTCAACGCTCCCCCTGAGGATCTTATTAAGCTTATGAATTAATCCGTCTCCGAGCGAACGCCTCGCAATGATGCCCCCAAGGGGAATGGGAAGCCTCGTCTCATTCTCCCACCACTGGCCAAGGTCTATAATCTTTTTCAGTCCGTACAGATGATATGTAAATCTGCTTTCATGTATTATAAGCCCTGCATCTGCTTCATTGCTCTTTACCGCATCCATAATTTTATTAAACGGCATAGGTATTATATTGTCTTTAAATGCAGGATTAAGAAGCTGCAAAAGGAGATAGGCAGTAGTCAATTTTCCGGGGATAGCGATTTTTTTGCCTTTTAACTCATCAATTGTGTACTCCTTATTGGCAATTAGAAGCGGCCCGCACCCCCTGCCAATTGCCCCTCCTGCACGAAGCAGGCAATAGTCTTTCCTCAGATAGCCAAAGGCATGATAAGATACTTTAGTTAGATCAAACTCCCCCTTTAGCGCCTTCTGGTTTAGTGTCTCTACATCAAGGAGGGATTCCTTAAAGGCAAGATTCAGGGTATTAACCTTTCCATGCGTCAGAGGAAAGAAAATAAATGTATCATTTGGGCAAGGAGAATAGCCAAGTGAAATTGTTTTCATTTTAAGGGTCTCGTGTTTGTAAGGAGCCGCTAATTGACTTTACCCGGCATTCAGCCGCCATGCCTTAATTATTTTAAGAGATAAAAATTATACAGATTTTATATTATAATACATTACCTGATTAGACAGGAAACAGCCGCTATATTATGACTAACGTCATAGACTATCAGCCGGTTGAGTTTTTAGAATAAAATCAAAATTTACGGAGGAGGCAACATGCTTAAAGAGAAAGTAGAAGGTGTCCTTGCCAAGATAAGACCCATGCTTCAGCGCGACGGCGGTAACGTTGAACTCGTTGAGGTTGAGCAGAGCGGTATAGTAAAGGTAAGACTGACAGGCGCATGCGGAACATGCCCCATGTCAATTATGACGTTAAAGAATGCTATTGAGGCTACCCTAAAACAGGAACTTCCAGAGGTCAAGTCTGTAGAGCAGGTATATTAAGAGGGAAAAATGGAACCTATAATAGTATGGTATCTGAGAATGAGTGTTATTTACTTTGTAGCGGCTGCCGCTGTTGGAACTGCAATGCTGATACACCCTGACATTAGGATAGCCCTTACCCCTATTCATGCCCATCTGAACCTGTTGGGTTTTATGTCAATGATGATTTACGGAGTCGGGTATCACATACTTCCGAAATTCAGCGGGGTGCAGGTATATAGCCCAAAGATTGTAAGGGTGCAGTTCTGGGTTGCAAACGCCGGGCTTATAGGCATGGCAGTGAGCTGGCCTCTTGATTACAACCCGCTGTTTAAGGGAATGCTTATTATGTCAGCCCTGCTTTCAGTTCTTGGTGCCGTTCTTTTTGCATTTAACATACTGAAGACAATAAAACCCATAGGGGCAAAATAAGAAGATTAATTTAGGAGGAGATAAACATGGAAGTAACAAAGGACTCAATGATAGGAGATGTTATAAAAAACATCCCTGGCGGGAAAGATGTTATACAGAAGTATTTCGGCTCCGGGTGCTTTACATGCCCTGGCATAAATGTGGAGTCAATAGCATTCGGCGCTACAATGCACAATATGGACCCTGAGGTAATAGTAAATGAACTCAAAAAAGTTCAGGAGGGAAATAATGGAGCATAAATGCCTAAACTGCGGCGCTACAAGTGAAGAGAAAGTGCTCCTGCCATGTGAACACAAAGGACAGGAGCTTTATGTCTGCGTAAGATGCCTTCCTGCACTTATACACGGCACACACTAACTTCAGTTCTTAGCTTATGGTTATAAAATACGGTGAAAAGGCAATCTCAAAGGCAAGACTTGAAAAATGGGATAATCCCTGCCCTGACAGGGATTACAATATAGAGATAACATTCCCTGAATTTTCCTGTCTCTGCCCGCGATCAGGTTACCCTGACTATGCAACTATTAAAATCAACTATATACCTGACAAGCATATCATTGAATTGAAGTCTTTGAAACTCTATCTTAATAAATTCAGAGATCAACACATATCTCATGAGGCAGCAGTCAACCAGATATTTGACGCCCTGAAGAAGCTTCTCAAACCAAGAATGTTAGAGGTAACAGGAGACTTCAACCCAAGAGGGAATGTTAAAACTGTTATAAATGTATCTGTCAATAATTAATAATTATAACGGCTAATTAGCTATTGACTTTTTATTGTTAGCATGTTACTTTATTTCTGAAGTTTTAGAAGTTTTTGATCTGATAAGGTCACAGAGGCTTTTAACTTTGTGGCCTTTTTCATTAACCACTGTTATTCTGAAGCTTCAATTCTCATAAGTAAGGAGGTACAGCAAATGGCTAATGGAACAGTAAAGTGGTTCAATGAAGCAAAAGGTTTTGGCTTTATCACAAGCGAAGACGGCAGCGATATCTTTGTCCACTATTCTTCCATCCAGGGCAACGGGTTTAAAACCCTTGCTGAAGGAGACGCAGTCAGTTTCGAGACTGAAAAGGGCCCAAAAGGCTTCAGGGCAATTAATGTAACAAAACAGTAATTGACACCCCCCAATCCCCTTCATGCAATGCATGAAGGGGATTTTTTATTTTTACCCCCCTGTAATCACAAATTCAAAAGCTTCATACCTCTCCCAATACTGACAGCAGATTTTATGGCATCTTCAACAAGCCTCTTTGCCTTCAGGGCGGACTCTCTTATATCAAAGCCCAAAGCAAGACATGCAGTTATAGCCGCAGAAAAGGCACACCCTGTTCCATGATACTCTCCCTCAGCCCTTCCGCTTTTTAATATAAAGAATTCTTTTCCGTCCCACAGTACATCAATTGCGGTTTCTTCCAAATGCCCCCCTGTAACAATAACTGCCTTCGGGCCAAACTTTTTAAGCCTCTTTGCAGCATCCTTCATGTCGTCTTCATTATTAATTTTCATCCCTGTGAAGACTGACGCCTCATAAATATTAGGCGTTATTACTACTGAAATCGGGAATAAATAATCACTCAGGGCATTAAGCGTCTTGTCTTGAACAAGGGAGAAGCCTGTAGAAGATACGGTCACAGGGTCAATGACAAGATTTGTCAATGAATGCTCTTTAACCTTTTCTGCAGCAATCCTTACCATCTCAGGACTGTAAAGCATTCCTGTTTTAAGGGCATTAGGCAATATATCTTTCAGAATGGTATCAATCTGTAAAGAAAAGAATGACGGGGATATTTCATAAATATCAGTTACTCCGGTTGTGCTCTGTGCAGTAAGCACAGACGGAACACTTAAACCGTAAACCCCAAAGGACTTAAAGACCTTTAAATCGGCCTGAAGCCCTGCCCCGCCTGATGGATCAGAGCCTGCTATGGTAAGGGCGATTCTCACCTGAAAATCCCCCCTTTCCCAAAGTGGGGGATAATTGTTCCACTCTTTAGCAAAGAGGGGTTAGGGGAGATTTTTATAGCCTTTTGTGTCTTTTTAAGATATGCATATTTCATAGCAAGAGTATAGCAAGTTGATTATAATATTGCTATGAATAGGGCAACGCTAAAGGCTATCCAACAAGTTCATAAAATCTTTAAAGAAAGAAAGATAAAGCTCTCAGTTGCCGAGTCCTGCACAGGCGGTCTTATAAGCCATTATATTACACTGCTTCCCGGGGCAAGCAGTTTCTTTGAGGCAGGGGTTGTGAGTTATTCTGCTAAGGCAAAGAAGGGCATACTTAAAATATCTTCTAAAACCATTTCATCTTATGGCGTTGTAAGTAAAAAGACAGCAGAAGAGATGGCTGAAAAGATTCGTCTCCTGACAAAATCAGATTACTCACTATCTACCACTGGCAACCTTGGGCCTGATGTGCTTGAAGGTAAAGAGAAAGGGTTAGTCTATGTGGCAGTAAGCAAAAAAGGCAACACTATATGCCATGAATTAAGACTAAGAGGAAGCAGGGAGGCAAATAAAGAACAGGCAAGCCTCTTGGCGTTAAAATTATTGGTTGAATTTGTAGAGGGGTATTAGGTTTTATAAAGTAAAAAAAATGGACAAAATCTCTCAATCTATTAAGCATGAAATAGAACACCTCGTCAAAGACCTTAACTATCATTGCTACCGCTACTATGTGCTTGACTCTCCTGTTATCTCAGATGAGGAATATGACAGGCTTTATCATAAATTGAAAGAATTAGAAGACAAATACCACTATGCCCTGCCTGACTCTCCCACCCAGCGCATAGGCGCGGCGCCGCTTGAGAAGTTTGATAAAGTCCGACACACAGAGCCAATGCTTTCGCTTGAAAATGCCTTCTCCCATGAAGACGTAATGGAGTTTGACCAAAGGATAAAACGGTATCTTAAATCTGATTCAGAGATAGATTACACTGTTGAGCCTAAGTACGACGGGCTTGCAATGGAGCTTACATATAAAAACGGGCTTTTGCATAAGGCATCCACAAGGGGCGACGGCTACGAAGGAGAAGATGTCACGCATAACATAAAAACAATAAAGTCTATTCCACTAAAAATAGAAGGCGACGACATTCCTGATGAAATTGATATTCGCGGTGAAGTGTATATGGACATAAAGGATTTTGAGGCCCTAAATAGAGAAAGAGAAAAAAAAGGAGAGCCGCTTTTTGCAAACCCAAGGAATGCCTCAGCAGGCTCTATCAGGCAGCTTGACCCCTCAATTACCGCATCACGCAAGCTTCATCTTGCATGTTATGGAATCGGCGCAGTCAAAGGCAGGGAATTTAAAAGCCAATCGGAATTCATAGCATGGCTTAAAAAGACAAGGTTCCCGGCGCCTGCTATTATCAAGGCAGTTGACGGCATTGAGAATGTAATAAAAGTCATTAATGAAATAGAGAAAAAGAGGGCTGAATTTCCATTTGAAACAGACGGCGCTGTTATAAAAGTTAATGATTTCACGCTTCAAAAACAGCTTGGCATAAAGACAAGAGAGCCGCGCTGGGCAGCGGCATATAAATTCCCGGCGCATCAGGGAACCACAAAGATTCTTGAAATAATCGCAAGCGTTGGAAGGACAGGTGTTATAACCCCTGTTGCCATGCTTGAGCCTGTAAGGATTGGAGGCGTCACTGTATCGCGCTCTACGCTTCATAACTGGGATGAGATAGAGAGAAAAGACATAAGGATAGGTGATACAGTGGTTGTTGAAAGGGCCGGCGAGGTAATCCCGCGTGTGATAATGGTGATAAAAGACAAAAGGACAGGCAGAGAGAAACACTTTCCTATCCCTGAGAAATGCCCTGTCTGTGGCTCAAAGATTGTAAGGGAAGAGGGAGAGGTTGCTGTCAGATGCATAAGGCTTGACTGCCCTGCACAAGTTCAAGAGAGGATAAGGCATTTTGTATCAAGAGGGGCAATGGATATTGAAGGACTTGGAGAGAAGAATGTTGAACTTCTCTATTCAAACGGCTTAATAAAACACTTTGTAGACATCTATAAACTTAAAAAAGAAGACCTGCTTAACCTTCCAAGGTTTGCAGAAAAATCTGCACAAAACCTTATGGACGCAATTGAAAAAAGCAAGCGCCCTGCCCTTTCAAGATTTTTATATGCGCTGGGCATCCTGCATGTAGGAGAATATGCTGCAGTACTGCTTGCAAAGAATTTTAAGACCATTGAAGACTTATATTATATAAAGCCCGAAAAAACTGCTTGCCATAACACAGATAGGAGAAAAGATCGCTGCTTCAATATCAAACTTCTTTAATGACCCAAAAAATATACATACGCTTCAGACCCTGATCTCTTTAGGAATAAAAATCACAAATCCTGACTTTGAAGGAGAGAAAAAAGGCAGCCGTTCCCTCGAAGGACTTACGTTTGTAATTACAGGCACCCTGCCGGCGCCGCGGAAAGGGGTTGAAGAAATAATAGAGAGGCAAGGCGGACATGCGGCATCTTCTGTATCAAAGAGCACTGACTATCTTATAGCCGGAGAAGAACCGGGCTCAAAGTTTGATAAGGCAAAAAGCCTTGGGATTAAGATAATATCGTATGAAGAGTTCTTAAAATTAATAGATTAACTCAGCGACAAAATTATCCCCTTTTTTTACTTATCCCCAAATTGAGCGATTCTTTAGTCTGTCATTCTGGCTTGTCCAGAATCATTCCTTGTTTTCAGAAAGATGCCCGACAAGCGGGAATGACACCTATTGGGTGTTTTTTAAAAACGGTGCTTCCGGGAATTGTGTGAGCGAGCACCGTCATTCCCGCAGTCCTTTGAGCGGGAATCCAGTTTATTTAAATGAAAAGATTTTTTGTCTATATTCTTTGCAGTAAACGAAATGGCACCTT
>JACQXF010000051.1 GCA_016208855.1 Nitrospirota bacterium | reverse complement strand
CTCAGGCTTCTTCTTCCATCCGTAATACCCGCTCCGTGATACGCCAAGTACACGGCACATCTTCTGCACCCCATGTGAGGAGCTATGCTGGTCTATGAACCAGTATTTCATTTGGGGTGTTTTGAGAAAATGGCCAATGCTTTTTTTAGGATTTCCCTATCCTCCTTGAGACTCTCATTTTCTTTCTGCAACTTCCTGAACTCTTCATCCTGCGCCTTCAGATGCCCCTTCCCTGGAAAACTCCCTGCAGGATCCTCTTTATACTTCCGTTTCCATGTGCGTAACAGATTCTCATGTATCCCAAGACTCCGGGCTACTTCTGTTACCTGCCGCCCGCCCTCTGTTACAAGCCTTATCGCCTCTTCCTTAAACTGCTTGTCGTACTTCCTGTTCCCTTTTTTCTCCTTCATTTCACACCTCCAAGGTCCTTAAGGTTTATATTCTACCTAACCCTTCGGTGTGTCCGCTCTTTCGGGGGAACTCCATTCTGTGAATTTATGGATACAGACCGAAGTGTAGCCTATCTGGAAACAGATAAGCCGCAGAATGTGGAGTTCTATAAACGATTCGGATTTCGAGTCATCGCTGAGGACAAGGTTATAGATGTGCCCAATTGGTTCATGAAAAGAGAAGTTAAGACAGAAGTAAACGCCCAACCATGAGGTGGAGCTTACGTATAAGAAGGCAAAAAATATACAGGTAAAATTGACAAAACACCTTTTAAATAAATATAATGAAACTCCAATCTTTAAGCCGAGGAGGATACTGCGATGTCTGAAAATGTTATTAATGTTACCAAGGAATCATGGGATAAAGAGGTAGGTCCGTCATCAGGCCTTGTAATGGCTGATTTCTGGGCAACATGGTGCGGCCCATGCCGTACGATAGCGCCAACCGTTGAGGAGCTGGCAAAAGAGTATAACGGAAAGGCAAAGTTTGTAAAGGTAAATACAGACGAAAACCCTGACCTTGCAAGCCGTTTCAAAATCACAGGAATACCAACCCTGATATTCTTCAAAGACGGAAAGCCGGTTGACCAGGTAGTAGGCGCTGTGCCAAAGGGACAGCTAAAGGCAAAATTAGATTCCCTCCTTTAAAGAAATGCTTTTTGAGGTTTTAATTATCGGCGGAGGCCCCGGCGGCTTGACTGCAGGGCTTTACACTTCAAGGGCAAGGCTCAGTAGCCTTCTCATTGAGAAGGCCATCCCCGGCGGCCAGGTTGCCACTATTGAATGGGTGGAAAACTACCCCGGTTTTGACGAGGGGGTTGCCGGCTTTGACCTTTCCCAAAAAATGGAGAACCAGGCAAAGAAGTTCGGCCTTGAGATAATCCAGGGTGATGTCAGCGACATAAAAGTAGAGGGGAACATAAAGAAGGTATCCCTTGAAGACGGCCAGACCTTTGAGGCAAAAAGCATTATCCTCGCTGTAGGGGCAAGCCCAAGACTTCTTAATATTGAGGGAGAAACTAAGTACCGCGGTAAAGGTGTCTCATACTGCGCTACATGTGACGGCGCCTTTTTCAGAGATAAAAAGATAGCGGTTATAGGAGGCGGCAGCTCTGCCATACAGGAGGCGATATTTCTTACAAGGTTTGCTGAGGTTGTTTATATAGTGCATAGAAGAGACGAACTCAGGGCAGAAAAGGTTTTGCAGGAGAGGGCATTTTCAAATCCAAAGATTAAGTTTATCTGGAACTCAGTCCCTGAAAAAATAGACGGAGCTGACACTGTAGAGTCCTTACATGTTAAGAATGTAAAGACAGGAGAGGCAGCCCCTCTTGAGGTTCAGGGCGTCTTTATATATATAGGCTATAATCCAAGCACAGAGTTCCTTAAGGGGCTTGTAAGGCTTGACGAGCAGAGCTATATAATTACTGATGATAATATGGCTACCTCGGCGCCCGGCATCTTTGCCGTTGGGGATGTAAGGTCAGGCTCAGTGAAGCAGATATCCACTGCTACAGGGGACGGCACTGTTGCTGCCATAAATGCAGAGAAATATATAGAGGAGAATTTTTAACTGCGGGGATTGGCAAAAACGTAAGAAACTTTTGTTACGTAACTAACCCCTAACCCCTAACAACTAAATTATGTTTGAGGCATTATCAGAAAAATTAGGAAGCATATTTAAGAAGCTAAAAGGCCGCGGTCTTTTAAAAGAAGAAGACATTGTCGAGGCAATGAAGGAGATAAGGATCGCCCTTTTAGAGGCGGACGTTAATTTTAAGGTTGTAAAGGATTTTACGGAAAAGATAAAGACAAGGGCAGTAGGCAAAGAGGTTATTGACAGCATTACCCCGGGGCAGCAGGTTGTAAAGATAGTCCATGATGAGCTATGCAGCCTTATGGGAGGCGGAGACGAGGCATCCCAAAGCCAGAGAAAAATCCACCTGTCCCCTAATCCCCCGACTGTCATTATGATGGTAGGGCTTCACGGCTCCGGTAAGACCACAACCTCTGCAAAGCTTGCGAAGGGCTTTAAAAAAGACGGCCGCCGTCCTCTCCTTGCAGCGCTTGATACCCAAAGGCCTGCCGCTATTGAGCAGTTGACCTCGCTGGGCTCTCAGACAGGCATACCTGTTTACGGCACCCGGGCAGGGGATGACCCTGTAAAGGTCGGCGCTGAGGCAATCAAAAAGGCCCAGGCAGAGGGCTGGGATATAGTAATTCTTGATACAGCAGGAAGGCTTCATGTTGATGAAGACCTGATGAAGGAGCTTGATGCTGTAAAGGCAGAGACAAAGCCGCGTGAAATACTTCTTGTGGCAGATGCCATGACAGGGCAGGACGCTGTAAATATCGCAAAGTCCTTTAATGACAGGCTTGATATTAACGGCGTTGTCCTTACAAAAATGGATGGCGATGCCAGGGGCGGCGCAGCGCTCTCAATAGCCTCTGTCACAGGGAAACCCATAGAATTCATAGGCGTAGGCGAGAAGATAGACCTCCTTGAGCCGTTTCATCCTGAGAGGATGGCAGGAAGAATCCTTGGGATGGGCGATATAGTAAGCCTTGTGGAGAAGGCACAGGAGTCAGTGAATGCAGAAGATGTCGCGAACCTCCATAAAAAGATAAAGGAAGACAGGTTTACATTTGAAGACTTGAGGGATCAGATAAAGCAGATTAAAAAGATGGGGCCGCTTGAAAATATCCTTGGCATGATACCGGGGCTTGGCAAACAGATAAAAGGGGCTTCTGTGGATGACAGAGAGTTTATACGGATTGAGGCGATGATTAACTCAATGACTAAGAAAGAAAGAGAGAATTATGCTATAATTAACGGCAGCCGTAAAAAGCGGATAGCCCATGGAAGCGGAACTACCGTCTCTGATGTAAATAAACTGCTTAAGCAGTATGTGCAGATGAAGAAGATGCTTAAGATGTTTAAAAGCGGCAGAGGCCTTGACAGGATTAAGCAGATGACAGGCTTTATGAGAGGTTTTTAAGTAAGATGGGAAAGATAATTACATTTTTAATTTTAATTGTTGTGGTATTAACTGTACTTCGCAAGTTGATGAAGTAAGAAGGGGGGATGCAACTTGGTAAAGATAAGACTTACACGACTGGGGGCAAAGAAAATGCCTTTTTACAGGGTGATTGTGACTGATTCCAAGTCAAGGAGAGACGGCCCGTTTATAGAGATCCTCGGGACTTACAATCCTATGAAGGAGCCTTCAGAGATAGCTATAAATACCGAAAGGGCTAAATATTGGCTTGGCTGCGGAGCACAGCCGACTTCTACTGTGAGCAAACTGTTGAAGATCTCTGGCATATAATTAAGGCTGGACTTACAGAAAATCCTGATTGATGGAGGTGGAAGCATGAGAGACTTAATTGAGCAGATGGCAAAGGCTCTGGTTGATAAGCCGGAGGAGGTTGCTGTTACTGAGGTAACAGGAGAGAGGACAACTGTTTATGAGCTTAAAGTTGCAATGAGCGACCTTGGAAAGGTCATCGGCAAGCAGGGAAAAACCGCAAGGGCAATGAGGTCAATACTTGGTGCTGCAGGCGCAAAGCTTGGCAAGCACTGTGTTCTTGAGATATTAGAATAGTGAAATGCGACGTCCTGACGCTCTTTCCTGATATAGTAAACGCCTATCTTAAGGAGAGCATCTTAAAGAGGGCGCAGGAGAGAGGGCTTCTTCAGGTCAGGGTCCATAATATCAGGGATTTTGCAGAAGGCAGGCATAAGCAGGTTGATGACTATCCTTTTGGCGGAGGCCCGGGGATGGTGCTTAAGCCTGAGCCGATCTTCAAGGCAGTAGAGGGCATTAAAAAAGACGGCATCCCAAGGAGGGTAGTTCTCCTTACCCCGCAGGGCGAGCCCTTCAGCCAGGCAAAGGCTGAGGAACTCTCAAAAGAGGAAAGAGGGCTTGTATTCATATGCGGAAGGTATGAAGGCATAGACGAGCGTGTAAGGGAATGCCTTGTGGATGATGAGATATCCATCGGGGATTATGTTCTGACAGGGGGTGAGTTAGCTGCCCTTGTTATAATTGACGCCTCTGCGAGGCTCATCCCGGAAGCGCTCGGTGATGAGAAGTCCAAGGAAGAAGAGTCTTTCTCATGGGGGCTGCTTGATTATCCCCATTACACAAGGCCAAGGGAATACGAAGGGATGAATGTCCCTGAGGTGCTTATATCAGGCAATCACCGGGAGATCTGGCTTTGGCGGAGGAAAGAGGCATTAAGAAAGACAATGAATGTCAGGGCTGACCTTCTTAAAAGGATTGAGCTTTCTGATATTGATAAAAAACTAATTTCAGAGATAGAGGGGGAGCAATAAAATGGATGCTATGGGAGTTGTAGAAGGCGGTTTTAAAAAAGATATTCCTTCCTTCCGCATAGGCGATACTATAAGGGTAGGGATAAAGGTTATTGAAGGAGACAAGGAGAGGCTTCAGCCCTTTGAGGGCATTGTAATAGCCCGTAAAGGAACCGGCACAAGGGAAATGTTTACAATGAGAAAAATCTCCTACGGAGTCGGTGTTGAGAGGATCTTTCCGCTTTACTCTCCTATGATAGACAGCTTTGAGGTTATTAAAGAAGGGCGTGTAAGAAGGGCAAAGATCTATTACCTTAGAGGCAAAAAAGGCAAGGCAGCAAAGGTAAAGGAAAAGGCCTTTAGCGCTGCGGCTCATACAACAACATAAGCGCCTTCACAGTAAAGTGTGTCAAAGAAGCCTAAGAATACTTCAAGCCCACTCTTTCTCTATGATAAAAAGATCAGAGAATCCTATCCCCTGATTGCAGGGATTGACGAGGCAGGAAGGGGGCCTCTCGCAGGCCCCGTAGTTGCAGGCGCAGTAATTTTCCCCAAAGACATCTTCATTGAAGGCGTTAAGGATTCAAAGCTGCTTTCTGAGTACCGGCGAAAGAGACTCTTTCATGAAATTATCTATAATGCCCTCTCGGTAGGCATTGGTATTGTAGATGCCCCTACCATAGACAGGATAAATATCTTGCAGGCCACAAAGCTTGCCATGCAGTCAGCGCTTAAGGATCTAAAGCAGGAGCCTGATATTGTCCTGATTGACGCAGTCAAACTTCCTGATACTAAAATACCGCAGAAATCTATTATAAAAGGCGAATCCCACAGCGCCTCAATAGCAGCAGCCTCTATTATTGCCAAGGTCGTAAGGGATGACATAATGCAAAAACATCATGAAGAGTATCCATTTTATAATTTTAAAGAGCATAAAGGATACGGCACTCCTAAGCATATTGAGGTTTTGCAGAAACACGGCCCCTGCCCGATACACAGAAAAAGCTTTAGAAAGGTATCTGATATGGAGCTGCCGCTTTAGCAGTGCATACTGCTTGCAATTGGTCAGAAATTATTCTATTCTCTTTTGCTCTCTTCGTTCTGCCTATATTTTATTAGGCAACTTTCATGAAATTTATGGAATATAAATCCATAAATTTTGACAAATTTATGGATTTAGTGTAGGCTTTAAATCTATGATTAAACGAATATATGACCTTAATAATCTTATAACCCCCAATAAAGTTCTGGTGATTTACGGAGCGAGGCGTGTTGGCAAGACTACGCTTTTAAATACCTTCTTAAAAAAGTCAAAGCTAAAATATAAATTGGATTCAGGCGACAATATACTAACACAGCATATATTAGGCTCTCAGGATTTCTCTAAAATTCTTGAATATGCCTCTGGTTATGATTTATTGGCTATTGATGAAGCGCAGCAGATACCTAATATTGGAATGGGGCTAAAGATTATCGTAGATCAGATTCCAAATATTAGGGTCATTGCAACAGGCTCATCATCTTTTGATCTTGCGGGAGCAGTGGGAGAGCCGTTGACAGGAAGAAAAACAACGATCACTCTTTACCCATTAGCGCAAATAGAACTCTTATCAATACATAACCGGCATGAGTTAAGAGAGCGGTTGGAGGAGTTCATTACCTTTGGCTCTTATCCTGAGGTTGTTACTGCCAAAAGCCGTAAGGAGAAAATATCTGTGCTGGGGGAGCTCGTAAGCTCTTATTTGCTTAAGGATATCCTGACGCTTGAGAAGGTCAAAGGGTCAAAGGTTTTGATAGACCTCCTAAAATTAATCGCCTTTCAAACCGGGAATCTGGTTTCTCTTAATGAACTCTCATCGCAAATCAAGCTTGACGTCAAGACGGTCGGCCGTTATCTTGATATTTTTGAAAAAGCATTCGTCATTAAACGCATAGGAGGGTTCAGCAGAAATTTAAGAAAGGAAATAGTAAGCAAGGCAAAATATTATTTTCTGGACAACGGCATCAGAAACGCAGTTATTTCCCAGTTTAATCCTATTAACAGCCGTAACGACATCGGGGCATTGTGGGAGAATTTTCTTGCAAGCGAAAGACTGAAAAAATGCGCTTATCAGGAGATGTACGGGTCATTTTATTTCTGGCGCACATATGATGGACAGGAGATTGATTGGCTTGAGGAACGCGAAGGCAGTATCTTTGGCTTTGAATTTAAATGGTCGGAAAAAAAGACTGTTAAAATGCCAAAGGACTGGCTTAAGACTTATCCCAATGCCGGGCTTCAGGTAATCAATCATGGAAATTATCTAAAATTCATTTTGTAGTTTGCGGCTCCTGATAGCGGCCATGTCAATATCTAAGTCTATCTTCTCCTTAGTTTGCTGACTATAACAAAAAGAGGTTCTTCCGGGAATGACGTCTTAATGTTGAGTTTATAAACAGACTCTAATTATATACCCACAGAAATGTCGGAAGAACCAAAAAAGAAGACGAATTTACAGGTTCATGGAACGACCCGCAAGAAGCAAGACCTGATAATCATATAAAAGGCTGCTGGTAGCGCAGCGATATTTATTATCCATTAAGAAGGCGCCTCATTTTTTCTGCAAGACTTCTCGGAGTTCATTGAGAAGATGTCTGGAGACAATCAGTTCGTGAGACAGCAGAACCTCAGTGAGGTTAACTATACACCTTAAGATGATTATAAAATGCATCTCTTTGCACAGGCGTCTTGCCGGCTTTTCTTATAAGGTTTATCAATGTATCTTTGGTAATTCCTTCTTCGCTCGTTGCGCCTGCTGAATGAGTTATCTTCTCCTCTATCACCGTGCCGTCAAGGTCGTCTGCCCCGAAAAGCAACGCAAGCTGTGCGACCTTTTCTCCAAGCATTATCCAGTAAGCCTTTATATGAGAGAAGTTATCAAGAAAGAGCCTTGCTATTGCAATTGTCTTAATGTCATCAATGCCTGATGCATGATGAGAGGTCTTTATCTTGGTATTTTTGGGATGAAATGCAAGCGGTATAAATACCTGAAAGCCACCTGTCTTATCCTGAAGCTCTCTTAGCTTAAGCATATGGTCTACCCTGTGCTCATATGTTTCAATGTGCCCGTAAAGCATTGTTGCGTTGGTCTTTATCCCGACACTGTGCGCTGTCTCCATCACCTCAAGCCACCGTTCGCCTTTTATCTTCTCAGGGCAAAGCTTGCTTCTTATATCCCATGCAAATATCTCTGCGCCCCCTCCCGGCATAAGGTCAAGGCCGTGCTCTTTTAGCTTTATTAATGTATCCGCAAGAGATAATCCGCTGAGCCTTGACAGGTAATCAATCTCAACAGCAGTGAATGCCTTTATGGTTATGGCCGGATATGCCTTCTTTATCGCTGAAAGCATATTAAGGTAGTATTCAAGGGGCCAGTCAGGATGAAGCCCGCCTACGATGTGAACTTCCTTATAGATAGTTTTGAGTTCTGAATTTTTAGTTTTTAGTTTTTTAATAATGTCCTCAATGGTCAATTCATACGCGCCGGTATCTCCTTTTGAACGGCTGAATGCGCAAAACTTGCAGCGGTTAACGCAGATGTTTGTTGGGTTTATATGATGGTTATAAATAAAATACGCATTATTGCCGTTCTTCTTATGGGCAATATGGGAAGCAAGCCTGCCTATAGTGAAAATGTCATCGCTTTGATAAAGCGTAATGGCGTCTTTTTGAGTAAGCCTTTTGCTGGAGAAAACTTTTTTTTCAATTTCCTTAAGAGACATCGATTCTTTTCATAACCTCTATAAGAGGCATATTTAACTTTTTTGCAATCCTTCTGCAGTCCTCATATTCAGGCGCTGTCTTAATTATATCATCTCCGAGTTTTGATACTTTTACATTTATCTTTCCAAATTCTGTATCTATGCTTTTAATCTCCCTGTCTAATATCTTTCGCTCTGCCTCATAAAATCTAACCCCGATGCTTGTTGTCTCCCTGAGGATAGCCTTTATAACATCCTCTTTCTTTGCATCGCTGCAAAGCGCTGAAAGCTTAATGCCAGGCCTTCCCTTCTTCATAATAACAGGGGTTAGAAAGACATCAAGCGCCCCTGCCTGAAAGAGTTTACCCATTACATATTCATATATCTGCGGATTCATATCATCAATATTTGTCTCAATTACTGTTATGTTGTTTCCTGACTTCTGACTTCTGACTTCTGACTTCTGACCTATAAAGGCTCTCAACACATTTGGCTGTGTTTTAAAATCCTTCCCCCCTGCGCCAATGCCTATTTTTGAAACCTGCATATTTTGCATGCTGCCAAAGTCATGTGCAAGTGTTGACATAAGCACTGCCCCTGTCGGTGTGGTAAGTTCAAAAGGTATATCTGATGAGTAAACAGGAATGTTTTTTAATAACTCAATGGTTGCAGGCGCAGGCACAGGCAGGATTCCATGCTCTGTCCTGACAGTTCCGCTTCCGAGATTTAGAGGGGATGAGTAGAGCTTCTCAATTTTTAAGAAATCAAGACATATAAGTGTTCCAACAATATCAACAATACAGTCAATCCCACCAAGCTCATGAAGATGGACGTCTTCAAATTTTTCACCGTGAACTCTTGCCTCAGCCTCAAAAAGCCTTTTAAATATCGTCAAGCCTTTTTGTTTTATATCATTTGGAAGAGATGATTTTGTTATTATGCTATTTATATCTTTCCATCTTCTGACCCCTGACCCCTGACCCCTGACCCCTGACTTAAGGATTACATCCACCTTAGTTGCCCTGAACCCTGCGCGTCTTACAATTTTTGCGTTTAATTTATAGCCTTTTATATTCAGGCGCGACAAACCCTTCTCAAGCTCCTTAAAAGACCCCCCTGCGTCAATAAACGCCCCAAGCAGCATATCGCCGCTTATACCGGATGAACAATCAAGATAAAGAATTGGCATTATCACACCTCAAATGAAATTTCAATGCGAGGAATTAGTATTAATAAAAAAAGCCCGCGGACTCCTTTCAGGAGCAGCGAGCATCTATTGTATTGGTAGCGGGGAGAGGATTTGAACCTCTGACCTTCGGGTTATGAGCCCGACGAGCTACCAGGCTGCTCCACCCCGCGATGTAGATACGTTACTTGAAAGCACCTTTAAAAGTCAAGGCAAGCTTGTTTGCTTTTTAACCAATCTTTCTGGCATGCTAAATCAATGCGAATACTTGGACTTGATGTCGGCGATAAACATATAGGAGTGGCTGTAAGCGACAGCCTTAGGCTTATAGCGCAGGGGCTAAAGACAATCGATAGGCAGAATTGCATAAAAAAATTAAGAGAAGTTATTGAGGAATACGAGGTTGACTCCATTGTAGTCGGAATTCCAAAGATGCTCAACGGCACCATTGGAATTCAGGGGGAGAAGGTTTTAAAATTCGCAGAAGAACTTAAGTCTCTCTTATCCCTTCCGGTTCATCTTTGGGATGAGAGATTAAGCACCGTTGCTGCTGAAAGGGTGCTGCTTGAAGCAGATACAAGCAGAAAAAAAAGAAGGGAGCTCAGGGACAAAATCTCCGCAGTAATAATCCTTCAGGGTTATCTTGACAGCTTAAAGAGATGAAAAGGCTTGTCTTCAGCCGCTCTCACAAGGTTTTTACAGTTTCCAGTGTTATTTTATTTGGTGCGCTTTCCCTGTATTTAAGTCTCTTTGTCCCTTCCTCTTTTTTTAAAGAGGTATGGAAAGAGGTCAGGATACCTGATGGCGTTACTTATACAGAGGGCATTAATATATTAAAACGAGAAGGCATTATAAAAAACCGGCTTGTCCTTCTCTTTCTTGGAAGAATTACAATGACAGACAGAAGGCTTAGGGCTGGCTACTATAATATCAGTACGTCCATGAGCACATGGGATATATTTAACCGCTTCAGAAAAGGCATGATTATTGAATATGCCATTACAATCCCTGAAGGCTCTACAATGGATGAAATAAGATTAAAGCTTGCTGAAAAAGGACTGGCAGCTGACGAGACGTGGAGGCTTGTCATTGACAGAGGCTTTCTTCAGTCTATGGGGATAGATGCTCCGAGCCTTGAGGGCTACCTCTATCCTGATACCTATAATTTTGCAAAGGGCATGGATACAGAGAATATCCTTAAAATAATGGTTGCGCGGTTAAGGCAGAATCTTAACGCACAATTGCTTCAGAAGGCCAAGGCAATAGGGATGAGCGAAAAAGAGGTCTTAACCCTTGCCTCTATTATTGAGAGAGAGGCAAGGGCGGATGAAGAAAGGGCGTTGATTTCTGCTGTTTATCATAACAGGCTCAAAAAAAATATGAGGCTTCAGGCTGACCCCACAACAATCTATGGCGTAAAAAGGCTTGGAGAGAAGATAACAAGAAGCGACCTCAGAAGGCGCACTCCATATAATACATATGTTATTAAAGGCCTTCCGCCCGGCCCAATAGCCTCTGCAGGCATAAAATCAATCAGGGCAGCGCTTTATCCGGCAGATACAGGCTACCTATATTTTGTCTCAAAAAATGACGGGACCCATCACTTTTCAAGCACCTCTGAGGAGCATGTGCGGGCAGTAGTCCTTTATCAGTTAAGCAAAAAAGAGGCGGTTAAAGGTGAGGCAATAAAGACTAATGATAAAGAGAAGGCAAACTAAAAGCATACGGCTCGGTAATCTTTTTATTGGCGGCAATGCGCCTATTGTTGTGCAGTCCATGACAAAGACCGATACAAGAGATGTCTCTTCAACCGTCTCGCAGATAAAACAACTTGAGGAGGCAGGATGCGAGGCCGTCAGGGTTGCTGTCTTGGATATGGAGGCTGCTGCTGCTATCAAGGCAATAAAGAATGAGATAAATATCCCTCTTATTGCTGATATACATTTTGACTACCGCCTCGCCCTTGAGTCCATAAAAAACGGCGTAGAGGGCATGAGAATAAACCCGGGCAATATTGGGGAGAAAGATAAGATAAAAGAGGTTGTAAGCGCCTCCAAAGACAAAGGCATCCCGATAAGAATAGGCGTGAATGCAGGCTCCCTTGAAAAAGACCTTCTTAAAAAATACGGTCATCCCACTGCAGAGGCGCTTGTGGAGAGCGCAGGAAGGCATATAAGGATTCTTGAGGATATGAATTTTACCTCCATAAAGGCCTCCCTTAAGGCCTCTGATGTGCCTAAGACTGTTGAGGCCTACAGGCTATTTTCCGAGAGGTTTGATTATCCCCTGCATATAGGAATCTCTGAGGCAGGCCCTCTGTTTCAGGGCACAATAAAAAGCGCCGTAGGGCTGGGGGTGCTTCTCTGGGAAGGTATAGGAGACACAATGCGGGTATCCTTGACTGCAGACCCTGCAGAGGAGGTTAAGGTTGCCTATGAGATTTTAAAGTCTTTGCACCTCCGCGAAAGAGGGCCTGAGATAATATCATGCCCAACATGCGGAAGATGCCAGATAAACATACAGGGACTTGTTAAAAAAGTAGAGGCAAAACTAAAGGAGATTAAAACCCCGGTAAGGGTTGCCGTCATGGGATGCGTTGTCAACGGTCCCGGCGAAGCGCGCGAGGCTGACATAGGCATCGCAGGTGGAAACGGCTTTGGGATACTTATTAAGCATGGCAAGGTTATAAAGAAGGTAAAGGAAGAGAACCTCCTTGACGCCCTCATGGAAGAAATACAGAGAGAAGATAAAAGGACATGAATGTCTTCAAACCCTATTTTAGTGTCAGTTTTTTTCTTTGCTGACACTGTCACTATTCACTGACACTGATTTAAGGGAATAATCTTCTATGCAGAAATCAATTGCAGTGTATGAGTTAAAAGAAATTCTTGAGAGGTTTTATAGAGAGTACGACTTCAAGGGCAGGCTTTCTCATGACCCGATAAAATTCCCGCATCAATATAAAAACCACTCTGATATTGAGGTCTCCGGCTTTATAGCATCCTGCCTTGCTTACGGCAAAGTTACATTATTTATGCCTGTAGTTGATAAAATCCTCTCCGCAATGGGGAAGAGTCCTTATGATTTCCTTTCCGACTTCAACATAAAAAAACACAGGAAAATATTCGCAGGCATTAAATACAGATTTAATGACAATGATGATATCATCTGCCTTCTGTATGTGTTAAGCATCGTCTTAAAAAGATTTAAAAGCATAGAGGCGCTATTTAAATTACGCTACAGCGATACCGCTAAAAACATAGAGAGCGGCTTAACAGGATTGATCGACGCACTCTTAAACATAGATACATCGCCTGTTTATAATGAAAATATCAGGACAAGGGGTTTTCTTCAGTTTTTTCCATCACCAATTAAAGGAAGCGCCTGTAAGAGAATGAATCTGTTTTTGCGGTGGATGATAAGAGACAAGGACATTGATTTTGGGATATGGAAGGGGATACCTAAAGATAAGCTCATTATCCCGCTTGACACACATATAGCCCGAATCTCAAGGTGTCTTGGTTTTACAGAGAGGTCGTCAGGGGACTGGAAAACAGCAGTGCAGATAACAGAGGCATTAAAGAAACTTGACCCTCTTGACCCTCTGAAATATGACTTTGCGCTCTGCCATCACGGAATTTCAAAGGTCTGCAGCAAGGCTAATTGCGGGAATTGCGAATTGTGTGAGCGAGCACCGTCATTCCCGCAGTCCTTTGAGCCTGCCCTCGAAGTTAGTAATCGGGGGCGGGAATGACGTCTTAATGTTGAGTTTATAAACAGACTCTAATTATATACCCACAGAAATGTCGGAAGAACCAAATTAAAAAGACTCTCTGGCGAAGATGTAATCCGAAGATTAGAAAAACTTGGCTTTCAGCGAATTCGTCAGCGCGGCAGTCATGTTATCTTAAAAAAGAAGACATCAGAAGGAGAGATTGGCTGTGTTGTTCCTTTACACAAAGAATTAGAGTCGGAACACTGCGCGGCATCTTAAAACTGGCAAGATTAAATATTGATGAATTTTATGGAAGGTTTATAATTTGATGAATCGTTATTGCTTAAGCTATGCTTTCCTGAGAAAATCCAGACAAAGATTTAATGTCTTAAGGTCTGCCTCCTTTATTAATGACTCTATAGCTTTTTTTACAGCCCTTTCAGATTCAAGCCCTCCTGAAAATAGGAACAACTCATAAAGTTCTATATCCAAACCCTTTGCAATTTTATCTAAGGTTTTGACTGTGGCATTTTTCTGTCCACACTCAATAGCGCTGATATACTTAGTGTTTATTCCTGTCTTTTCTTCTAACTGCTCTTGCGTCAGCCCACGTTTTTCTCTCAAAGCTTGTATTCTTTTTCCAACTAAAACCAAAAGATTCATGAAAACCCCTTTCAGATGAAAAATAACAATAAAAGGGGCAATTTAAAACAACTTATAGATTTATAATTATGAAATAATAAATTTATAAGTTGACATTTATCTTTCTTTATGTTACTAATTCTATAATTAGTAATTCATAACATGGCTATATAGCTATGCAAAATATTTAGGGGGGCAGACAGAATGATAATCTCAAGAATAATTAGTATGTTAGCTGTTTGTATTTTTATGGTATCTTGTTCAACTGTTTATCAACCACAACCTACGACATCTGAGATGGTAAATCCTGCTCCATTCTCGGCTGCCGTTCCTATAATGCCTCATGGTGACTATTCTAAATATAAATATATTCAAATGGGGTATCCCCTTGACTCCAGTAGATACAATATATGGTGTAGTATTCAATGAAATTATCGCCTCACTTGCTTGACCATTGCTTTATACGGCACGGGATCGATAGCAACAGCTTGCTGAAGCAAGCGATAAAATAAT
>JACQXF010000050.1 GCA_016208855.1 Nitrospirota bacterium | reverse complement strand
TTCGTTTACTGCAAAGGATATAGACAAAAAATCTTTTCATATTTATCCTGTGTCATTCCCGAGGTTTTTATCAGGAATCTATATCCTTTGAATTCTGGATTCCCGCTCAACGGACTGCGGGAATGACAGCGCTTATCCACATACTTCCCGGAAGAACCTTATTTTTTAATGGCAATCTCACTTAAAACCACCTCTTTATTGTATCCCTTGACTATCGCTTTTAACTCAACTGTCCCGTCGCCTCTGTCGCTGACAATAGTCTCATAAAAAAAATCATTATAAGTTCCTTTTTCTCTTCTGGGTTTTATCTCCATATTTGTTATCTTCTCACGGGCAAGCAGAACCATCCGTGTTTTAATTGTGTGCTCATAGGATACCTCTGCATGATAATTAACAGTGTGGATAATAACTATTGAAACTGCCCCAACAATCGCAAGGGCGATCATTACTTCAAGGAGTGTAAAACCAATACATGCATATAGTAACGAGTGACGAGTGACGAGCGACGAGTATTTAGTTTTTAACTTGTTACTCGTTACTATTAACTTGTTACTGCCTTTAATGTTACTGCCTTTATAGTGCGTAGCCTTCAAGGGTCTTTGTCCTGCCGTTTAAATGGTTAAAAATGACAGAATATTCTGATTTGTTTTTTCTCAGGTGCAATGTTATCTGCTCGGCAGGGCCCAGGGGGCCAAACTCTATAAAAACCTCTCCCTTTGAAATCTTTCCAAGAGACGGGGTTATAACGTCTGCTATTTCAACGTCTCCTTTTAACTCTGCCCCTCTCTTTTCCTTGCTGCCTTCAAATTCCCATAACCCCTTATCAAGGTCTAATCTAAATATATAAGACTCTTTTTTCCCTACCGCCTCATCATATACATATCTCAGGGCTCCGCCAAGACGCCTTGCCTCTGTTTTTAACCTGCCCTCTCCTATATCAGAAAAAGACGGCATTATTAATGCTGTGGCAAGAGAGATAATAAGTATTACAAGAACTAACTCAAGGAGGGTAAAGCCTGCCCTTTGGGAATTTAAAATTAAAAACTTAAATTTTAAAATTATGGAATTCCTTAATTTTGCATTTTGCATTTTGCATTTTTAAATTTGAAATTTTTATTTACAGGTCCCAGTTTGAGATATCGGCATTATATCCTTCGCCTCCAGGCGCACCGTCTGCCCCATACGATATGATATCGTAATCTCCCTGCGTTCCGGGTGATATGTATGCGTACTGATTCCCCCATGGGTCAGCAGGCATCTTCTTTTTGTCAAGGTAACCGCCGGCCCTGTAGTTCTTTGGTACCTGCCCTGCAGATGGCTTTATAATCAGCGCTTCAAGCCCCTGCGCTGTTGAAGGATAAAATCCATTATCCATTTTATAGAGCTTCAATGCTGTATCAAAATTCTTTATCTGCACCTTTGCCTGTGAAACCCTTGCATCATCAGTCCTGCCAATAAGCCGGGGGGCTATCAGAGCAGTCAGGATGCCGATAATAAAAAGCACAATCATCACCTCTATAAGAGTGAAGCCCAGCCTTAATCCGTCATTCCCGCATGTAGTAAGCGGGAATCCATTTCCTTTTATCTGGATTCCTGCTTCCGCAGGAATGACATTTTTATCGCCCTTTGTGTCTTTCTGAGACATGCATTTTTCATTTTGCATTTTGTATTTTCCTCACTTTACCAATTGGTTTAATTCAAATATTGGAAGCAATATTGCAATAACAATAAATCCGACAACTATTCCCATAAATAATATTAGCGACGGCTCTAAAAGGCCCACCAGTCTTTGAAGTTTCCTGTCAAACTCCGCCTCATAGGATATGGCAGCCCTGTTTAAAACCTCTGACAGTTGTCCGCTCTGTTCCCCTGTAGAGATTAACTGTAAAAATGTAGGCGGCAGCCCTTCAAGGCTGTCTGACAATTTTGCCCCCTGAGATACAAGGGTGCGGGCAGCCATTACTTTATTTTCAAGCGCGCTGTTTCCTGCTGCCTTTGCGCCTAACTGCATCGCCTGAAGGATTGAGATACCGCCTGAGAGAAGAAAAGACATGGTCAGCGCAACCCGTGATAAATAAAGGCTTTGCAGCACCCCAAATGGCATTTTGAGCAGCAATGCATCAATTGCTTCTTTCTTTGATTCCTTAAAGTCTCTATAGAAAATAAGCGCTGCAATCATCAGGAGTGCAGCAAGCCACCACAATTTATTAAACATACTGCTAATCCATATCAGCGCCACAGTAATAAGCGGAAGCGTTGCAGATGTCTCTTCAAATATCTTTGTTATCTTTGGAACGACAAAAGCAAAGAGAAAAAAAAGTATGAACGCGCTTACAAAAAGCATAAATACAGGATAAACAAGAGATGTCCTTACCTTGTTTTTTATGGTTTCCTGAGATTCCATAAAGTCAGATAACTTCAAAAGCACATCTGGCAACCTTCCGCTGTTTTCCCCGGCAGATACCATACTTACATAGAATTCAGGAAATATAGAAGGATATGTCTGCATAGCCCGCGCAAGGGATGCTCCTGACAAGAGCCTTTCTTTAATGTCCGTTAATATATCTCTCCAATAGCCCTTCTGCTCTGACGACACTGCCCGCACAGCTTCCGTGACAGCAACGCCCGAGGCTATCAGTGTGGAAAGGCTTCTTGTGACAGCAGGAAGGTCTCGTGATACATGCTGTACTGAAAAAATCTGCCTTTTGGAAAATACTGCCTTTGCTATATCCTTTGGATAAATACCGGTAGTCTTAACTTTTAAGGCGGCATCCCTCTGGCTGTCAGCCTCAATAGTGCCCTGAATCTCTGAGCCGTCTTCCTTGTATCCTGTGTATTTAAAGATAGGCATGAGTTTAAATGGATAGCTCCCAAGGAGCGAATATAATAATAAAAAAATCCTTACATTAGATTTCCTGTAGCTTACTACAGGGAATTTCACTCAAGCTCTAAATACCAATAGAGCCTCCTCCAACCTCAGAAAATGAGTGAATTTTTTAAAGATAAATTATTAAATTTTCAATACCCCACAGTCTCTGCGGCTGGGAGGTTCATTAGTAGTCTCATAATACGAGATAATTAAAAAATAGAAGCACTGCTGTAAGTTGTTAGGACAAGACAAGTTCCGATTTTTCCCCTGTTGCTTCATTGATTACAAAGAGCTTGCCGGCATCCTCTTTTTTAAGTTGCTCATTAGCGTTAAGTAATTCAATTCCATAAATAGTGCCATCAGGTGCAATGTCTATATTGATCTCATCGCCTATCTTTATTGTTTCCACCTCTGTTGCTTTCTCATGTAGTCTTATATACGCTATATTGTATCTTGGGTCGTATGTTAGTCTCATTTTTCTCCTCCGCTAAAAATATTTTGTTGTTACGGTAACAACTATCCAGTCATTATTTTCTTTTACGGCAATTGCTTCAATCTGTTTCGTTGCATATTGTCTGTTGCGCCATGCGCCGTCAAAATGAAAATTTCGCCTGAAGCCTGTGCGCCCGAACTTTGCAGAAAATGTCTCGCCCTTTTCCACTGTAGCAATAACTTCGGTCTCTGTCGCTCCACGCTCCAGGAGCCTTTCTTTTGCATGAGGATGAAGATTTACCATAACATGCTTATCTCTTTAATTCTTCGGTCTCTGCTATGCCTTTTTATCTTTGCCTTTGTCATCTTTTTATTCTTTGTCTTTATTCTGCCATTTATCGGTTTTCATTGCAATAGCACGCTATTGATTTGTCAAAGCAAAATAGAAATGTCCGCTGCTGCTTGCAAAAGGTTCTTTCTCATTTCAAGTGGGTAAGACATATTCGTTTAATATCACTCTGCCATATTTCCCCTCTAAAAAGAGGGGATTAAGGGGTGTGTTTTTTTTCAATCTTTTTTATTTCTGCTTTTGTACTGTTATTTCTCTGATTTTAGGCTGATCTTTTTAGTTCTGGATTATGCTTGATTTTCATTTATAACACACCCCTGCACCCCTATTTTTAGTGGAGAATTATATGGTTTCACATCTATTACTATGGTAATAGCCACCTGTAACTGAATGGTTACAGGAGAGTAAATTTCCTTAGGTAATTAAATGGATAGCAAACATATTCCCCGCAGCTTGCTGCAGGGAATCTTCAATTTCTAAACACCCTCGCTATCGCCTTGTGTTACCCTTAAAACTTCCTCTATTGTTGTAACCCCGTTTATTACCTTCTCTATGCCGTCAGTGCGAAGGGTCTTAAACCCCTGCCCTATTGCTGCATGCCTTATGCTCTGAGCGTCTCTTCTCTCTGCAATCATCGCCCTTATCTCAGGCGTAACCTCAAGGAGCTCAAATACCTTACAAGCCTCTGGGCAAGAACGCCTATAAGGGATGACGCAACAAGAAACGGCTCTATCCCCATATCAATAAGCCTTGTAAGCGCTCCTGCTGCATCGTTTGTATGAAGTGTGCTCAGCACAAGATGCCCTGTAAGTGATGCATGAATGGCAATCTCTGCTGTCTCGCTGTCACGAATCTCTCCGACCATCATAATATCTGGGTCCTGTCTGAGTATCGCCCTTAGCCCTGACGCAAATGTGAGGCCTATCTTGGGGTTTACATGGATCTGGCCAATGCCCTTTAGTTGATATTCAACAGGGTCTTCCACTGTAATAATGTTTCTGTCCTCTGTATTTAATCTCAGAAGAGATGCATATAATGTAGTGGTCTTTCCAGAGCCGGTGGGGCCGGTAACAAGTATTATGCCGTTTTGCCGTGAAAGAAAACTCCTGAACCTTTCAAGGGTTGCCCCCTCAAGCCCTACCATCTCAAGAGTAAGGATGCCTGTCTGCCTGTCAAGAAGCCTTAGCACAGCCCTCTCTCCAAGCGAAGTAGGCACTATAGAAACCCTAATATCAATATCCTTGCCTCCGATTAAAAGCCTTATCCTTCCGTCCTGAGGCAGTCTCTTTTCTGCTATATCAAGCCCTGCAATTATCTTTATTCGTGATATTAGCGCATCCTGAATAATCTTTGGCGGACTAAGAACTTTTCTAAGCACCCCGTCAACCCTTAGCCTCACCTCAATACCATTCTCATACGGCTCTATATGAATATCGCTTGCCCTCTCCTTCACTGCCTCCATTAAGAGAGCATTAAGAAGCCTTATTATCGGAGCCTCTTCAGTAAGTTCGAGCAAGTCCCTTGGCGACTCAAACTCTGTGGCAATCATTGAGAGGTCTTCCCCTCTGATTTCTCCCATTACCTGACTTACGCTGCTTGCCTGACTGTAAATCCTGTTTATGGCATCAAGTATTATTCCCTTTTGCGCCTGAAGAGGTCTTGGCTTTAGGTTATATCTCCTTGCCATATCCATTAGCGCAAATACGCCCTGCCTGTCCGCAACAACGCCAAGGAGCTCGTCATTCTGCCTTCTGAGCGGCAAGAAGAGATTGCCTTTTACAAAAGATACAGGTATCTCCTTAAGTATGGAGATGTCTATATCATCGTCTTCTATCTTTTCTATGCTCTCCATTGCAATCATCTGCCATGGCCTGTTGCTGCCGACGGAGCCGGCAAACCAAATGACGGGGGAATAGATGAGTCCTTTGGTGCGGAAGGGGTATCCTTTATCATGCCCGGAGAAATCTTTATTTTATAATTTGGCTCCGCAAAGGAAGCCTCGGGGAAAGCGGAAAATTCCTTTATTGCATCTTCTACTGATTGACCCGGCCTGAGCCTTAAGTGATAAGCCTTTATACCTTCAATAAAACTTATAACTGACGCCCCTTTTTGAGATATTATCTCTAATGCCTTTGTTTCAGGGACATCATTTTTGAATCTTACAATTATTTCTCCCTCAACATATTGCTTCTCTGCCATTGAGAAATCACGATGTTTGCCTGCTGTTATATGCGAAAGCTGCATTGACTCTTTTATTATATGCGGGGTGAGAAACACCAGAAGGTTTGTCTTCTTTTTTGATAGGCTTTTATTTTTAAACAGCCACCCTAACACAGGGATATCCCCTAACAAAGGGGTCTTGTTGATGCTTTCTTCCTCCCTTTCCTGCATAAGCCCGCCGATAACCACTGTCTGTCCGTCTTTAACCACAACAGAGGTCTTTGTAGACCGCTTCGTTGTTGTAGGGCCAACAGTAGTGATAATGTTCTCTGTCCCTTCCTTAACAGCCGATATTTCCTGATACATGTCTAATTTCACATGCTCTCCCTCAGTAATCTGAGGAGTAATCCTTAGCGTTATGCCTACATCTTTTCTCTCAATTGAGCTCAAAACTGTATTTGTGGTAGTTATATCCCGTTCCCTTTTTGAGATAAAAGGGACATTCTCTCCAACCACTATTTCCGCCTCTTTGTTGTCAGATGTAAGTATCTGAGGCGTTGAGAGGATATTAACAGCATCCTTAAAATCGCTAAGATTAAAAAGGGCGGCAAATCCTGGCGCTGTAAGAGTTGATGTGATAATGTTGCCGGTTGAATCTATGGTTGTTACAGGTATGTTAAAAAAATTCCCTGACCCGCCTGCTGTAAAGCCTGCAAGTCCCGTGACTATAGACTGAAGAGTCCCTGAGTTCACAGATCCAAAACCCCCTATGACAATCGGCTCTCCCTCATGTCTTACTGCTGCCCTCCACTTTGCGCCAAGCTCTTCAAGCCTGTCTATTGAGGCCTCAATAATCATCGCCTCAACAAAGACCTGTCTTCTTTTCTTATCAAGTGATTTTATTACATCAACAATATTTTGGTAGTCTGAAGGTGTAGCAATAATAACAAGGGAATTTGTTGATTTGTCCGGCGTAATGCTTATTGCATCAAAAAAACCAGCCTGCTCCTGAGGAGTCTTCTTAAGAGTTTGAGCGGTCTTTATTATCCCATCCAGTACCTTTGAAAGCTCTGTTGCATCTGCATTTTCAAGAAAATAGACATGTATCTTTATATTCCTCTCACGCACCTGAGGCTGATCAATGTTTCTGAGTATGGACATAAGCTTCTCTATGTTTAAGGCAGAATCAACAACAAGAAGAAAGTTGCCGGGGCCAAAGGCCGATATATACCCGTCACGGGAGACAACAGGCTGAAGGAATCTCACAGCCTCCTCTGCCCTGATATGCGCTACAGGCAATAATCTTGTTATATACGCCTCATTGACAGGGGCCTTCTCCTCTGTAAAGAGCCCCCCCGATTGTCGTGCGAGGGAGCTTGGCACAATCTTATATGCCTTTGTTCCTGACGGCGCAACAGTAAAGCCTTTAATCTCAAGCACGGATGTAAAAAGATTGTAGGCGTCGTCCACAGAAAGCTTTGTAGGGGCTATAATTGTAATCTTTCCTTTTATCCTTTCGTCAAATATAAAGTTCTTGCCTGTAATCTCGCTCATGAATTTAATTACAGTGGGTATTTCAACATCAATAAAATTAAAGGCAATCTTCTGGTCTGAAGGCTTGGTTTCAGCGAAAGAAACAGAAGCAAGAAGCAGAAAGCAAAAAGCAAAAAGCAACAAATAAAAAGTCGTTGCCTTTCGTCTGTGTTCTGTGTTCTGTATTCTGTGTTCTGTGGTTATCATCTTATTTGATATGTCATTGTCGTTTTTGAGTTATCCCTTATTATATCAAGCGTAACCCTGTCCATTCCCCTTAATGCAGACATTGCCTGCATTGCATGCTCAGGGGTTGACATCTCAAGCCCGTTTACCTTTAGTAAGGTATCACCATTCCTAAGCCCCATGCTGTCATATAATCCGCCTGGTTTAACCTCAGAGATATTAAAACCCTCCTGTTTCCCGTCTCTTATATTAGGAAGTAATCTCGCATCCTTAAGTATCTGTTCAGGATTATTAAGCGCAGACTGGACTCCTCTTTGGTCAATGAGGTATTCATTATCCCTAATCTTTCTGATAGAAGAAGATTGCGTCTTTGCCTCAACCTCTGTAAGTTTTACATCTGTAAGAGGAATTCTGTAAGCGCCTGTATCCTGAGTTATCTCCACCCATCCTCTTTCTATTTTCGTTAAGATACCATAACCATATACCCTCTTTCCATAAGCAAAGACCTCCTGTTTCTGGATATCAGGCCTGGATTTATCCTCAAAAATTGCATAACTAAGTTTCTTAGCTCCTACAACAGTCCCTATAAGTATAAGGCTGGATGGTATGGCCTGAGCCATTTCGGTCCGCCCTTCTGTTTGCAGGATAAGTTTCATGGGCTGGCCAAAAGGATTCTTTTCAAGAATCGGCGCGTAATTGTTGATATTTTTTATGATTGATATACGCTGGCTATCCCCGCGGCTGGTTCTTGTTAAGGTGTTTTTTCTCTCTGGCAAAGATGCCGTTATTAGATCCCTCGTAAGCAGCAGGGCTGAAATCAATATGAAAAAAGCAAGAAACAGATTGACAATATTAAACAATTTAACCTTGTCTATATGCACGATTTATTATACCACATATATTGTCCGGTATTTTCAGGATCGCACCATCTGAAAGCTATGTTAAAATGGTATACTTTATACAGCAGAGTATTGAGTTATAGCGTTCTGCGTTATCGTGTTACAACGTAATGAAGGATAAACTCTATAGCCTCATAACTCAATAACCGCTGTAACCCTATATGAGGATTCTTTTAGTTGAAGACGAAAAAAATGTTGCAGCCTTTATAAGGAAAGGGCTGACAGAAGAGTTCTATACTGTTGATGTCAGCACTAATGGAGAAGATGGTCTCTTTAATGCTACAAATATAGAGTATGATTTAATTATCCTCGACGTCATGCTTCCTGATATTAACGGAATAGAGCTTTGCAAAAAAATCAGGGAGCACAACATAAAGTCTCCTATAATGATGTTAACCGCTGTAGATGAATTAAGAAGCAAGGTTAAGGGCCTTGACAGCGGCGCTGACGATTACCTCACCAAGCCGTTTGAATTTGAAGAATTCTTAGCAAGGGTTAGGATGCTATTAAGAAGGCCTGCGCTGCCAAATAATTTGCTGAAGGTAGCAGATTTAGTCGTTGACCCTGTAAAGCATGAGGTATGGAGGGGCACGCATAAGATCCAATTGACATGGAAAGAATTTGCATTGCTTGAATATATATTAAGAAATAAAGACAAGGTACTCTCAAGGACAAAGATATTTGATCATGTATGGGGAGACGACCTTGAAACATCATCAAATATTGTTGATGTATATATAAGTCATCTAAGAGATAAGGTTGATAAAAATCACTCGCCAAAACTTATACACACTATCAGAAACGTAGGATATGTACTAAAGGAAGATTAATGAACATTACAACATACAAAGGACGGCTTATTGCTATATATTCCCTTATAACATTTTTTTTTATCTTCGGCCTTCTTTATGCTGTTTATCTTATAACGCTTAAAGAAATCAACACCCTGCCAGACACCGTTCTGCTGCAGATGGCAAAAGAGCGGATTTCGGAATTTAAGAGCAACCCTGAAAAATACTCGGCTACCGAAGCCATAGAGGTAATTGGAAAGACCCACTACAAAATAATAAAAACAGACACAGGGACCCTCTTAAAGTCTGTTGGTATGCCTGAGGAGCAAAATATAAAACCTGATTTTTTTCAGCAGGTCATGCAAAAAAGACGCATCTACGAAACTGTCAAAACCGCTACAGGAAGTCTGAGGGTGCTTTATGTAGCGGCTGATGATAAACACATTATCAAACTCACATTGCCGTTAATTGTAGAGGATGAACTCTTGGTAAAAGCCAGAAATATTTTTATAAGTATGGTGACGACGGCTCTATTTGTGTCTTTTATTATTGGCTGGATACTTGCAAGCAGGGCTGTTAAACCTGTAGTCAAAGTTACTGAAGAAGCCTATAAGATAGCCAGCAAAAATCTCAGCGACCGCTTAAATGTAAAGGCTAAAGGAATTGAATTCTCTAACCTTATACGCGCGTTCAACTCCATCTTAGACCGCATTGAATGGTCTATTGAGAACCAAAAAAGGTTTGCGTCCGACTTATCCCATGAGATACGTTCTCCATTAACAGCTATTAAAGGCAATATTGAGGTTACTTTGAGGAGAAGACGCAATACCGAGGAGTATGAAGAAACACTGAAAACAAATCTTGGAGACATTGACAGAACTATACGCCTCGTTAATAACCACCTTTTTATAGTTAAAGCAGATACAGGAGTAATAGAGCTTAATCCTAAGGAATTCAACCTAAGCCATCTGATTGAAAAAATAATCTTAAGCAAAAAAAATACAATTTCTGAAAAAATTATAAGTGTTATAACTGAATTAGATAATCTTCTGTTTTATGGAGACGAGATCCTCATTAGTCAGCTTTTTTCTAATCTTCTCGATAATGCAATACGCTATACACCAAAAGGAGGCGATATCTCTATCTACGCAACAAAAGGCCAGGATGGACTAACCTTATCAGTTCAAGATACAGGCAGCGGGATACCACCTAACGAGGTAGAGAAGGTTTTTGAACGTTTTTACAGGGGCAGGGAAAATATCAATATGCATGAAACAGGCAGCGGGCTTGGTCTTTATATATGCCGCTGGATTACCGAAGCACACGGAGGTAAAATCTCCCTGCAAAGCCAGTTAGGCAAGGGAAGCACTTTTAATGTCTATCTGCCTTTTTATTCGGCCACTTTTAAATTATTACAGTAATGAAAAGGCTGCAAAATAGCTAAATATAATTGCTCAAATTGATTATTATTTATCCAAAAAAATAATGATTGGAAGAATGTTATGATAAAAGAAGGTTGTAAAACATATTGACGTTTAAGGAAATTTTTATGCTTATTCTGTAAAGAAGCTTTACCGCATTAGCTCAACCTTAAAATATAAATCCCATAAAATCAATATGTTAAAAATTAAAAAATTAGGCATAGAATTTGCAAATAATTCTTAACAGGGGGAATATGTTTTGTAAATTTTCTATTCCCTTATTTAATTTTTATAAAAAAAGGTTAATCAAAGGAGGCTCTTGCAAAAGTCTTTATTCGTCATTCCCGAGGTCTTTATCGGGAATCCAGTATTTTTTAAAATCAAAGACTTCTGGATACCCGCCTTCGCGGGTATGACGGCAAAAGGGATTTCCTCGATACTTTTGCAAAAGGCTCAAAGATTAAAAAATTTTAATCTTTTTTTAATTACTTTTTAATATTTTTATAATATTATAAAAACAATTTTGTAGCTTCTTTTGATAAGTTTAAGTTAAAACAATTTACAATTTTATGAGGGCAAAGGATTGCACATATTTAAAAAAGTTGACAGAGAGAAAGAGTTAGGCGAAGTCTTCAGTCTCCGTTATCAGGTATACTGCGTTGAAAGGGGATATGAGCGGAAAGAGAATTTTCTTAATAACATTGAAATGGACGAATATGATGCCTATGCCGTTCATTTTATCGCAAGGATAGATAACGAACCTATCGGCACTGCACGGCTGATATTAAATAATCCCCTTGGGTTTCCTACCGAAAAGCACTGCAAACTAAATATATCAGAGGCCGGACTAAAAAGAGAAAGGACCGCTGAAATCTCACGATTTGCTATAAGCAAAAAGGCAGCATGGACAAAAGACTGCAACAAGCAAGAGATTGTTTCAGGCCTTTTCAGGGAGATGTATCAGGAGAGTAAAAGACTCGGGATACATTATTTTTGTGCTGCCATGGAAAGAGGACTGCAAAGACTTTTAAGCAGATGCGGCATTGTTTTTTTACAGGCAGGACCCGCTGTTAACTATCACGGTATGCGTGCCCCGCATATCTCCACTATGAAAGATATAGAATATGGTATCTTCATGAAAAATATAGGGCTATTCAATTTTATCACCACCTCGCAGCAATGTCCATCATATTTAACAGAATATATGTCCACCCCTGCCCTCTCTAATCCGCTGGTTTAAACTCTAACAAATCTGATATTTCCCCTTAGCCAATGCCGCACAAAACTTATTTATCCCTGAAAGCTCTTCTTCAAAGACTTCACGAACTATCGGCTTTATATTTTTAATGCTTCTTCCTTTTTCAAGCAGGACCTGGGCGCTTGCCATCCTGGGTTTATCAATGGGAGTCCCTATTCTGCTCAGAAGCAGGACATATACCTCTTTTATTCCGTCTATGCGATGGTAAATCTTTTTTGCGATCTTATGCGCAAGGACATTATAAATCTTTCCAACATGGCTGACAGGATTTTTGCCTGCTGCTGCCTCTGTGCCCATAGGCCTGTTCATGGAGATAAGGCCGTTTACCCTGTTTCCCCTTCCAACCTGTCCTGAGTCAGCGTCTTCTGCGGATGTGCCAAGAAGGCTGAGGTAAACACCTCCAAGCCCCCTGCCCTTTTCATCAAGGCTGTTAAAATAAATCTCTATATCTTTAAACCCCTCAAATCTCCCGAGAAAACCAAGCATCTCCTTGCGGATAATCTCTTTTCTCTCAAAATATTCATTTTCTGATTTCACATAACCTGCAATAAGCGGCATGGCAACGGTAAGATTAAGAATACTGTCTCTTCTAAGCCCCATAACCTTTATATCTTCGCCTGTCTCAGGGTATTTATCCTTAAACCTCTTTGAGTTAAGGTATCTCTCAAGCTCAAGGACAACAGTCTCCGCAGGGCTTAGCGGATAATAACCAACTGCAGCAGATGTGTCGTTGGCGCCTCTTACCTTTCCATGCCTCAAAAATATATCTGTAAGTTCTTCTGAGCCCGGTGCAAGAACCGGACGATATTTAATATGATTGTCAGGGTCAACAAACCTAAGGTTATTTCTAATCCAGTCTTTAGCGCTTTCTATTGCAATCTCTGAAACAGGTATCTTCTTACTGCCAACCCTAAATGTTGCCCTGTCGCCTATGGTAAGCTCCATTGGCTTAAGAACCCTTCCGCCTCCGAATCTTTTTTGGACCCTTCCTGCGGCAAGGAGTCCTTTATCTATGTTGTGGTGAAGTATTGTGCCAAACTCCTTCATATACTCCACTGAGAGGGCAACAGAGATGGCATCCATTATGGCATCGCACATATAGTCAGGATGCCCTGTACCTTTTCTTTCAACCACCTCAACAGGATGCTCTGTAATAGATTTTCCTTTATATGCCTCTATGATCACCATGTTCTTAGTTATCCCGCCGGCAATGTTATCGTAAATATTGTGCCTTCATCTTCAGCGCCCTCAACCTCAATACTGCCCCCGTGAGAAACTATTATCTTCTGAACAAGCGCAAGCCCAAGGCCTGTGCCTTTCTCCTTTGTTGTATAAAATGGGAGGAATATTTTATGACTTATGTCTTCCGGTATCCCATGCCCTGTATCTCTTATTTTTATCCGTGCCATACCATAATCAGCGCTTAGCCCTACTTCTATCATTCCCCCTTCAGGCATTGCCTCAACCGCATTAAGAAACAGGTTTGTAAATGCCTGCCTTAAGAGAACCTCATCAGCCTTTATATTCAGGATAATATCAGCATTGACATTAACACTAACCGGGCTGTTGCCTGAAATCAATGAGAGTGCTGTTTCTTCAATCAACTTGTTTACATTTACCGTAGTCTTGTTAATGTCAGAAGGCTTTGCAAATGAAAGGAGTTCGGATATAATCCTGTCCATACCTTCGATCTCTTTTAAAATAGCATTTACAATCCCCTTGTTATTATCATCTATCTTTTTGCTTAAAAGCTGCGCATAACCTGATATAACAGACATAGGGTTTCTAAGTTCATGCGCAATTCCTGCTGACATCTCCCCAATTTCTGTGAGTCGCTCCCTCAACTGTATCTGCGTCTGAAGCGTCTTTACCTCTGTAATATCTGTAAAGATAAGTATGAGTCCTATCACCCCGCCTGATGTGTCCAGAAGCTGCGATGTTGTTACGCCAAGGTAGATATGCCTCCCATCCTTTGTAGCATAAGGATATTCGCCTCGTGATACAGGCTCGCTTCCGGTGATAGCGCCTGCAAGGGGTTCATTAAATATACTTCTGTGTTCCATATCTATTGCATCTTCGGCCTTTATCCCTAAAATCTTTTCTGCTGCCTGATTTATGCTCTTTACCTTTAATGAGTTATCAAGACTCACCACACCGCTTGGAACGCTCTGAAGTATATTTTCATTATATGCCTCGATCCTTAGCGCCTTGTCCTCTGCCAGAGCCTTCAATCGCTCAAGCTCCTTCTCCTTTTCTTTGAGTTTCCCAACAAGCTCCTGAAACGTATCAACAACAAAACCAACCTCTGAATTTCCCTTGATATCCTCAGACGCCTTAAGCATCTTTCTCTGGTTTGTAAGATAAATCCTTACCGCTGAATAGATTGAAGCTGCAATTAAAAATGCGCCTGCGCCTAATATAATCTTTATGCCGGTATCTTTTATAGATGGGCCTATAAGAACCCCGATAAGCAGCCCTGAAAAAATAAATAAAGTAATAGTAAAAATCCTTATAGAAACATTATCCTGCATGCAGATACCAAATTAAGAATTTATGCCCGAAGAAAAGGCTTAAAAGAGAGCCCAGCGCAAGATACGGGCCAAAGGGTATCTTGCTTCCCCATTCCCTGCCTTTTATGCTAATAATAGCAATCCCAACAATGGAACCAAAAAGGCTCCCAAAGAATGTTGTAAGGAGCACGCCCTTCCAGCCTAAAATTCCTCCAACCATTGCCATCATCTTTATGTCTCCGCCTCCCATTGCCTCTTTCTTAAAGACAGCCGTCCCGACTACAGCTATTAAATAAAACAGCCCCCCGCCAAGGGCAACGCCTGTAAGTGATGCCTTAAGCCCTAATAATCCTGTGCTGTTAAAGGGATCCGGAAGTATTGTAGAGCCTAAGGCGAGACCGATAATAATACCCGGCAGGGTTATGCTGTCAGGTATTATCTGATATTGGAAGTCTATAAATGTAATTACTATCAGGGATGAAACAAATAGAAAATATACAAATACAGGCCATGAGAAATATGCGCCGAATCTCTGAAATACAGTCATATACAAAACCGCATTCAGCAGTTCCACAGCGGGATACTTAAGTGATATCATGGCTCCGCAGCGCCTGCACCTTCCTCCTAAAAAAAGATAGCTGATTATCGGGATATTGTCATAGAATCTTATAGGATTGCCGCATGAGGGACAGGATGAAGAAGGCCTTACAATGGAAAGCCCTTTTGGCATGCGGTAAATACATACATTAAGAAAAGAGCCTATTATGGCGCCGAATATGAATACTATGATATATAGAGTCATTTCTCTGTAGGCGATACATCCGCCAACTTACTCATTGCATGCGCCTTGTTTTTATAATCGTCTATCTCTGATTTTAGCCTGTTTATCTCGTCTATTGACTGCATTATAATAAAATCCTTTAAAACCGCCTTATCTTCTTTTTCTTTTAACTCCATCACCCTTCTGCCTATATCCATATGGAGTTCATAAATCCTTGATTCAAGCCTGCTGCTTGTATAGAGCAATTTTGCTATTGAAGCCTCAACCCTGAGCCTCTCTGATAGAAAGTCTGCAAACCACTTTATGCTCTTTACTCCTTCGTTAAAGCTTTTCCTTATTCTCTCAATCATAAGCACCTCCTGGTATAATCCTCACCCATAGGAATGGGTAAAGAAGTTTATAATCGTTAGTACGAGTCTTTAAGCAGGAAAGACAGTTTTGTGTCCTCCTTATGGGTCTCTCTTTTGAGAGGCACCATTTGCAAAAGACTACTG
>JACQXF010000049.1 GCA_016208855.1 Nitrospirota bacterium | reverse complement strand
TTATACACAGGAATTACATCAGACTTGATTAAACGTGTTTATGAGCATAAGAATGATTTGGCAGATGGTTTTACAAAAAGATATAAAGTCCACAACTTAGTATGGTACGAGGCTCATGAAACTGCGGAATCTGCCATCAAACGGGAGAAGAACATAAAGAAATGCCAGAGGAGTTGGAAGTTGAAACTTATTGAGAAATGGAATCCTGAGTGGAATGATTTATATTGTAGTATATGTGAGGATACTGGATTCCCGCACCCGATTACTAACTTCGAGGGCAGGCTTAAGGATGCGGGAATGACGTCTTAAGTGTGCTTTTCACAGGAAAGCCTGAAGAACCTATTTTTTAAAAAAGATTCTTTTATTTTTCCCACCGTTAATCGCTACTTCAAAAATCATATAGTTATCTGTTATAGTATATAACCGTCGGGCGGATAGCTCAATTGGGAGAGCGCAGCCCTTACAAGGCTGAGGTCACAGGTTCGATCCCTGTTCCGCCTACTGGGGTGGTAGTTCAGCTGGTTAGAACGCCGGCCTGTCACGCCGGAGGTCGCGGGTTCGAGCCCCGTCCACCCCGCCATCTTTATCCTTACTCGGAGGTCCCTCTGGAAGAATTCATAACAAAATTTGGCTATCTTGCAATCTTCATAGGCACTTTCTTTGAAGGCGAATCTGTTCTTATCGCAGGAGGGCTTTTTGCAAAAACAGGGCACCTCAATGCATTTACAGTAATCGCCACAGGAACTGCTGCATCCTTTATTGGCCATGCCGTAGCCTTTGTGCTTGCCCTTAAAAAGAGGGAAAAATTTTTGGACTTCCTCAACAGGCATATAAAGGCTGATATCTCAAAACTTTATAAGCTAATTGAAAAGTCAGGCACATGGGCTATCTTCGTAACGCAGTATATCTATGGCTTTAGAATCCTTAGCGCTGCTGTCCTTGGCTTAACTACAATGGGGGCTAAAAAATATTTTCCGCTTCAATTTCTAAGCTGCGTTGTCTGGGCCGTGTTAATGACATATATAGGGTATTTTTTTGGATATACGCTTCAGGCATTTATAGCTGACACGAAGCAATACGCATTTCACATCGGCATCGGCATAATACTTACGGGCTTTATAATCTGGGTCATAAGAGACGTAAAGAGAAACAGGAAAAATAATTAGCTTCTCCTCTGCCTCTCTATCGCCACCATTAATAGTGAAATTGCCGCAGGCGTAACGCCGGGGATTCTTCCTGCCTGTCCAAGGTTAAGCGGCCTTATGTCCTCAAGTTTCTCCACTATCTCCGTTGAGAGCCCGGGTATGCCTTTGTAGATAAAATTCATCGGAATCTTTCTCTCCTCAATCTTTTTAAACTTCTCTGCTGCCTCAATCTGGCGGCTGATATAGCCCTCATATTTTACCTGTATCTCTACCTGAGTTTTGGCATCAGGAAATAATCCGCCATTAGTTGATGAAACCTTTTCTATATCTTCATATCTCAATTCAGGCCTTTTAAGAAGCTGATAGAGAGAGGCATTCTCCTGTATCTCCGAGCCTTCTCGTTCTTTTAATATCGGGTTTATTTCATCAGGCTTAACCCTTATGGATTTTAGCCTCTTTGTCTCTTTTTCAATCATATCTCTTTTCTTAAGAAACCTCTCAAATGCACATTCCCCTATAAGCCCGATATTATAGCCCTTCTCCATGAGCCTCAAGTCAGCATTATCCTGCCTGAGAAGCAGCCTGTATTCAGCCCTTGATGTAAACATCCTGTATGGCTCGTTTGTCCCTTTTGTAACTAAATCATCAATTAAGACCCCTATATATGCCTCATGCCTTTGAAGTATCAATGCCTCAGGGCCTTTTATCTTAAGCGACGCATTTATGCCTGCCATTAATCCCTGCGCCCCTGCCTCTTCATAGCCGGATGTGCCGTTAATCTGGCCTGCAAGATAAAGCCCTTCAATATGCTTTGTCTCAAGGCTTGGTTTAAACTGTGTCGGATAAACAAAGTCATACTCAATTGCATAGCCGAATTTTTTTATCTCTGAACTCTCAAGCCCTGCTATGCTTCTTACGAGTTTTATCTGTACATCCTTTGGGAGGCTTGTGGAGATGCCGTTTGCATAGATCTCATCTGAGTCAATACCTTCAGGCTCAAGAAATATCTGATGCCTAACCTTATCACGAAACCTTACAACCTTATCCTCAATTGACGGGCAGTATCTTGGGCCGATACCCTTGATCAGCCCGCTATAAAGCGGAGAGCGCTCAAGGCTGCCAAGGATTATCTTATGAGTGTCTTCATTTGTATATGTTATGTGGCATGGAAGGAGAGTATTCTTAATCTCATCTGTGAACATAGACATCGGAGGCGGAGGCATATCGCTTTCCTGAATTGTCATCTGAGAAAAATCAATGCTGTCTTTGGCAAGCCTTGGCGGAGTGCCCGTTTTAAGCCTTCCAATTTTAAGCCCTAATTCTCTGAGGCTTTGAGAAAGCTCTACTGAAGGCGGCTCGCCTGCCCTTCCTGCAGGAAAATTTTCTAATCCAATGTGAATCAAGCCGTTAAGGAATGTGCCTGTTGCAATTATAAGGGCTTTGCATTTATAACTATTCTCAGCAGTCTCAATGCCTCTGATTTTGCCGTCTTCTGCGAGAATACTTCTGACTTCTTCCTGCTTAATATCAAGCCCTGCCTGTGCCTCAAGGGCTTCCCTCATAAACTTTCTGTATAAAACCCTGTCAGCCTGAACCCTTGTTGCCCATACAGCAGGCCCTTTGCTTTTGTTTAATACCTTAAACTGAATCCCTGCCTTATCAGTTATCTTTGCCATCTCTCCGCCAAGCGCATCTATCTCTTTTACAAGATGACTTTTGGCAAGCCCGCCGATTGCTGGATTGCAGGACATCTGCCCGATGCTCTCAAGGCTCATGGTGAAGATGGCGGTCTCCAATCCCATCCTTGCGCCTGCAAGCGCAGCCTCGCACCCTGCGTGCCCTGCGCCGATAACTATGATGTCGTATGTTTTCATGTCATATAATTATACCTGAATATGTTGAGGAGAATTTAATAAGGAAATACCACTGCAGTGACTATGAGGTATTGAAAAGTTAATAAAGACCATTCCTATAAAAATAATCTATAATTATGACAATCTTCAAGCATGACAAGGAGCGGTATGGCAAAGGGTAAAAAGGCTAAGCTAAGGGTTTTGTCATAACGATATTATCGTCAAAAATAGTTATTCAGTTTTCAAGCAGACGGAATACTAAAAAAGGAGGTGAGTTAGACTGAAACTAAAGGTAATAATCCACAATGCAGAAGAAGGGGGATTTTGGGCGGAAGTTCCCTCTATCCCAGGTTGTCATACTCAGAGAGACACATGGGATGAGTTATTGCAGAATATTTATGAAGCGATAGAGGCATGTCTATCGGTTGATACCGAAGACATTGAATTAAAGCCGGAAGACAGGGTTCTGGAGATCGCCGCATGAAAAGCATATCAGGAAAAGATGTCTAACTTATACATTCTAACAGCATCCCCTAATTCTTTCTAACGATCGATTTAATCATGTGTCCCTAATAAAACATAGAAAAATATATATTGCATTGACATAATTACAAAAACGAAGTATACTCCAAATTAGTTAAACTGAAATGGAGCTCATTCCAGAATGAAAGAGTTTAAAAGAATTCTGAATATCAAATTGCCTGACAAACAGTCCGCTTTTTTATGGGGAGCAAGGAAGACAGGGAAAAGCACATATTTGAAAAATCGCTTTCCCAATAGCATAGTATTTGATTTCCTTAAAACCGATCTGTTCTTTAAGATTTCCAAAAATCCGGCAGCGCTGCGTGAGATGCTTTTAGCCAAAGACAAAGCGCTGCTTAAATATCCGATAATATTGGATGAGGTGCAAAAGGTTCCGCATGTGCTGGATGAAGTGCATTGGCTGATAGAGAACAAAGGGTTAAGGTTCATTCTCTGCGGTTCGAGCGCCAGAAAACTAAAGCGGGGACATGCCAATCTTCTGGGGGGCAGGGCATGGCGTTATGAAATGTTTCCTCTGGTTACGGCGGAAATAGATAATTTTAATCTGCTCAGGGCATTGAATAATGGACTAATCCCATCGCATTATCTCCAAAACAGTGAGGATGCAAAAAGGTCGCTGAACGCCTATGTTCAGGATTACTTAAAGGAAGAGGTCTTTGCCGAAGGATTGATCCGTAATATTCCTGCGTTTTCAAGATTTTTTGATGCTTTTGGCTATGCGCACGGCGAACTTACGAATTATTCCGATGTTGCCCGTGACTGCGGCGTAGATTCAAAGACGGTTAAGGAATATTATCAGATACTTGTAGATACGCTCATGGCTATTAGAATAGAGCCGTTTAAAAAAAGACAGGCGCGGCAGGTTATAATCAAAGCGGTAAAATATTATCTTTTTGATGTAGGAGCAGCCGGATGTCTTACTAAAAGGCATTTAGTGGAGGGAAAGGGGGCAGAGTTTGGCAAGGCTTTTGAGCATTTTATACTTATGGAGATGGCTGCGTATCGGTCTTATAAAGGCTATGATTTTAGGATAAATTTCTGGCGGACAAAGTCTGGTCTTGAGGTGGATTATATTATAGGAGACGGCGAGACAGCCATAGAGGTAAAAGGCACGGATAATGTAGATGTAAGGAATTTAAAGGGTTTATACGCTTTTATGGATACTTATTCTCCAAGAAGGAGCATTGTTGTCTGCAATGAAAAAGAAAAAAGAATTCACGGCAGGATAGAGATAATGCCGTGGCGGGAATTTCTCTATGAACTCTGGGATGGCAAGATATTAAAATAATTATAATTATTCCATTAAATAAAACATGGGGGCTTTGAATGGCAAGAGGGAAAAAATAAGGTGTTCAGATAAAATGCCCAAAGCTAACGAAGCGATGGATAAGTGGCATGAATACATAGACATTGATGCAACAAAAAATATTGATAAAATTCTGGCAGAGATAGGTGAAGACCCTACAGAAATATTTTGGGGTTAAAGAACTATGCCTTTAAAATCACTTGAATCGCAAAATATAGAATTCAAACCCAACCTACGTCATTAGCCGTTGACAATCCAACTTTAAACAATCCCTTTGAAGAGCCGGGGGAATACTGGGTTTACGAGGAAGGGCAGCCCAAAAGAATGCCGAACAGGACAGACAAAAAAAGACTGCTGCCGAAAGATTGCTTAAAGTTGCACAATGTAACATAAAGTATTACCTAAGTTGAGCGGTTTTATTGTCAGGATATGGGGCAAAGGCATTCAAAAAGCCGTGTGGCAACACATTTAAACAGGCAATTATTTTTATTGAAGAGTCCTTGATTAACCTAAGACGGTGAATCCAAAAAATAATTGCCTCCCAATAAATACTGTGGCGTTACACGGCTTTTTGAATGCCTTTGCCCCATATGAATCGCTCAATTTAGGTATTATTATGTATTAAAAGGAGGCGCTATAATGAGCACTACATTAACAATAAGAATAGACGACAAAATAAAGGAAAGGCTTGAACGTCTTGCCAAAGCCACAGCCCGCTCAAAGTCTTATCTTGTGTCCACTGCAATCAATGGATTTATTGAGGCCAACGAATGGCAGATACGGGAGATAAAGAAAGCTGTTAAAAAAGCTGACCAGCATGATGCGAAATTCATTGATCATGAAGATGTAGCAGCATGGCTTGATTCATGGGGCACAAAAAATAAGAAGAAACCTCCAAGATGATAATAAGGTGGTTAGGTGATGCTGTTGACGATCTCGTAGAGATATCGGATTACATTGCAAATAATAATCCTAACGCTGCCAGGAATGTTGCAGAGCGTATTAAGAATGGCGTTAATAGTCTTAAAGAATATCCGGGCATTGGAAGGCCGGGCAGAGTAGAAGGATCTCGTGAGCTTGTTGTTTCAGGTCTTCCTTACCTCATTCCCTGCCGCGTTAAAAACAATGTTATAGAAATTCTGCGCGTGCTGAATGGGGCAATGGAATGGCCGGAAAAATTATGAGTGAGCCGCCGAATGTGAAGTTGCAACAGGTTCAACTCAAATAGCCTTAACGGACACTTTTCATAAAAAATAATCTATAATTATGACAATCTTCAAGCAGGACAAGGAGCGGTATGGCAAAGGGGAGAAAGGCTCAATGCCAAGGACAAACTAAGCCACAGATACGGATTTAAAGGTTGGCAAAAAAGGCTGATGCAACTCGGCTGGACAAAGGCTCGCATAGAGAAGCGGGGGGATACGCTGATTTTATCAGCTACAATAAGAAGGCATTAAAAAATAAAAACATGAAAAACTTTATCACTAATACCGGTTCAAAAAATCTGAGAAAACGGCTGGTAGAGTTAATTCGAAAAAGCGATGAACTGAAGTTTTTGGTGGGTTTTTTCTATTTTTCCGGAATAAGAGAATTGTATGAAGGGTTAAAAGATAATCCTGACGTAAACATCAAGGTGCTTGTAGGCTTAAATGTTGATAAAACAAACTTTGGACTTCTTGAGTTTGCCGAAAAAGATACGCAATTATCAGATGAAGAAAGATGTTATAAATTTCTCCAATGGGGTATCCCCTTGACTCCAGTAACCACGAGATATAGTATATGAGGCATGGAAGATTATCCAAAGACGATGGTAGACTTTGATGCTCGGTTTATTTCAGAAGAAGCCTGCCTTGAATATTTATCCAGTCTTCGATGG
>JACQXF010000048.1 GCA_016208855.1 Nitrospirota bacterium | reverse complement strand
AACTGTATCTCAAATACCCTGAGGCCATAGGAGATATTATCCTTAAAGAAGCCGATTACTCCAAAGGGATCGTCCCTCTTAATTATTGATATAAAGATATTGTCTTCATATATGATGCCGTGAGTGAACATTGTCCGGGTGATGTAGAAGGGTATCTGGTTTATATCCCTTATAAGAAAGAGCGCTGTGCCTTTAATCTTATTATGAGATGCATAGGCTGCCTTAAATTTGTCCAGAAACTCCTCTTTGGGCATGAACTTCATACTCCTGTAAAGGCTTCTCTGCCCTCTGGTGTAAAGTATTATCGTTAAAAATGGAATAAGGGCAAGTATTAATGACCAGTAACCCCCGTGAGGTATTTTGTAGAAGTTTGCACTGAGAAATATACCGTCAACTATAGTGACAATAAAAGACGCAAAGGACAGAGCAGACTTTTTTTGCAGATGAAATATCCATGTCATCATTATGCCTGTAAGGGTCATTGTTCCTGTGACTGCCAGTCCGTAGGCAGCGGCAAGATTGCTGGACTCCCTGAACTCATACATAATAAATAATACAGAAACAAGCAGAAACCAGTTGACAAGTCCTATGTATATCTGCGCCCTGAGCTCAGAAGATGTATTGTCAACCTTGAACATTGGCATAACACGCGTCTGAATGCCTTGATAGACTATGGAGAACATGCCGCTTATCATTGCCTGAGACGCTATAACAGTGGCGGTGATGCTAAGGATAAGAAATGGTATATAGAAAGGCTGTGCCTGAGTAAAGACCATCTCAAAAAGCACATTTTTTGTATCAGGGTGCTGAATGATATGTGCGCCTTGGCCAAGATAGTTCAGCAGCAAGGCGACAAATACAAAATACCAGGCGTTAAGGATCGGCTTTCTTCCAAGGTGCCCCATATCTGCATAGAGCGCCTCTCCGCCTGTTGCGCAAAGGATAACCTCTGAAAGTACAAAGAATCCTGCAAGGCCGTTATCCATAAGAAACTTGACAGCATAATACGGATTTATAGCCTTAATTACCTGGGGAGCCCCGACTATTGAGGCAATGCCTGAGACAGACAGAGATAAAAACCATATTACCATTAAAGGCCCGAATGCCTTTGCCACCCTCTCAGTTCCTTTTTTTTGAAAACTGAAAAGCAGTATTGCAATCACAGCCGCAATAAGTATGAGTATCCCCTGGTTTGTCTTCTCAAATCCCGGGATAAGAAGTATACCCTCCACAGCACTGAGGATACTTATGGCCGGCGTTATTACCCCGTCGCCTATAAGAAGCGATATGCCTATAAAAGAAAGTATGGTAACAAATGCTACCTGCCTGCCTGACTTAAGCAGTGGCACAAGCAGTTCTTTCAGAACTATTGTCCCGCCTTCGCCCTTTTTCCCAAGACTCATGGCAAGCCATGCATATTCAACTGTGACAAGTATCACGAGCGTCCATACTATCAAGGAGAGGACGCCCATTACATTATCCTCTGTGGGCTTAGTGAGAAGAAAGATAACAGTAAGAGTATATATCGGGCTTGTTCCGATATCTCCAAAGACAAGCCCGAGTGATTTTATAATTCCCTTTATAGGAGGTTCTTTCTCAAGCATAGGGTTGAGATATTTTACAACTTTTAATTTTTTTTGTGTGCTTCAATCCTTGTTTTAATCACTGCCTTGCCGGCACAATAGTGTCATAAAACTCAGTGGTAAGGATAGATTTGCTGTTAATCGCCGTTGCTTGGCCTTAGCGCCTTGAGATTAAGCTGCAGATATTTGTTGCCGTTCCATTCATTTATGCAGGGGACAAAAACAGCATCCAATAATTGAGAACTGAGAATCGAGGACGGAGAGCCGTTTCCTTCCAATAAATTCCCCATAGAAAAGCCTATGGTATCTATGTTCATGTTTTTCTGTTTCAGCCTCATCTTTAAATGATTATTGCCTACAATCCGGTGTTCCGAAACCTGAACTTTTCTTACGCCGATAAGAGGCTCTTCGTTTGAATTACCAAAGGGCTCAAGGAGAGAGAGCTCTTTGGTAAGCCCAAGGGTTACATCAAAAAGCTCAACAGCCGCATCTATCTGAAGCATTGGCGTTAAGGCCTCTTCAGTTAGCTCTCTTTCAGCTACCATGTTTATCTGTTTTTTAAATTCAGGCATGTTTGTCTCAAGCAGCCTAAGTCCTGCTGCCTGGCTGTGTCCGCCAAAGCCAAGGAGAAGGTCTTTGCATTCTGATATTGCATTGTATATGTGAAAAGGAGGGATGCTTCGCGCAGAGCCTTTTGCAACAGCCCCTTTATCTGTCTTGACAACTGAAAAGAGAAAGGCAGGCCTGTAGAACTCTTCTACAAGCCTTGAGGCAACAATGCCTATTACACCCTGATGCCATGCAGGAGAGTGGAGCACAATAGCCCTGTCAATATTTTTTTTGTCTATCATCTTAATAGCTGCATTGAAGACCTCTGCTTCAATTGCCTGCCGTTTTTTATTTTGGTCATCAAGAAACGCTGCTATGCCTTTTGCCCTGGCTTCATCATGAGTCAAAAAAAGCTCTACGACCTCTCCCGCGTCTCCTATCCTCCCTGCTGCATTAATCCTTGGGATTATGGTATAGGAGAGCATCCCTGACTTTATCTCTTTATTGCTTATGCCGGATGCCTGCTTCATTGCCTGTATGCCTGTCCTGCAGTCAGGCTTATTAAGATTCTTAAGCCCGCATGCAACAAGAATCCTGTTTTCTCCAAGCAGGGGCTGTGAGTCTGCAACAGTCCCTATGGCAACCAAATCAAGCAAATCTGTATTCTGTATTCTGTGTTCTGTGTTCTGAAAGAGCGCCTGCACAAGCTTAAATGCAACACCTACGCCTGCGAGATATTTAAATGGATAAACTGAATCGCGCCTGTGAGGATTTATAACTGCTACGGCAGGGGGCAGCGCCTCAGGCGGTTCATGATGGTCGGTAATAATAACATCTATGCCAATCTGCCTGGCTTCTATTACTTCGTTATACGATGATATGCCGCAGTCAACAGTAATAATGAGACCTGCCTTAAACTCCTCTGCCTTTTTTATACCGCTTTGGCTTAGGCCGTATCCTTCTTTAATCCTGTTAGGGATATGAAAGCGGGTATTCAAGCCAAGCCTTCTAAGCGCTGAAACCATGACTGTCGTTGACGTCACTCCGTCAGTATCATAATCTCCGTGCACGAGCACAGTCTCTTCTTTAGAGATTGCCAGTTTTATTCGCTGAACTGCAGCCTCCATGTCAGGCAGCAAAAAGGGGTCAAAGAGCTTTTCAAAAGAGGGCGAGAGAAAGTCTTTTATAAGGGCATGGTCTTTAAACCCTCTGTTTACAAGTATCTGAGCAAATGGCGTGGATATGGAGGCCTTTCTTGAGAGATATTCAAGGAACTCCTGATTTGTCCTGTTTACCAGCCATCTTCTATGCATGGTGAAATGAGAAATGAGAGATGAGAAGTAGAAAATAAAAGATTAATTTCTTATCTCTTATTTTCCATTTCTTATTTATTTTTTAGTAAGCGGTTTCCCCTTGCTCCATATAAGGACAACAGGGCTTGCAACAAATATGGATGAATATGTGCCGATGACAACGCCGAGTATCATGGCAAGGGAGAAGTCGTGTATTACCTCGCCGCCAAAGAAGAAAAGCGCAATGGATGTAAAAAGGACTGTTGCAGATGTTATTATTGTCCTTGAAAGCACCTCGTTAATGCTTAAATTCATAACATCCATTACAGGCTCTTTATGCCTTAATCTTAAATTCTCTCTTATCCTGTCAAAGACAACGACTGTGTCTGTTAATGAATACCCTGCAATGGTGAGAAGGGCAGTGACAAGGATTAGGTTTATCTCTTTGCCGAGGATATAAAAAACACAAAGGACTGCCAGCACATCATGGAATGTGGCAATTGTAGCTCCTACCCCGAACTTAAACTGAAACCTGAATGCAACATATATTAAGATTCCCACTGTGGCAGCCAGTATTGCAATAATGGCGTCTTTACGCAGCTTGCTTCCAACCTTCGGGCCTATCTCGGTTGTTGAGTCAACAATAAATTTATTTTCAGGAAATCTGCCTGTGAGGAGACTGAGCACTTTTTCTGAGGATTTGCCCATTTCTGCCTCGCCCTTTTTTATCCTTATAAGAACCTTGTTTTCTGTTGGCAGGTCCTGTAAGTCAAAATCCTTAAGCCCGCCATGCTCAAGCGCCTTTCTTATATCGTGAAGAGGAATAGCCTTCTCAAATTTTAACTGCAAAGATGTGCCGCCGGCAAAGTCTATTCCAAGGTTTGCCTTACCTGTATAAATGCTTATTATTGTCCATAGTCCTATCAGAGAGACAATCCCTGAAACCACAAGTGCAATATACCTTTTTCCGAGGAAGTCTATATTAGGTTTTTTGATAAGTTCAATCATATGCTGAGTGTTTTAACCTCTTTCTTAGAGTTTATTAAGTCAAATACGAGCTTTGTTCCAATAAGCGCTGTATAGAGATTTATCGCCACGCCAAGGCTGAGCGTTACGGCAAAACCCTTTATAGGCCCTGTGCCGAATTGAAACAGCACCGCTGCCGTTATAAGGGTTGTGACATGGGAGTCAAAGATTGTCCAGAATGCCTTGTCATAGCCTGAGTCCACCGCAGCCCTTGGGGTCTTCCCAAGCCTTATCTCATCTCTTATCCTCTCAAACATCAGGACGTTGCTGTCCACAGCCATTCCTATGGCAAGGATTATCCCTGCAATGCCCGGAAGCGTAAGCGTTGCATTAAGCATGGAGAGCGCTCCAAGGAGCATGATGATATTTAATATAAGCGCAAAGTCAGCTATAAGGCCTGAAAGCCTGTAGTAAAATATCATAAAGACAATAACAAGTATTGCCCCGATTATCCCTGCCTTAACGCCTGCATTTATTGAGTCCTGTCCAAGTGACGGGCCTACGGTAACATTCTGTATCATCTTCATCGGCGCTGGGAGAGAACCGGATCTGAGCACAATCGCCAGGTCTTTTGCTTCATCCATAGAGAAGCTCCCTGAGATTTGTGCGTCTCCTCCTGAGATCTTTTCCCTTATTACAGGGGCTGAATAGACATTGCCGTCAAGAACAATGGCAAGGCGCTTATTTATATTTGCGCTTGTAATCTCCTCAAAGAGCTTTGCCCCCGCAGCGTTAAATGATATGGAGACATATGGCTCATTGCCAAAACGGGTGTCAATATTTACCCTTGCCTCTGTAAGATAGTCTCCGGTAAGAAGGGCGTCTTTCTTTATCAGGTAGACTTTCTTAAAGGATCTTCCTGTTTCCTTGTCCGTGACTCTTTCAAAAAGTATCTGGTCATCTTGAGGGATCTTTGATTCAAAATCCTTAAACAGTTTTTCTTCTTCCTCAGGCAGTACGGTAGAGGGAAGCTGTGCTGCCATAGTGTTTTCATCATCAAGCAGCTTAAACTCCAAAAGCGCCGTTCTTCCAACAACATCAATTGCACGGCGGGTATCCTTAACTCCCGGAAGCTGAATGACTATCTCGTTTGTTCCCTGCCTTTGTATTGTCGGCTCTGCTACGCCAAATTGGTCAATTCTGTTGCGGATGGTTTCAAGCGCCTGCTCAACTGCTGAGTCTTTTATTCTTTGCGCCTCGTTATCGGATATTCTATAGACAGCCTTTCCATCAGAGCTGCCTGATAATGTAAGAATAGGGTAGCTGTCTTCAATAACCTTTCTTACATTCATATCCGAAGGTGATACTGTTATGCTGTCTGCCTCTTTTTTTACCTCAACCTTAAGGGATTTTTTATCAAAGTCTCTGCGGAGGCTTGTTAGTATTCTGTCGGTTGTTATATCAACTGCTTTGTCTTCCTCTACCTCAAATACAAGGTGAAGCCCTCCCTGAAGGTCAAGGCCAAGGACAATGCCTTTCTCAGGCATTATGCCTCTCAGCCACTTAGGCATTGATGAAATAACCTCAGTGGATGGCAGAAAAAATACAATAGATAGCAGAGTCGTTGCTATAATTAACAGAACACGCCAAAAAAACTTTTTCTTCAACTAACCCCCTAATAATCAATAACTAAGAACTATTCGTTTCCTGTCCTTATGCCTGCAATAGCGCTGCGGCTTAGCTTTATCTTCACATTCTCAGCTATCTTTACTGTTGCGGTGTCTTTGTCAATATCTTCAATAACGCCGTAAATACCGCTGGAAGTAATAATCTTATCGCCCTTCTTTAAGCCCTCAAGCATTGTTTTATGCTCTTTAGCCTTTTTTGACTGGGGCCTTATAAGCAGAAAGTAAAATATCACAAATATCAGAATCAGCGGCAGAAAAGATGACACGAGCGCCATAGGTCCTTGAGACTGTGCGCCGCCAGCATCTTTAGGCGCTGTCGCCATTGCATATGCGATATCATTAAACATGATTACCTCCAAATTATTTTTAGTTAACAACCATAACTAACAAACTGAGAACTGCTGGATAATATACATTTTCAGTGGTTATTTAATCAAGGATTTTATACTGAGACCTTAGAGATTAGACACGTTAAGCCGCTGTCTTATAGAACACAAAAATTAAAAGGGAGCACGTTACCATGCTCCCTTTTAAGATTCAAGAATTAAATTACCCTTTTGTTTAATCTAACCGCTAACTTCTTCCCTCACACTCTTCCCTATCCTCTCTCTCTCTCTCATGGTTATCCTTATCGTGAGGAACACGGATCTTTACCTTTGCTGTTCTGGTATTGCCTGAACTATCTGTTGCTGTTATGGTTATGGTATATATCCTGCCTTTACCGCGGCCTGAACGTTCAGCGCGCAGCTGCAGGTAAATCATTCCTGTATTCTGGTCTATTACCGGCTGAGTCCAGTCAGGGCCTATGTCTCCGCTGCCCAAACCATATTCAGGCTCATTGCTTGTAACTGTTGCAGTTAATGTAACCGGCAGCCCGCTATTGTCTTTTGCATGTGCTGCAATAGCGATATCCACCATTCTGTGATTTGGCGGCCAGAGGATATATACATTTGCTTTAGGTTTAAGTCTCGGAGCCGTGTCGTCTATTATTTCAACTATAACGCTTTTTCTATCCGGCGTGTTATATCCATCAGAGACCTGAAGACTAATTGTGTGCAAACCAAGGCTCAGTCCTGACGCAACACAATCAGGAAGCAACACAGATGTTCCGCCTGCAACGGCCTGAATATTACCGGAGCAAATTACATTTGTCCCTTCTGCCCACTCATAATGCAACATGTCCCCGTCAAAATCAGATGCATCTCCGGGCAGTATTACAGGCGTATTAATCTCGTAAACACCGGCTCCGCCTGGGGCTGCATGAGGCGCAGAGTTGTTAATTGTTAATATCATGTCATCCGAAGACCCCGTCTGCCCATCACTAACTTCAAGGGTCAGCGTATGTGCCCCTAATGTAAATGAAATGCCGCTTAAATTCAGAGGGCATTCGCCATTTATGCCTGCAGCGAACCAATCCTTTAGAATGGTTGTTCCTTCTACCCAGCGGCATTGAAGCGGATTTCCGTCAAAATCTGTGGCAATGCCCTGAATTGTTGTTATAGCAACCTGATCACTCGTAATAGTAATATTTTCTTTGGCAAAGGCATGAGGCGCTGAGTTATTTACTGTCAATATCATACTATCCGAAGACCCCATCTGCCCGTCGCTGACCTCAAGGGTCAATGTGTGTGCTCCCAAGCCAAATGAAAGGGTGACTAACGATAGAGGGCATTCACCATTTGCGCCTGCAGCGAACCAATTCTTTAGAATGGTTGTTCCTTCTACCCAGCGGCATTGAAGCGGATTTCCGTCAAAATCTGTGGCAGTGCCCTGAACCGTTGTTGCGGCAATCTGTTCGCTGGTAATAGTAGTGTCATTACCGGCATTGGCATGAGGCGAAGAATTGTCAATTGTTAATATCATGTTATCTGAGGATGTTGACTGGCCATCGCTTACATCAAGGGTCAGTGTGTGTGTTCCTACGCCAAGTGAAAGGGCGCTTAAAGCCAAGGAGCAGTCACCATATAGCCCAACAGGGGTCCAGTTCTTCAGGACGGTTGTTCCTTCCACCCAGCGGCATTGGAGCGGATCGCCAAGATCAGTATCTGTGGCAACGCCTTGAACCGTTGTTGCGGCTATTTGTTCACTGGTAATAGTTCTGTCATTACCGGCATTGGCATTTGGAGGAGTATTTGTGCTTGCAGGAACTCCGTCGAATAGCCCCTGTATAAAACTGTTGCTGTTTTGGGTAATATCTCCGTCAAAAACATCCAGAGTCATCTGAAGTCCTGCGATATTATTATTGCCCAATGCTGCAGCCAGCTCTTGTATGTAAGCAGAACCGTTTGGATTCAGAAGTATATTGGTTAAATTCAGTGTCTGAGGATTATTTATATCCAGTCCCGGATTTAAAAACCACTGAACTCCGTCAGTTGTAAAATTAATATTAGTTAAAGTGGCAGACAGGTATGTTGTAATACCGTCAGTTATTTTTATGGTAGCGTTATTAAAGCTCGTACCAGGAACACCTGCAGGGGTTCTTGTAGTTGTAATTTCAACTGTCTTGCCGATAATAGGGTCATTAGCAGGGGTAGAACCATCATTTAAGACCACCCCTACAATCACAGTATCAAAGAACTGAAGATCATAAGGCAATCCATAACCTGCCCCGTTCAAATATGTCGCCATAAAGCCCTCAAAGAGCGCATGTGGCCTTCCAACTGTCTGTGACCAGCCTGTTTCAGCATGAATAAAAAGGGACAATACAGCAAATATAGTTATTATGAGTTTTTGTTTTATGTTTTTCATTTCTTCTCCTTTCACTGAGTATATGCAGACACGCTAAACTTAATTGATTCAAATGTGATTCATATATAGAGGCAATAAATTAACAACAAGCAGTTAACTGTTAATTTATATTGTTGAAAGCCTTTTTTTTCTGAAGCGTCTGAATGCCAGCATTGCCCCTCCGGTGACAAAGAGGACTGAACTCACAGGTTCAGGAACTATTGATAATCTGCCTGCCGAAAGAGTGCCGGCGGCTGACCCTGTAAAATTATTGTTTGTACAGTCTCCTGTAGAACAGACAAATTGCATATAGAGATTTCCTATTGGTAAGGCAAAGGAATTTACATCATTAAGAAACTCTGAGCTGACACTTTGGTTGGTGGAGATATTTCCTATATGATATGCGTCGTAATTAGGATTTAAACGGGTACCAATGCCGTCTTTAGTTACTATAAAATTGAACATTGTTGCTGTTATATAAGTAGTGTCTCCCTCAAATACCGTAAAATCCATGCTGCCTGTACCGCCGACTGATGAACCAAAAATCAAGCTATCAGCGCCTCCATTATAAATGACGCCGCCGCCTGAACCATTATCAGCGCCAAGTATAAATTTACCGCCTCTGATGGTGTCATATGGTACCGTATCATAGGTTCCATCTTTATAGAGCCTGTTGCACGAACCTCAATTCCATAGAGCCATGCTAAAATAGAGGCCATAGAAAACAGAAAAGGAGAAGAGATGGCCTATAACATCAAGACAATCAATCGGCAGCAGATATATCTAATGCCGCCGAGCTTACAGGAGTGGCTGCCGGAGAAAGACATGGCGTGGTTCATAATCGACGTAGTGGAGCAGATGGATCTGAGCGCCTACTATCGGAAGTACAGGGCAGATGGCCGTGGGCAGGAGGCGTATGATCCGTCGATGATGATAGCGCTAATGGTATATGCATACAGTAATGGGATACAGTCTTCACGAGCCATAGAGCGGTTATGCGAGCGAGACATAGGGTTCAAGGTAATCGCAGCGGAGGGGAAGCCCGACCACACGACGATAGCGAGATTTCGGCAGGACAATGGGAAGGCCATAGAGGAGTTGTTCTCAGAAGCGCTGAAGCTGTGTGCAAAAGCAGGGTTGGTGAAGGTAGGATTAGTAGCATTGGATGGGACGAAGATAAAGGCAGATGCAGCGCTTGAAGCAAACCGGACATATGACCATATAGAGAGCGAAGTAAAAAGGATGCTTGCCGAGGCCGAGGCCAAAGACGCAGAAGAAGACAAACTTTATGGCAAGGGCAAACGCGGGGACGAGCTGCCGGAAGAGTTGCAGGAACGCGGGAAAAGATTGGCCCGACTCAAAGAGTGCAAAGCACGCCTGGAGCAGGAGAGAGCAGAGAAATTGGCTAAGCAGAAAGAGAAGATAGAAAAGCGGCAGGATCAGGAGTCAGAGACCGGGCAAAAGCAGCGAGGGCGCAAGCCAAGAGAACCGGAAGCAGTTATCAGTGCTGATGCAAAGGCAAATATAACCGATCCCGACAGCCGGATAATGAAGACCCGCTCAGGATATGTGCAAGGATACAACGGACAGGCAATGGTAACAGAAGGCCAGATAATCATTGCGGCAGAACTTACGATGGAAGCAAACGATGTAAAGCAGTTGATTCCCATGATAGAAAAAGCAGAGGAAAACATGGCAGCATTGGAGATCAATGACGAGACAATAGGCGTAGTGTTGGCAGATGCGGGATATTGCAGCGATACGAACATGGAAAATACAGAGCCGGACGGTCCCGAGTGCATAATAGCGACTAAGAAAAACTGGAAACAGAGGCAGGCGCTAAGAGAGTCTGGGTCCCCTCGTGGACGCATACCCAAAAAGCTTACGTTACGGGAGCGGATGCAGCGCAAGCTATCGACAAAACGGGGACGAGCACTCTATAAAAAACGAGGGCAGATTGTTGAGCCGGTCTTCGGACAGATAAAGACCTGCCGTGGGATACAGAAGTTCATACGGCGCGGGTTTGAAGCCTGTGCCCAGAATGGACCAAATGGGAATAGATTCCCATGCTCAACGATCATGTGAAGGAGATAAGGGGATATCTATGAGTTTTGTCAGAGGAAAATATCCCTCAAACTTTGGGAAGTTGCTTATTTGAAAAATGTTCGTGCAACATGCTCATGGGCTTTTTTATTGAAAAATATGTTTAAAGGATAATAAAATTAGATTGCATGAAAATATTATTTTCCCCTAAATGTCTTGAATACTCACAGCCCGGACACCCTGAATCCCCAAACAGGGTCAGCGCCACATATAATTATCTCAAGGATAAGAAAGGATTTGAATTCATAGAGCCTCTGCCATGCAGTGATGACGATATACTCCTCGTTCATACGCAGAGCCTCCTTAGTGAGGTAAAAAACGGAAAATTCTTTGACTATGATACGCCTTCATTTTCAAACATCTTTGAGATTGCAAGGCTCTCGGCAGGCGCAGCCATTGATACGATGAAGCTTGCGCTGAAAGGAGAAAAGGCATTTTCTTTAATGCGTCCTCCGGGGCACCACGCAACAAAAAACAGTCTTGGAGGGTTTTGCTATTTTAACAATATTGCAATAGCCTCACTAAAGGCCCTTAAGCAGGTTGCAAAGATAGCAATCATTGATTTTGACTGCCATCACGGAAACGGCACAGAGGATATTGTTTTAGGCAGAAAAGATATTCTATATCTATCCTTGCATCAAAGCCCTCTGTATCCGGGCACAGGACTTCAAAGCAGGGGAAACTGCATCAACTACCCCTTGCCTGCAGACACAACACCCGATGAATATCTCTCTGTCTTTGGAAAGGGGCTAAAGCAGGTTAAAAGTTTCAACCCTGATTTATTGGCAGTCTCAGCAGGCTTTGATACATATAAGCACGACCCTATAACCAATATCCTGCTTGAAAAGGAAACATATAGAGAAATTGGCTGGATGCTCTCTGAATTTGGGAAGCCTGCCTTTGCAATACTTGAAGGCGGCTATAGCAGGGATCTCCCAGAGTGTATTTATCAGTTTTTGATAGGGCTTAGTGAATAGAACCCAACTTATGGAAACTAAAGAAGCTTGACTATTGAGTTGACAGGCGAATAGAACCCGAAATTAACCATACTTTCTAATATCTTGTCAGCCTCTTTATTATTAATAATTTTTTTCCTTATAGCCTTTATAAGAATACCAATGGTGCCTGTTAGCTCTTATCATGATAAGTTCGTTATATCCCTTAAGAAACCCTTTCATATTCTCAGCATACACAAAATCTGTAATATATGATTTATTCCAATAGAGAGTCTTAATCACATTAATTGAACCTGATAAAGCAAAATTGCTCAGCACACAATTATCAAATATTATCTCAGGCATTTACTGCATCCTGCTTAATCTCTCTCAGTTCCTGTGTCTTAAGGGGAATTCTATGTTCTCTCAGATACAGTCTTGTGCTGACTGCGTCAATGCCTAAAATCTCTGAAAGTTTGCCAAGACTAATAAGCCCCTCCCTGTATGCATCTATTGCTACTGATTTTCTGTGGTCAACTGCATCCTTCTCTTTATATACGGCATCCACTGCGTCCCTTACAAGCTCACCGAGCGTCCTTCCTTCTTTCTTTGCATAATGTTTCAATTTCTTATGCTGCTCATCAGCAAGCATTATATTTGTCCTTTTCATACCGCCTCCTCATTATATGTGTATGTATATGTGTATAGTATAAGGTTTCTGCTATGAGGAGTCAATGCTATCCAACCACTCTCCACACCCACTCCGCCAGCGTAATCCCCATATACTAAGGAGTTCATAAGTATGGAGACATTGACTATAAAATCCCTCCTAACCTCCCTTTTCCAAAGGGAGGGATAATTCCCCTCTTTAGCAAAGAGGGGCTGGGTTCCCGTTGCCGCGAAGCATTGCAGCGGGAAGTGGAGATTTTATAAAGTTAATGTCATCTTGCTTTTGCACTTATTAGTAACAGGCAAGTGTCCAACAGGCATTGGCGAGAAACAATGCCTTATCATACGCAATTATTGAACAGCAGACAGCAGAGGCTACAGGGATGTTAGAGCGTAAGAAGATAAGCACGATAAAAACCTAAAGGTTTATATTATACCTAAATTGAGCGATTCTTAATGATAATTGCTTTTAAAGGCACTGGATTCCTGCCTCCGCAGGAATGACTAAAACACTTATCGGGTGAAACTGTCATTCCCGCGAAGGCGGGAATCCAGAAGATTCTTTTAAGAAAATCGCTCAATTTAGGTTATAATATCAAACAAACCATAGGTGAAGAAGGCGTTAAAATAGAAAGTTGACATATTATGACATTCCCTGAATTTATTCCTGTAACCATTGATAAAAGCCATATAGTCACCATAGGCGAAAGGCTCTATGCCGAGAGCATTGAGTTTGTAAGGGAGCTTGTAAACAATGCCTATGACGCTGATGCAGCGCTTATTGAGGTAACAGTTGCAGAAGACACAATTGAGATAAAGGACAATGGCAGCGGCATGGATTTAGAAGGGCTTAAGCAGTACTTCAGCATAGGCTCACAGCAAAAACTCTATTCTCCAAAATCTCCAACATATAACCGCGACAGAATCGGGCAGTTCGGCATTGGAAAATTTGCGACTCTTTCAGCATGCAAACGGTTTGAGGTTATTACAAAGAAGGATGAATTTGTCGGAAGGGTCATATTTGATAAAGAACAGTGGGAAAAGACAAGCGATGTATGGCAGCTTCCCCTTGAGATACTACCCTCTGACTTTAGGAAGCAGAACGGCACGACTGTGATTCTGACAGGCCTTGACAAGAGATTTGATCCAAAAGACATAGAGGCAAAGATAATAGAAGGCACGCCGATTAAGGCTCCTCATTTTAGGGTAAGAATAAACAATCACACTGTAACCCCCAGAAGTCTGTCCGGCCATAAAATGCCATTTCTTGAAGGAACTCCATTTGGCGTCATAAGCGGCGAGATAATTATCCTTCCTGAGACAGCATCTACGCTGCAGGATTTGGGCATTGAGGTAAAGGTCAAACAGGTCACTGTAAGAAGAGAGCTCTTTGGCATGGAGACGTGGGGAAAGGCAATGGCAAGGGTAAGAGGAGAGGTTAATGCCGACTTTCTCCCTATAACCAGCGACAGGACAGGATTTATAAAAGACAGCCCGGAATATCAAGCGTTCCTGTCAGCTATGGGAACTGTAATTGACGCTGTCAGGCTGTCTCTTCAGAAATTAACAGTAAAAAAAGAGGGGGCAAGGGTCAGCCGGGCGCTCAAAGAGGCGCTTCAGAGGATATACAAGGCATTAGCTGTTAATCCTGATTTATCGCCATTCGGCGCGCTTCCTATCGGAGAGGAGACAAAAGGTATTGGCAGCGCCGCAGAGGTCTTGCATAAAAAAGAGGGAGATAAAGAGGAAGAGATAAAGACAGAGGAAAAACTAACGCCTCCAGAAAAAAAGAAAAAGAAGAAAAAGCCAAAGGTTAAAAGACTCACTCCAAACGCCATTATAAAGAGAATAAAGTTTGGAGAGACAGGGGTGTCATGCGTTGTGGACAGCTTTGGAGAAGACGGGCCAGAGGCATTTTCTGAGGAGACGACTATCTATATAAACCGAGACCATCCGCTGTATAAAAGAGAGTCTTCAAAGGTTGATACACATGTGCTGAATCTTGCAAGGCTCATTACTCAGGAAATTGCCCTTATGAAAGACCCCAGAAATCCAAGGCAGGCGTTTGAGAGGCAGAGCAAGCTGCTTAAGGATGCGTTTATTGAGAGGAGCTGATCTAAAATACATATCTCTCTTTGACATACCGTTAAATTGAAAAGCCATATTCCTTTGTGATACTCTTTCAATATGTAGGGAGGGCAAGTCCTATGACAAAACTTATTATAGAAACAGATAACAACTGGACGCGGGAGAAAATAAAAAGCGCGATACACATAGAAGTTGATATTCTCCGAAAGACAATACATAACATTCAAGAGAAACTAAATAACTTTGAGAACAAATACGGGCAATTTAATAGAGAATCTCTTTACGGCAAAATAACTGATATGGAACTCATAGAATGGGAAGGGGAAATCGAAACTCTTGAACGGCTGCAGAAGAGACTGACCTCGCTTAAGGAAATAATTTTTGAGTATAAGTGAGTATATACTCAAAATTGAATCTGTCATTAATTCCTTTGTTATAGTATCTTCCTTCAATCTCAATATTGACAGAAAAACAACCGACATTGCTTTTATTTCCGGGTCGGTTGAGTTCAGAAACGGTGCAATACTTGACTTTAAAGAGTTTATAGAAAATGCTGAGACAGGAATAGAAAAATATAAATATGCATACAACTATCGCTCAAGCTCAGAGTTTCTCTTCAGGTATGATAACGCCCCTGATCCGAGCGCAAAAGGAATTAAAACCTTTCCACATCATAAGCACCTAAAAGACCGTAGTATTATTGAGGCTAAACCGGCTGAACTGTCAGGTGTCCTTAAAGAAATAGAAAGAATCTATATTGAAGAAATTGAATCAGACTGATTGCTTACGTGCTAACCATCCTCCACACCCATTCCACCAGCGTAATGCCGGTGTAGCAGGCAAGCGTCCAATAGCCGTTGCCGATGATAAGACTGCCCATAAATATCTTCCAATCTCTTTTTGACATGCTGTTGAATTGGGAAGCCCTATGCCGTATGTATGATTACATCTTGTATTAGGCGAATCGTCCCAAAAGCAGGACTGCCGCCACCGCAAATCCAACACCAAAGATTTCAAACCAGTTCAGGGTTTCGCCAAATACAAGAATAGCAATAGCTGTTAGGAGTATTATTGTGGAGAGTGAATAGATAACGCCTATTGATACCATTTTGATATGTCTCATTGTGAAAACCCATCCAAATGTGGAGAGTAGATACATGAGGCACCCCACGATGAACCAACGGTTCTGAATTGCATGAGTTTCCATGCTGGCGCGTTTAAAGAAGTAGTCGCCCACCACTCCGACTACGGCCAGGCCGACAACGGCAATAATCCACCAACCAGATATCATGCTGTGTCCAAATGTGGGAGATGTTTGACTTCGGACACGTCAGCGGACGAAAAGAGCTGAAAGGCTCCCTCCAATCCTTCCTCAAAACCGCCGATGAACCCGCCCTCCGCCTTGCCCTGAAGATAATCAGAGCAGTAAGCAGATAAGTTTTTCCCTCGTATTACCCAACTTCTCATCAACTGTGATAAAATATGTAACAGGAAAGACATCCTATAAAGGAGTCAAGGCAGCAAACGGATAATAGTTGGATAAGGACAGGGCAGAGAAAATCGATTCTGAGGGAAATCAGGAAGTCGATTTCTACCTAATCCAGTAAATTTCAGTTGTCAAGGATCGTTCTT
>JACQXF010000100.1 GCA_016208855.1 Nitrospirota bacterium | reverse complement strand
CTCAGACCGGAGCTTTGCCGCTGGCTTCCTTCAGATTCCACCTCACGATGGACACCCTTGCCTTTAGCTAACGGTTGGCGCTATCAACCCCCGTAGCGGACTTTCACCGCCAAGCTTGCGCCCGTGCCGGGCGCACAAAATAAAAAGGGCATTGAGAATTAATTCTCAACGCCCTTTAGTCAAACTCTTCTATATAACCAGAGCCCCTCTATTTCTTTCCAAATTCGTAAGGACCCTCAGTAATAACAGGTATCTCTTCAAAGTTGTAATGCGGAGGCGGAGAGGGTATTGTCCATTCAAGAGATTTTGCATTCCATGGATTTGCAGTAGTTCTCTCACCCTTGAAGGCAGACCTGATGATATTTATCAATGTAAGCAGAAACCCTATAATCAGGATATAGCCGCCTACTACTGAAACCCTGAATGGCCCTGTGAATTCATGGGGGTATGCCCAGTATCTTCTTGGCATGCCCTTTAGCCCTACCTCAAACAGCGGGCCAAAGGCAAAAATCGCTCCAATCAAGATAAACCAGAATGATATATTTGCAAGCCGTTCGTTGTAAAGCCTGCCTGTGAATTTTGGAAACCAGTAGTATATGCCTGCAAATGCAACAGTGGTCATCGCAAGCGAGAGGACAAAGTGAAAGTGAGCCACAAGCCACCATGTGTCATGCACATGCAGGTCAATTGAGATCAATCCGTTTCCCACGCCTGTTACTCCGCCTATTACAAACATGGTTATAAACCCGACTGCATAGAGCATCGGAGAGCGGAATTCAATCTTGCCCTGGTGCATTGTGGCAAGCCAGTTAAATACCTTTATGCCTGTTGGAACGCCTATCATAATTGTCAGTAATGATTGAACAATCCTTGCCCAGTCTTCTACGCCTTTTGTAAAGAGGTGGTGTATCCAGACGTCAAACCCGAGAAATGTGATAACCATTATGGCAATTGCCATGCTTGTGTATCCGTATATCTTCTTTCTTGAAAATGTTGACACTATCTCTGATATAACGCCAAATGCAGGCAGCGCCACTACATAAACTGCCGGGTGGGCATAAAACCAGAATAGATGCTGATAGAGCATTGATGAGCCGCCCATTGCGGCATTATAGAAGTTTGTGCCAAGATACTTATCAAATAAAAGTAGGGTTACTGCGCCTGCAAGTACAGGGATGCCGAATAACTGTATTATATTTGCCCCAAATATTCCCCATATCGTTAGATTAAGCCTTCCCCATGTCATACCCGGGGCGCGCATTGTGATAATTGTTGTTATGAAATTCACTGCTGATGCAAGAGACGATGCCCCAAGCATATGCACGGCAAAGACGTAAAGCGAGAGATTTGAGCCTGATTGCAAAGAGTAGGGCGGATATCCTGTCCATCCAATATCAAGCCTTCCGGGCGTGACAAGGGCAAGGACAGCCATCACGGTGGCAGCTACAAAGAACCAGAAACTCAGTGCATTGAGCCTTGGAAACGCCACGTCTCTTGAACCAATCATCAAAGGCACAAGGAGGTTTGCGAAGAAGCCTGTAAATACCGGTATTATCCACCACAAAATCATGCCTGCCCCGTGTATTGTGAAGAAGACATTATAGGTCTTTGCATCTATTATGTCTTTTCCGCCTGACCAGTGCTCTATTTTCATTACTGCTGCCAACGCTAACGCCAGCACAAAGACAACGAGGCTTACAGTAAGGTACATAACCGCTATCTTTTTATGGTCTGTTGTAAAGAGCCATGACTTTATGCCGGAGCATTTTTTATTATGTGCAGAACATTCCATTTTTATTATTTCCTCCTTATCTATTTTAAAGCCTTTAGATACTCTGTTATTGCCTTTATGTCATTGTCAGGCAGTTTGTATGCCTGCATTACAGGGTCAAAGCCTTTTACAAGGTTATCCTTTGGCGAGAGGATAGATGTCTTTATATAGCTGTCATCTACGATTATAGTCTTGCCGTCAGTAAGCAGGGTCTTCCTTCCGAATATGCCTTTAAATGTCGGACCTCCTCCTTCTTCGCCTGTGGTGCTGTGACACATTGTGCAGCCAAGGTCTTCAATTAGCTTTGCGCCTCTCTCAGCAGTGGGCATGCCTGCTGCCGCACCTTTCTGCTCTGAAAGCCATGCCTGAAACTTTTCTTTTTCCATAACAATAACCTTGGCAAGCATAACCGAATGCCCGTTGCCGCAGAACTCAGTGCAGTATGCCCTTGACTCGCCTGCCTTGGTGGGGTTAAACCAAAAATATGTGGTCCTTCCTGGGATTGCCTCTTCCTGAACGCGGTACTCAGGGATATAGAAGGCATGAAGCACATCCCTTGCCGTAAGGTTTACTTTTATAGGAACTCCTTCAGGCACTCTTAGCTCATTGGTTGTCTTTGTTCCGTCAGGATATGTTATGTCCCATCCCCACATAAAGCCTTCAACCTTAACCTCATAGGCGTCTTTGGGCACAGCCCTGTAATCTTTAAAGACTGCCCAGGTCTGAACGCCAAGAAGCAGGATTATAATCAGAGGGATAATTGTCCATGTGAGCTCAAGAAGGATATTACCCTCGTTATAAGCTCCGTCTCCTGTTTCTCCCTTTTTTCTCCTGTATCTGAAGCTGAAATGTTACTATAAGCCAGACAATAACCATCAAAAGAAAGTAAAGACCGTAATGGTTGTCCCAGCTTTTCGCCAGATCAACTGTCTTTCCCTCTGCAGAAACAAGGGAAGGCAGGATAAGAAAAATAAATTGAAACAGCACAAGTAGAGACCTCATTATCTATGTCCTCCTTCATTAAGACGTTTTCTTTTTCTATGCACTACAAGGCTTATAATCCCTGTCATTAAGATCATTACGCCGCCATCAGACGCAAACAATGCCGTTATATCTATAGTGTATACGCCAAGCTTTGCATCGTACTTATAACAAACAAGCGTTACAAGGTTAGAGACTGTTGTTTTCCCGATTTTTCCTTTTGTGGACTCAAGAAGGGCCATCTTTACATCAAATGCGTCAGGGTTTGCTCCATATAGATACCTCATAACCTTTCTGTCAGGAGAGACAAAGATATATACGCTTGGATGGGCAAATACATTGTCTTCTGATGAGTAGAAAAACATGTAGCCCGTGGCATCTGTAAGTTTTTTTATCTCATCCTCTCCTGCCGTAGCAAAGACCCATCTCTCTGCACTTTGAGGCATAGTAGATTTCCTTTGAAGGTTTCTGCGAAAGTCTCTTGCCCTTTGAGGGGTGTCGTATTTGCTGAAACTTAATGTGAGGATGTTATAGTCCTGCCCAAGCCTTAGATCATTAATCTTTGCCGCAGCCTCTGCCAAGGCCTCATTCAGCGGCAAACAGACATGAGGACATGTGAAGTAGATCAGAGATATGATTAACGGCTTTCCCGAAAGCTTGCTTAAAGAGATGGCATTGCCTGTCTCATCAAGCATCTTTATATCAGGCAGCGTCTTGCCAAGATATTTATCCTCTTCTATCTTAAATGTTGACGGGTCTAACTCAGATGCAGAAAAAGAGGGCACTTTCCCCCATCCTGTATCTGCTGCGGCTAAAACTATTACAAATGATAAAGATATAAATATCTGCTTCATGCTGTTCATTTAATATGATGGCAGTACGTATATGAGCGACAAGACCAACAGCCATAAACCATCAACAAAATGCCAATAGTAACCGCATGCCCTTACAATAGTCGGCCTTTCCCTGTTTATCCTGCCCCGCGAAGCGATGATAAGTATGAAAACCTGAAGTATAATCCCTACTAAGACATGTGAGCCGTGAAATCCTGTTATGGTATAAAAGAATGTTCCGAATGAATTAGTGGAAACATTGAAGCCCTCATGAATGAGACTGCTCCATTCCACTGCCTGTCCTATAAGGAATATGCCTCCAAGAAGTATAGTAAGAAATAACCATCCCTTAAACCCTCCGGTATTTCCTTCTTCAAGATGCGCCTCTGCTTTGTGAATTGTCCAAGATGATGAGAGAAGGAAAACACTCAATATTAGCGCAGTTCCTAAAGGAGGAACGTCTTTTGGTGTGTTAATGGGAGGCCATTCAGGGGCCGGAAACATATTATAGAGATACCCTCCAAAAAGCCCCCCAAAGAGCGCAACCTCTGAGAGGATAAATACTATGATGGCAGTCTTGCTTAATCCTGCCTCAAAACTGCTCTTATAGACCTCTGAAGTCCATCCAAAAAGAGATATTATGAGCATCACTACCCCTGCGCCTCCGACTAACATCCCCATAGAAGGCAGCTTCCACTGAAACGCAATCATAAAGCCAAATATCATAAGCAGCGACGACAGCCCTACCATAGGGGGCCATACGCTTAACTCTGCCTCGTGGTGCTTAATACTGTGAGACGTTGTCTTTTCATTAGTCATTTTCACTCCTCCTTGTTCCTAAAAAATAAGACAGAACTAATCCTGTTTTTGGCTAAATTTTTTTATCTTTTAATTAAATCTGCAAAGGTGTATTCCCTGAATTTATCTTCTAACCATTTTCTCATCTCAATCCATATAGGATGTACTGTGCAGGCATTTGAAAGGTCGCAGAGCCTGCTGTCAATAGCGCATTTATTCATGGCAACACTGCCCTCAATCGCAACAATAACATCAAGGATGCTTATTTCTTTTGGCTTTTTTGTGAGCTGAAAACCGCCCTTAACGCCGCGGAATGACCTCACAATGCCTTCTTTTGTAAGCCTCTGCAGTATCTTTGCAAGGAAACTCTTTGGTATCATTTTTGCCTTAGAGATCTCATCAATCATTATTATCCTGTCCGGCGACATTGACAGGTATTGAACGCATCTGATGGCATAATCTGTTTCACGCGTTATCTGCACTTACAAGCTTCCTTACAATAAACTTGACATATAGAATTGCCTCAGAGACCCGAGGCTTTTAATTAGGACTAAGTTTATCCTGTTTTAAGGATTCTGTCAATATAAATTTTTGTAAGGGAGCTCAAGAAAAACGAAAAAAGCGAGAAATGCGGGAAAAGTATGTATCATTGCTTCTTTCCCCGCATTTCTCATCTTCATCAGTATTTAGAAATCGTACTTTACGTTAAATGCCCAGATTGTATTCGTCTCCTTATGTACCACATTGCCAATGTTTGCCACTGCTGCAGTTATAGAGAGCTTTGGCGTTGGGAAGTAGGCAATAAAGAAGTCAATAAAGTCATTTTCTTGAAATGTGTAGTTATTAAGGGCAGAAAATGTAGTTCCGGCGTTTGCTCTAAGGTAGTCATTCACTGACTTTAATTCGTCTGGCTTATTTCTGTACTCTATGCCGATTGCCACATTTGACTCAGGCAGAACAGCCACGGTTACCTCAGGATGAAGACTATAGTCATCTGAGAAACCAAGGAATCCAAGCTGGTTTGCCTTTGTAAGTCTGAGGTTTACTGATGTAAGTATTGGCATCTTTGTCTTCCAGAGTTTTGTAACCATAAGATTAAAGTCAACTCCTGAATCGCTGTCTACTCCCATCCACTCAAGAAGCTTAGGCGCCCCTGCGCCAAGAACACCTCTTACGCCTCTTGTGAGGTTGTCCTCAAGATCATCAGTGCTTAATGCCTTTTTAAACTCTGCTGACAAAGCCACAGCAGGCGCTGAATCGCTTTCTTTCAGGAGCTGAAACTTGGCATGGGCTGTAATCATCTGCATATTATCATCGCCTGTATCCAGAGATGTACCGGCTCCTAATGCAATCTGGCTATCTCCTTTGAGGTCGTCTCTTAGGGTGCTGATATCAAGGTTTTGCCATGCAAAACCAAGCTCAACCCTGTCGGAAACTGATATGCCTGCTGTCCAGAAATTAATTGTGTAGCCATTGCTTATCCATGTCCAAGCGCCTAATGAGGGGTTGCCTATCTTCCCATCTTTTGCCGGATTTATCAGATATGCCCATGGAACAATGCCGCCGCCGCCTTCGCCTTCAATATTCAGTAATGGCACCCCTGCTTTGGCTTGGGTATTAAGCACAAATACTAAAGCCGTCATTATAAAGAACGTCAAACCTCTCTTTACCATCTTACATTTCCCCCTGAATAATTTTGAGATTGCGATCTGAAAAATTTTCTAAAAACTAAAATCGGTATAACTCAAATGGCTTTTATTTTTTGTGCTGTGCTTTTATCACCTGCCTTTCCTTTCCCGTTTTTTAAAGTGTTGCACTTCATTGTTGAACCTGCGCCATGAAGAGGGAAGGGATTACGAATAAATCCCTCCTCTTCATAGCCAAAACCATAAAAAGGAGTTGAGACACTATTGATATTGCAAGAGGGATGCCAAAGATAATTAGAGATTGTTATCTTTTCATTTCAAGAAGATATATCAGGAATTTTAAATCTGGATGATAGTGCGGGCTGTAGAGAAATGCCACATGTGGCAGAGTTGTTATAAATCTATCGCCTTTTTGTTAGCTGAAGGTTTGGGGATAAAGCGGTATACATTTGAACTGGTTTTTATCTTCTCAATCTTTCTGTAAAGCGTGCGTCTGTCAATCCCTAAGAGCTTTGCAGCCCTGCTAATATTCCAGCCGCAGGCCGCAAGAGTGTCTTTGATGCATTGCTGTGTAACGATATTAAGTGAGGCTGGATAAGAATTGTTAGCTGAACATGCTGAGTGGATAAGCTCAGAAACATCTCTCCTTGTCAGCGCCGTGGTATTGTTAAGCAGGCATGCCTTTGTAAGTACATTAAAAAGTTCTCTTATATTCCCAGTCCAGTGATAAGACTTAAGGGCGTCTATTGCGTCGTCTAAGAAAGTGATATTTCCTTTATTTTTAGCTACAGGGGATGTTGCAAAGAAATGCCTTATAAGTATGGGGATATCCTCTCTTCTTTGCCTGAGAGGCGGTATATCTATCCTGCAGACATTCATCCTGTGGTAAAGGTCAAGACGGAACCTTCCTGCTTTTACCTCTTCTTCTATATTTTTATTTATAGCCGCTAAAATTTTTACATTGACCTTTATCTCTTTTGTAGAGCCCAGAGGCCTAAAAACCCCTGTCTCAATAAACCTTAGTAAGCTTGCCTGAAGCTGCTGGCTCATATCGGCAATTTCATCAATAAAAAGTGTTCCTCCGTCTGAAGCCTTTATCAAACCTTCCTTTGTCTTTATCGCGCCTGTAAAGGCTCCGTTTACATGACCAAAGAGTTCATTCTCTAAAAGTTCTGGTCTTAGCGAGGCGCAATTTATTGCAATAAACGGCCTTTCTTTTCTTGCGCTGTCAAAATGCAGGGCCCTCGCTACAAGCTCCTTGCCTGTTCCGCTTTCTCCTGTTATAAGTACAGGAAGCATAATGTCTTTAACAGCTTGTATTGTATTTATTACGCCCTTTATGACATTGCTATTTCCTGTAATGCCGTGATAAGCCTCATATCCTTTATCGCCTATTCTGCATTTCATATTCTTTTTTGTGACATCAACAATAAGCTCCATAACCATTGAGACTGCCCCGGAGGCATCATTTATCGGGAGGCCTGTAATCTCAAGTATGCGCTGCTGCCCATTTGGATATAGAGGCAGCTCATATCGAGTTGCAATACCGTTGTCTATCGTTACGCCAGTTGGACAGATTGCGCAAAACTTATCGCTATATTGAAGCGTTCTGTAGCAGACCCTCTTTTTGCCTATCTCTAAAGCGCCTACTAACTCTACTGCCTGATGATTCATCCATTTAATACAGTGGTGACGGTCAATCAGCAGAATTCCAGCGTCTGCCATGTTAAACGCTTTAATGATGTTCTCTATTTGCATAGATTAAAATGGATAGCGAGCATCGTTTATATTGCAAGCTCCTGCAAAGATTAATCAGGATGATTTTAATCTTATTTTAAAGAAACATACAATCCTGTAAATGTTCTGTAAATGTTTGTAAGGGGAATGTAAATTTTACTTAAGGCTGGATTTTACTGTTTTTTCTCTTTGCCAAAATATCAGCTATTGAGCTGGGGGATCGGGTCGAACCTATTATTTTATTACCGATAAATGTCAGCTATTTGTATAATAGATCATAAAAACAGACATCCTATAAAGGAGTCAAGGCAGCAAACGGATAATAGTTGGATAAGGACAGGGCAGAGAAAATCGATTCTGAGGGAAATCAGGAAGTCGATTTCTACCTAATCCAGTAAATTTCAGTTGTCAAGGATCGTTCTTTG
>JACQXF010000109.1 GCA_016208855.1 Nitrospirota bacterium | reverse complement strand
ATAGCATGGGAGGAGTATATAGCCGGGGATGGATATGTCTGTGTGACATCCAGTGTGGATAATCCGACCATCAGGACCTCACTCTTTGCCAATGTAAAGTGCAAGGATGCGATTGTGGACAGGATCAAGGAAAAGTGCGGGCAGCGCCCTGATTCAGGATCTGAAAAAGACAGGGCTGTGGTGAATTTATACTGGAAAGATGAGGACTGCTCCATTTATCTTGACACCTCTGGAGAACCCCTCTCCAAACGCAATTACAGAAAGACCCCGATGAAGGCGCCCATGCAGGAAACCCTTGCGGCTGCGGTTATCAGGGCTACAGGATGGAACGGGAGCGGCCACTTCATAAATCCAATGTGCGGAAGCGGCACCCTCGCTATAGAAGCCGCCCTGGCGGGCATAAACAAGGCTTCAGGGATATTCAGAGATAATTTCGGCTTCATGCATCTGAAAGGCTTCAATGAATCTCTCTGGAAGGAACTGCGCACACAGGCAAAAAAAGAGGCCAAAAAGACCCTGAATTGCAGAATCATTGCCACTGATATCAGAAGAGACGCAGTTGAGGCAGCAAGGAATAATGCTGCGACTGCCGGGGTGGAGCACTTAATTGAATTTGACGTATGTGATTATTCCGGCACCTTAATTCCGGACGGCAGCGGTATAGTAATCCTCAACCCCGGATATGGAGAAAGAATGGGGGAGGGGAAAGAACTTGAGAGTGTGTACAAGGGGATCGGCGATTTCTTTAAACAGAAGTGCGGTGGGTATACAGGATATATCTTTACAGGGAATCTTGATCTGGCAAAGAAGGTGGGGTTAAGGGCCAAAAGAAAAGCGCCGTTTTTTAACGGCGCCATAGAATGCAGGCTTCTTGAGTATGAGTTGTACAAAGGCAGCAGAAAAAATGGTTCTTCCGACATTTCTGTGGGTATCTAATTAGAGTCTGTTTATAAACTCAACATTAAGACGTCATTCCCGCAGTCCGTTAAGCCTGCCCTCGAAGTTAGTAATCGGGGGCGGGAATCCAGACAGCTAAAGAACTGGATGCCCGATTAAAAACCCCCGATTACGACATTCGAGGGCAGGCTTAACGGACTGCGGGAATGACGTTTAATTTATGTGTCTTTACTTATGAACTCATTAGTAACTTTCAATAACAATTGAAATAAATTACAAATACTGTTTTGTCTCGGCAATGAGATCCTGAATCAGCTTTTTTACCGGGACGATTTCCGTGCATCTGTATGCATTGGACCCTGCAAATACAAAGCCCTCATCAAGCCTGCCCTCCGCAGCGTTTGTCAGTGCTTTTGCAATGCAATAAGGAGTTGTTTGGGGATCGCAGGTCTTTAGACAGCGATACTTGCAGGAGGTTGGTGAAGTTTTGCCATGCTTAATGTCATCAACAAATCTGCTCTTTATCACGCGGCCGGGCATACCCACAGGACTTTTTATGATCAAAAGGTCTTCTTTCTTTGCGTTCAGATACGCTCTCTTAAAATTATCATGCGCATCACATTCGTCTGTACAGACAAATCGGGTCCCAATCTGCACGCCTGAAGCTCCTATTTTGAGAAAATGCGCAATGTCCCTGCCGTCAAAAATCCCTCCGGCTGCAATTACCGGGATCACCGGCTCGAATGATCCGGCGAACTTCAGGATCTCGATCATTAATTCATCGAGTCCCGGAGCCCGGTTTTCAACGACCTCATGGAAATCATATCCGATATGTCCTCCCGCCTTGCTGCCTTCAACGATAACGGCATCAGGGAGCCTGCTGAAATTCCTCTTCCATTTATCACAGATGATCTTAAAGGCCCTTACCGATGAAACAACAGGTATGAGCTTGACATGCTTTTTCTCTACAAACTTTGGAAGCTCGAGAGGCAGCCCCGCACCCGATATGATCAGATCAATATTTTCATCCACAGCGGTCCTTACCAGGGATTCATAGTTTGAAAGGGCTACCATCAAGTTTACCCCGATTATGCCTTTGCTCATTTCCCGGGCTTTTCTTATCTCTATCCGCAAAGCATCATTATTGACAGCTTCAAACTCGGAACGGGGCAGGTCTTCAAACCTTCCCAGGCCAACCCCAGCGATCGTCCCCACACATCCTTCATTGGCAACTGCAGCGGCAAGCCCGGAGCGCGACACCCGGACGCCCATTCCGCCTTGTATGATAGGAGGATAAATTGTTAAGTCACCTATTTGTAATGCGGGCAATTTCTTTTCCACTTTAAAATATCCTTTGAATTTTACAGCTATAGTTTTACCATTAAGAGGTTATTACAACAACATCTTAACCTTCTGAATTATTTATTCAAGCGGGTCAGGGAACCTGACTGACCCGGCGGAACGCATTCCTTGGAAATGTACAAGCTGAATACATTTTTATTGATGAATGATTCAGAAGATGTCAGGGTTTTATATTAACATTTTTGTCATAACTTAATAAATTGATTACTCCGAAAAAAATAGGACGTCCCTGTTTGCTGGCGCTGATCCTTGCAAAAAGGCGAGAAATATTCAGCAGTATTGTAGTAAAATATACCCGGCTTTATCAGATTGATGGGAAAGCACAGGAAGTCGTAAACAGCATGCTTTAAAATTAAAGGGTACACCAAAACTCTTATTGATGCCTCGTTTCAACATTACCTTCTTCCCACATTCAGTACAGCAATAACCGGATTAAATAAACTATTTAACAGGAGATTATCATGGGTTTAAGTATAGGAATCGTCGGCCTCCCAAACGTCGGGAAATCTACTCTTTTTAATGCACTCACAAAGGCTCAAAATGCCGCAGCGGCAAACTATCCGTTTTGCACCATAGAGCCTAACAAGGCAATTGTTGCGGTTTCAGACAAGCGTCTGGACCAACTATCTGCAATTGTAAAGCCCCAAAGGGTGCAAAACGCGATTGTGGAGTTTACTGATATCGCAGGTCTTGTAAGAGGGGCTTCAAAGGGCGAGGGGCTTGGCAACCAATTCCTTTCGCATATAAGGGAAACCTCGGCCATTGTGCATGTCGTGAGATGTTTTGAAAGCGAATCAATAATACACGTGGACGGCTCTGTTGATCCGCTGCGCGATATTGAAGTCATCAACACAGAGCTGGTACTGGCCGATATTCAGACACTCGAAAACAGGATATCACGCCTTGATAAACAGGCAAGAGGCGATAAGAAAGTTCAGCCGCTGATAGACATGGCAAAGAGGGCGCTTGATCATCTTAACACCGGCAAGCCGGCCATTAATTTTAGCGAACGCGAATCCGATGCATTCATTGATCTCACAAAGGACATACCCCTCATCTCTTTGAAGCCGGTGATATACGCGGCCAATGTTGATGAAGAGGGACTTGCCGGGGATAACAAATACGTCAAGGCTGTTCATAAGTTGGCGGCAGAGCAGAATTCAGAGTCGGTGAAGATCTGCGCGAAGATCGAGGAGGAGATGTCAGGGATGAGCGATGAGGAGCGCAATGAGTTTCTCGAAACGCTCGGGGTATCTGAAAGCGGGCTCGACCAGATAATCAACCACGGATATCGCGCTCTCGGCCTGATCAGCTATTTTACGGCCGGGGTCAAAGAGGTCCGTGCCTGGACCATTGAGCGCGGATGGAAAGCGCCCAAGGCCGCATCTGTAATCCATAATGATTTTGAACGCGGTTTTATCCGGGCCGAGGTTGTTGCATATGAAGATTTTATCGCACATGAGGGAGAATCCGGGGCCCGCAACGCAGGCAAGCTCCGCACAGAAGGCAAGGAATATGTCGTCAGTAACGGCGACGTGATGCATTTTCTTTTCAACGTGTAGGAAATACAAAGACACAGAGCCTATCTAAAAACTCATAAAACAGTGTGTTATCTCATGCTGAATGTTACAGCAAAATGAGGCATAATGACAAATTACGAACATCTTACTTAAGAGATGCAACAATAGCAAACGCCTATGCAATTAATCTCAGCAGATATTTTAGAACAATATTATGCCGCCTCTAAGAAACAGGCGGTCCATGCCTATTTGGAGATATAAGCGTTCAGCCCGATTGTTAATGGTTTCCCTTCTACCATGCAGGATGTTTTCATATTGCCTCTTGTGCTGACTACTACAAGCGTCTTCCCCGATGCGCTTGGCGTAGGCTTTTCCATGTCGCAAGTGATAATAAGCTTATTCCCTTCAATTTTCGCTTCAATTGCCATGTGTCACCTCAGCGTATTGGCGCCCCATTTTTTATACTATTAGGTTTTTTGATGTCAATCATGATAAACACCAAACTCAAGGCATGACTCCTCTTTACCTGCTCATACAACTGCATTATACAGGCAAATCCGTCTCTGTATTAAGCCCGCTCTTCCTTAGGAATGTCGGGACATCAAGGGTATTTTCATCAAGAGGCATAGGACTCTGTACCTGTTTTGCAAGTATCTTGCCTGAGCCTTTAAGCGTCAGCGCCTCCCTTGAAGGCGTCCATTTTTCATAAGAAGGCATCACTGTCTGCGGCTTCTCCTCAAAACCTGTGGCTATAACAGTCACAATTATTTCATCATCAAGGTCAGGGTCTATAACAGAACCAAATATTATGTTTGCATCCTCATGCACAGCGTCGCGTATAAGGCTTGATGCCTCGCTGACCTCATGCAGGGAGAGTGAAGGGCCTCCGGTGATATTTATTAGCACGCGTTTTGCGCCGTCAATAGAGATCTCCTCCAGCAGAGGGCTTGATATTGCCGCCTTTGCCGAGACTTCTGCCTTGCTGCTGCCGGCTGAGCTGCCTATCCCCATAAGGGCCTTGCCGCTGTCTTTTATTATTGTTCTTATATCTGCAAAATCAAGATTTATAAGTCCCGGCACAAGTATTAAATCCGATATTCCCTTAATAGCCTGCCTGAGCACATCATTTGCGAGTCTGAAACTTTCAAGCCACGTTACATTGTTGTCTGTAATGTTTAATAGTTTATGGTTTTGAATAACTATAATTGCATCAACATATTTCTTGAGCTCCTTTATCCCCTCATCTGCATTCCTTGCTCTTTTTACGCCCTCAAAGACAAATGGTTTAGTCACAACAGCCACAGTAAGTATCCCTTGTTCCCGCGCTGCCTCTGCAATAACAGGCGATGCCCCTGTCCCTGTGCCGCCTCCCATGCCGGCAGTTATAAAAAGCATATCAGCGCCTTTTACGGCATTGACAAGCGCATCCCTGTCATCAAGCGCAGCCTGTCTTCCAACTTCGGGATATGCCCCTGCGCCAAGCCCTTTTGTAAGGCCTGCCCCTATCTGAATCTTTTGATGGGCAAGAGAGGAGTCAATGGCCTGCAAGTCGGTATTTACAACTATAAATTCAATACCCTGAAGACCTGCTGCTATCATGCCGTTTACGGCATTGCCGCCTCCGCCTCCAACTCCTACAACCTTTATCTTTGCCGAACTCTTTACTTCCTCAATCTCAAATATCTTCATACCCAACCCCTCCCTTTATAGTTTATACATTATAATTACTGTCCAAAATATTTAGAATAAAATTTCTTTAACCCCTCTCCAAATCCCTCCTGCAGTCTATCCATCACAAACCCAAACATAGCTCTACTCTTAAACCCTCTCTGCTCCTGCTTTGCGCCATAAAGCAGCAAACCAACTCCTGTTGCATATGCAGGGCTGCAGAAGGCGTCAGACATACCGTTCACATTCCCGGGAAAACCTATCCTCACAGGAAGCTCAAGTATATTCTCTGCAATCAGGTCTATGCCTTTCATCAAAGACGAGCCGCCTGTAAGAACAATGCCTGATGTCAGATACTCATTATAGCCGCTTTTTCTTATCTCTTCTTTCATAAGGCTGAAGATCTCTTCTGCCCTTGGCTGAAGTATCTCAATAAGGTTAACCTTAGGGATACTGCGAGGCGGCTTGTTATCAGCATGTAAAATCTCTACCTCTTCCTGCCTTGACACCATTGAAAGCAGGGCGCAGCCATACCCCTTTTTAATCCTCTCTGCCTCTGATGCCCTAAGCTTCATCACCATAGCCACATCGTTTGTAAAGTTACTGCCTCCAACAGGCAGTACAGACATATAGCGTAAGCTGCCTTCATTAAACACCGCGATATCCGTTGTCCCTCCGCCTATATCAACAAACCCTACCCCCATATCCATCTCATCCTCAAAGAGCACAGCCTCTGAAGACGCAAGAGGGGCAAATACAACATCCAACACCTTAAGTCCTGCCATCTGGCAGCTCTTAAGAAGGTTCTGCACAGCTGACATAGCCCCTGTGATTATCTGGACTTTAGCCTCAAGCCTTACTCCTGCCATGCCGAGAGGGTCATTAATCCCGTTCTGTCCGTCTATAGTAAAACCCACAGGGATTACATGAAGCACCTCCCTGTCCAGAGGGATTGCAAGGGCCTGAGCTGCCTCAGTAACCCCCTCAATATCCCTGCGGGATATCTCCTTGTCCCTTATTGCTATAACACCGTTGCTTATAAAATTGCCTATATGAGTTCCTGTGATTGCAACATATGCCTCTTCAATCTCTGCGCCTGTTACTGCCTGAGCCTCTGAAACAGCGTTTCTTATTGACTGGGCGGTCTCTTCAATATTAACTACAACCCCTTTCTTTATGCCGCGCGATAAAGCGCTTGCAATGCCAAGCACATTGACTCTTCCTTCGTGCAACTCTCCTACGGCTGCACAGACCTTTGTTGTGCCAATATCAATGCCTGCTATAAGTTTGTCTCTCTTCACTCTTTATGCCTGCCCCTTTATCCCCTGCCTTTTTGAGGCTTTAATTCTTGTTTGTCAACTTTTACAGGCCTTACTATTATCTCCCCTGTAAATCTCAGGTCCACATACTCTATGGCAACTCCCTTTTTTCTTATCTCAGGCTCAAGCTCACTCCACTTGCGAAACTTCTCAGCATATTTCCCATAGCCAACCTTAAAAATCTCTCCATCCATATTTGCAGAAAGCCCGTAAGCCTCTAATGTAATTTCAACAAATTCCCTATTTAATAATATCCCCTCGCGTGAAAGCGCCTCCACAAGCTTTAATGCCTCAATCATATTTTTGTTATTCTTCTCAGGGTCTATCCCTGTTATAAGCGGAAGAAAAGGAGGCTTTTCCTCGCTAAGCTCCTCCAGCATACTTCCCTCTCCGTCTACAAGGAACATGCCCTCCTTGATACTGAGTATAGCCCTGGGTACCGCCTCTTTGACCTTTACAAAGATAGTGTCAGGGAATTCTTTTCTTAACTCTGCGCCCTTAATCCACGGCGACGTCTTTAGCTTCTTCTCCATACCGCTGAAAGATGTAAAGAGCAGGCCTTTTCTGCTGCCGCTCGTTATCTTATCCATGATTTCATTCTCTGTAAGATTCTTGTTGCCCTCAATTATTATGGTCTTTACTTTAAATGCCCTATCTGCCCCGGTTACGCCAAATGCAACAAGCACAAAAAAGGAGATCACAAGCACAGCAACTGCGCCTCGCTTAAGAAAAAACAATGCCCTGCCGAAACGGCCGGAGGCAGGCCTTTCAGAGGCTTGATTTTTCTTACTCTTTTGCTTCCTTAACCGCAAGCCTTATTATCTCCTCTATTAATTCATTAAAATTCATGCCGGCTGACTGGGCTATCTTGGGAAGAAGGCTTGTGCCTGTCATCCCTGGTATTGTGTTTACTTCAAGCACGTAAGAGGCGCCTGCCTCATCTATTTTAAGGTCAACCCTCGCAGCACCTGAACAACCAAGCGATACGTGGGCCTGAAGCGCAGCCTCTTTAGCCCGTTCATAGACCAGAGAATCAAGCTCAGGCGGTATTATATACTCAGTCAGTCCTGATGAATACTTATCATCGTAGCTATAAAATTCAGATGAAGGCCTTACCTCAACGCCCCCTAAGACTCTGTTGCCAATGATGCCGATATGGACTTCCTTGCCGGATATGAATTTTTCGATTATTGCCTTTTTCCCAAATTGAAATGCTTTTTGTAATGCCTCTGAGAGTTTCTCTTTTTCCTTCACTATTGTTATTCCTACGCTTGAGCCTTCTGCCACAGGCTTTACAACCCACGGCAAGTCAAAGTCAATTTTGAGTTCTGAGTTTTGACCCGACTTATTCGGGATGAGTTTTGAGCCCTTATCATGACGATATGCTATAACAAACGGAGGCACATGCAGCCCGTGATATAAAAATATCTTCTTTGATGCCTCCTTATCCATTGCAAGCGCTGATGCCAACAAACCTGAGCCTGTATATGGGATGCCAAGGACCTCAAGCATCCCCTGTATTGTGCCGTCTTCCCCCATTCCGCCGTGAAGCAGAAGGAAGGCAAGCTTTACCTTCTCCTTCTTAAGGACATTTGCAATGTCCTTCCCTGCGTCTATCAGAACCGCATCATAGCCAAGCTCCTGCAATGCCTGATACACAGCAAGGCCGCTCCTTATGGAAATGTCCCTTTCCGCTGAAAGCCCGCCCATTAGCACGCCTATTCGCTTTGTTGTAACAAGCCCTTTAGTCATAAAAATTATCCTTCCTCTTAATTGGTCTTATTTGTTCAAACCAATCGGACTAATCAAAGCAATTAAACTAATTAGACAAATATCTTTATCTCCGGCTCAAGCGCTACCCCGTTTAGCACTTTCACTTTTTCCTTAACAGTGTCCATAAGCTTAATAAAATCCTCACATCTGCCGCCGCCCTTATTAACAAAAAAATTAGCATGCATACTGTTTACCTCTATGCCGCCCATTCTCATTCCCTTGCACCCTGCCTCATCTATAAGCCTTCCTGCAGAGCCGCCTGCCGGGTTTTTAAATACACACCCTGCTGAATGCTCTTTAACAGGCTGTGTGAGTTTCTTCTTCTTTAAAAACTCCCTTACGCGTTCTGCCACATTCTCAGTGGTCTCTTTCTTAAGAATAATATTAGCGCTTAGTATAGCCAAATCATCACTAATATTTGAGCTCCTGTATGAAAACTTAAGTTCATCTTTCTTTAACATTGAAATCTTTCCATCCTTATTCATTACTGCCACTGAGTCAATTACGTCCTTAATCTCAGCGCCAAAAGAGCCTGCATTCATATAGACTGCCCCGCCTACTGTCCCGGGGATTCCGGCAAGCGCCTCTATGCCTGAATATCCATTCTTCTCTGTAAAGGCTATAAGACGCGGCAAAGACGCGCCTGCCTCAACAAACATAGTTACACAGCCCTCTTCTGCATTCTGCAGATTCTCTATAACCTCAATCCTTGTAAAACCTTTAAGAGATACCGCTATCCCTCTTATCCCGATATCGCTTACAAGCAGGTTTGTTCCGCCTCCAAGGATAAAAACCGGAATATTCTCGGCCTTTGCAGCCTTCATGACATTTCTTAGCGAAAGAGGGTCTTCAGGGAAGGCCATAACATCAACAGGCCCTCCTATTTGCAGTGATGTGTGCAATGACATAGGCTCATCAAATTTTATCAGGCCTTTAAAATTATCTGTGTTTACTATGTCTTTTACTTCCATTGACTTTTGCTTCTAACTCTTAATTTTCAAGAATTCTTCCCCGAGCTTCCACACATCCCCTGCGCCAAGCGTAAGGAGCATATCTCCTTCTGAGAGATTATCACTAAGGTACCCTGTAATCTTAGTTTTATCATCTATATAAATTATATCCTTGCCTTCTGCTTTTATCCTTCCAGACAAGGCCTCTGAACTTATGCCCTCTATTGGTTTTTCCCCTGCAGGATAGATATCCATTAAAATAACCTTATCCGCATCGCTGAATGCTCCGGAGAATTCCTCAAATAAATCCCTTGTCCTTGTATATCTATGCGGCTGAAACAGGACAAACAGCCTTTCTTGCCCTTTGCCCCTTGCCCCTTGCCCCTTTGTTAGCGCTTCTTTTGCTGCCTTTAATGTTGCCATTACCTCCGTAGGGTGATGGCCGTAGTCATCAAACACCTTTATTCCTGATACCTCACCTTTAAACTCAAACCTCCTCTGAACACCGCTGAAACTGCTAAGGGCGTCTTTCACTGACGCCATATCAATCTCAAGCTCCTGCGCTACTGCAATGGCAGCGAGGCTGTTACAAACGCTGTGCAGCCCCGGAAGCGGCACCTCAAAAATGCCAAGGGAGCTGCCTTTCATCGCTGCCTCAAACCTCATCCTTAAACCAACCGTCTCTATATTCCTTGCCAGCAGATCTGCATTTTCATTCAAGCCATATGTAATAAATCTTCTCTGGATATGAGGCAATATCTCTCTTATATAAATATTGTCCACACAGAGCACTGAGATGCCGTAAAAAGGAACCTTATTTACAAATGCAAGGAACGCGGCTTTAAGTTCCTCAATATCCTTAAAGAAATCCATGTGTTCCTTATCAATATTTGTCACCACCGCAATTGCCGGAGACAGCTTCAAGAATGAGCCGTCACTTTCATCTGCCTCGGCAATCAAAAACTCTCCTCTGCCTAATTTTGCATTGCTCCCGATACCCTTGAGTTTCCCGCCGATTACAACCGTAGGGTCAAGCCCTGCTGAGGCAAACACGCTGGCCACTAAAGATGTTGTGGTAGTCTTTCCATGGGCGCCGGCTATAAGCACTCCATGTTTAAGCCTGGCAAGCTCTGCAAGCATCTCTGCCCTTGGAATAACAGGGATTGAACGCTCCTTTGCAGATAGTACCTCGGGATTATCTTTAGAGACTGCGGAAGAGATAACAACAACATGAGCGCCAAGGACATTTTCCGCCCTGTGCCCTATGGCAACATAGATGCCAAGGGCCCTAAGCCTCTTTGTAGTCTCTGTCTCCTTAAGGTCTGAGCCCCTCACATCATAGCCCAAGTTTTTAAGCACCTCTGCAATGCCGCTCATCCCTACTCCGCCAATACCAACAAAATGCACTATTTCAAATTTTCTATACATAATTCTATTAAAAACAAATTCAAAATCCTAATATCTAAATCCTAAACAGTGAAAATTTTAAATTTATCATTGCAAAATGCAAAATGATAAATGTTAATTTTGAAATGAACTTATTTAGAATTTAGGATTTGCAGTTTCTCAACCTCCCTTCTTGTTTTTTACAAGCCCCTTCATAAGCTCTACTATCCTCTGGGCTGCATCAGGCCTTCCAAGCGTTTTGCTTACCCTCTCCATTTCTGATACAGCATCGGGATTCTCAAATAAATGTATCACCAGCTGAGAAAGCGTCTTTCCGTTAAGCTCGCTCTCAAGTATCATCTGGGCTGCGCCCATGTCCCAAAGTTTTCTTGCATTAAGCTCCTGATGCCTTGCTGCTGCATAAGGATATGGAATGAGAATAGCTGCCTTTCCGCAGGCAGTCACCTCTGCCAGCGTTGTCGCCCCTGCCCTTGATATTATAAGGTCTGCCGCCGCATAGGCATCTGCCATGTTATGTGCAAACGGGATAACAGCCCCCATGAACCCCTTTGAGCGATAAAACTCCCTTACATCGTCAAGATCCTTTTCTCCTGTCTGATGTATAAACTGTATCTTATCCTTGAACTCGCCAAGGTACATCAAAGCCTCGCTCATAGCCCTGTTTATACTGCTTGCCCCGAGACTGCCCCCGAACACAAACACTGTAAAAAGCCCCTTCTCAAGGTCAAAGACCTCACAGCCCCTTGTTTTATTCCCCTTAATTATATCCTGCCTCACAGGATTTCCCGTAAGGTATGTCCTGCCTTTTGGAAAAAAACTCAGGCTCTCCTGATATGTTACCGCTATAATATCCACAAACTTACTGAGTATCTTATTTGTAAGACCTGGAACTGAATTCTGCTCGTGAATCATGGTGGGGATACCCATTAAATAAGCCATGAGCAGAACAGGGCCTGAGGAGTAACCGCCTACCCCAAAGACCAGATCAGGTTTAATGCTTTTAATTATGCTGCGCGAACTATTTAAAGAAGCCGGTATCTTAAGAGCAGAGCGAAATCTCCTTAATACTCCTTTGCCGACAATACCCTCTATATTTATCAGCCTTATATCAAACCCCTCTTTAGGAACCACCCTTGACTCTATCCCCTGCGCGGTCCCTACAAATACAATATTTATATTTTCATATATCCTCTTTAACTCCTGCGCAACTGCAATGCCCGGGAAGACATGCCCCCCTGTTCCTCCGCCGGCAATTATTATCTTCATCTGCTAACCTGTAAATCATACCCTGAAAACCGCGAACGGTTAACGTTAAACTGTGAAGTATTATTTTTCTGTATGTTTATAAGTATCCCTATGGCTGCCATATTTATAAGCGTAGCCGAGCCGCCGAAACTTACAAAAGGCAGAGGAAGCCCCTTTGTGGGCATTAGACCCACAACAACAGCAAAGTTTATAAGCGCCTGACTTACTATCATTACAGTCAGCCCTGTGGAAAGATAGTAAGTGAAAGAGTCTTCTGCCTTATTGGCAATATTAATGCCGATTAAAAATATCCAGATAAAGAGTCCAAGCACGACAGAGACCCCGATGAGTCCTGTCTCCTCGCCTATAAGAGACAATATAAAATCAGTATGCAGTTCCGGGAGATAAAATAGTTTCTGCCTGCTTGCTCCAAGGCCAACCCCTGTAAGACCTCCGCTTCCAAAGGCAATAAAAGACTGAATAAGCTGATATCCCTTTCCCAGAGGGTCTTTCCATGGATCAAGGAAGCTCGTTACGCGCGCCAGCCTGTAAGATTCAAAATATACAATCATAAAGATAAAGGGCAAAGACAGAAGAAAAAGCCCTCCTATATATCTTAAACTGACCCCTCCAAGAAACAGTAAAGTCATCGTAAGAATGCCAAGGCTCATCACAGCCCCAAAATCAGGCTGCTTCAATATTATTATTTGAAAAACTGCCATAACAGCAACAGGCAGCGCAATCCCGTACTTAAAGCTCTTCATCTTTGACTCATACCTGCTCATATAATAAGAGAGAGACAATACCATCGCTACCTTAGCAAACTCAGACGGCTGAAAATTCATTGGTCCTACCCTGATCCACCTCCTGGCGCCCTTTACAGCAACCCCTATCCCGGGCACAAGGACAAGCAGAAGCATCACAGAAGAGAGGGCAAGCACAGCAATGATAACCCTCTTATCGTTGAATATTCTGTAATCTATCTTTGACAGTACAAGCATCGCTGTCACACCCATAGCAATAGTAAACAGATGCCTCCAGAGAAAATAAAACTCATTCTTCTTCATCAGCGCCGTAGAGCTGTAAATCATCACAGTGCCTATAATGATAAGCGCTGCAACAGGGAATATTATGCCTTTTACGTTTTTCATTAGCTTCTAACTTTTTCTATTCTGTCATCCCCGAGGGCTGTAACCGGGCATCCAGTGTCTCTTTTGGTTCTTTCTTATTTTAAGTGAGTAAATACTTCCCACTCAGTTTGAAAAAGAACCTCTCTTTTTCCTCTGGATTCCCAGAACAAGCCGGGGAATGACTACTGTTGTCTTAATATCTAACTTTTAACTCTGAACCCTTAACTTCTTTCACTGCCTCTTTAAACTTCCTTCCCCTGTCTTCAAAGTCCATAAACATATCAAAACTCGCACAGCCCGGAGAAAGAAGCACTATATCGCCTCTTGATGCCTTTGCCAGGGATACCTCAACAGCATCTTTAAGATTATCTACAGATACTGTCTCTGTTACATCGCCAAGCGCCCCTGCAATCTTTTCTTTTGCCTCGCCAAGCAGTATTAAAAATTTAACCCTCTCTCTCACTAAATCCCTTAGAACCGTAAAATCGCCTGCCTTATCTCTTCCGCCCATAATTAAAATTAGACTCTCAAAACTCTCAAGAGACTTATTTACAGCCCCGACATTAGTCCCTTTTGAATCATTAATAAAACTCACGCCGTCAATCTTATCAATAAACTCAAGCCTGTGTTCAAGCCCCCTGAAATCCCTTAGCGCCTTTATTACTGAATCTGCTGAACAGCCGCAAGCAAACGCAAGCGCTGCTGCTGCCATGGCATTCTCTATGTTATGTACGCCTTTGATGCGTATTTCATCCGCTGCAATGAGTTTTGAGTTTTGAATTTTAAGTTTTGAGTTTTGGAAATTACAATATATTATGCCGTCTTTAAGATAAATTCCCTCTACTTCCCTTTGACGGCTAAAGAAAAATGTCCTTGGTCTTTCATTTCTCACTTCTAACTTTTCACTTCTCACTTTTATTATTGCCGGATCATCAGCATTAAGAATAAGATAATCTCCCTCTGCCTGATTCTCAAATATCCTCGCCTTGGCATCAATGTATTCCTCCATGCTGTGGTATCTATCAAGATGGTCAGGCGTAATATTAAGGATTGCTGCTGCCTTTGGCCTGAATGCCTTTATTGTTTCAAGCTGAAAGCTGGAGACCTCGGCAACGATAAAATCGTAAGGCGTGAGGCGTGAGGCGTAAAACGAACCATCTTTTTCCCCTTCACCCCTTACGCCTAACGCCTTACGAATTTCTTCAGTCAACGCATTGCCAATATTTCCGCCAAGGAGCGTTCTGAAGCCTGCCTCTTTAAGCATCAGATCAACAAGCATGGTAGTTGTGGACTTGCCGTTAGTGCCAGTAATTGCTATAAATCCCCCCTCGCCCCCCTTTATTAAATGGGGGATGGGGGGGTTATCACTCATTAATATTTCATAGGCTAATTCAAGTTCCCCGATTATCGGAGTGCCTTTTGCTTTTGCCTTCAGTAGTAAAGGCATATCAAGCGGCACGCCAGGACTTATGACTATAAGGTCTGCGTTATTAAAGAGCTCTTCATCGTGGCAGCCTGCGGCAACCTTAACAGCAGGAGAGAGTTTCGCTATATTCTCTTTCAGGGATTCAGCAGGTTTTGTGTCTGTTGCATAGACATTTGCCCCGATACAGGCAAGGAGATTTGATGCGCCTACCCCGCTTCTGGCTAACCCAACCACCAAGACATTTTTATCCTTGAATAATCCGGTTATCTCTTCCATCAGCTACCTTCTGGTTAGCACGATGCCTCTTTTTGGCATTCCTTAAACTCTTCTTATGTCTCTTAGTCTTTAGCGTCTTCTTCAAAGAAACCTTCTTGATAGCCGGCCTCTCAGGGGCTCTGTAGATAACAGGTTCTTCTTCCATATTTGAAACCCTTAGCCCCTTCTCAAGCAGTCTTTCAGACTCAGTCCACAGATATTGCCTGCTCGGAGAGCCTAACACGGCAGTTATAACCTCTGTATTGCCCTTATTTAAGGCTGCTACAAAGCAATGCCTCGCCATTCTCGTAAATCCTGTCTTGCCGCCTACTACATCCTCACTCTCCCAGAGAAGTTTATTTGTATTCCTTAAGTAAATGGTCTTGCCGTCTACAGTGTTTATCTCCTTTACCCTGGTCGCAAAGACCTCCCTGATAACAGGGATCTTCAGTGCATGCTGCATAATCTTGGCAAGGTCGCTTGCCGTTGTATACTGCCCTTTGCCGGGCAGCCCGTTTGCATTAATATATTTTGTGCTTGTGGCGCCAAGTTCAAATGCCTTCTTATTCATCAGCCCTACAAACTCCACCTCGCTCCCTGTAACAGACTCTGCAAGTGCAGTAGCTGCGTCATTGGCTGATTCCATAAGCGCGGCATAAAGGAGGTCTTTAATCTTTATCCTGTCGCCGCTTTTAAGGTTTGTCTTTGTCGGCTGCTGCAGGGATGCCCTCCTGCTCATAGTTGTAACCTTCTCCATATCTGCATGCTCGGCAGCAACAATTGCTGTCATAACCTTAACAGTGCTTGCAGCAGGAAGCTTTAAGTCCGGATTCTTTGCAAAAAGGACCTTATCAGAGTTTGCATCTATGACTACCGCAGAGCGTGCCTTTATCTCATCAGCATTAACTGCAGTGACAAGCGACAAGTGACAAGTGACAAGTAAAAATAAAAATAAAATTTGAAATTTGAAATTTGAAATTTGAAATTCTTTCATCCTCACCTCACCTTTAATGTAGTTAAGCTTAAAAGGGCAAGCAGTATACCCATTATCCAGAACCTGACTATAACCTTTGGCTCAGGCCATCCCTTTAATTCAAAATGATGGTGTATTGGCGCCATTCTGAATATCCTCTTGCCCGTAAGTTTAAACGACGCTACCTGTAGTATAACTGAAAATGTCTCAATGACAAAAATCCCGCCGACAACAAATAAGACTATCTCATGTTTTGTTATCACAGCAAGCGTGCCAAGCATACCGCCAAGGCTCAGGGAGCCGACATCGCCCATAAAGATTTCAGCAGGATAACTGTTGTACCATAAAAAGCCTAATGCAGCGCCAAACATGGCCCCGCAAAAGACCGTAAGCTCTCCTATACCAGGCAGATAAAGCACATTCAGATACCTCGCAAACCCGCCATGCCCTGAAATATATACAAGCACACCATTGGCAAGGGTTGCAATGCCGACAAGCCCTATGGCAAGGCCGTCTATGCCGTCTGTAAGATTAACGGCATTTGATGAGCCCACAATTACAAGTATGGAAAACGGTATATAGAACCAGCCCATCTCTATAAGCCATTTCTTAAAAAATGGGATGCTAAGCATTGAAGGATATGGATCCTTAGGGTCATGATAGAGCAATGCGCCTATTATAAGCGCAAGGGCTATCTGTGCGCCAAACTTATACCATCCCCTGAGCCCTTTTGAATTCTGTTTTGAAACCTTAAGGTAGTCATCAGTAAACCCCACGAGGCCAAAACCCACTGCTGAGAGAAGCATTATCCATATATATTTATTCCTGAGCTCACCCCACATCAGGACGCTCAACACTATAGAGAGCAGTATTAATACCCCTCCCATTGTCGGGGTGCCGGTTTTGTTGAGATGTTCCTTGGGCCCGTCATCCCTTACATACTGGGTCAGGCTTAATCTCTTCATCCTCTCTATTACATAAGGGCCAAGGATAAAACTCAGAAGAAGAGCTGTGATTGCAGCAATGGCAGCCCTGAAAGTTATATACCTGAATAAATTAAAAGGCGAGAACCATTCATGCAGTCTGTAAAGGAACGCTCCTATCATTTCTGCCCCTCCCCCAGGAGGATTGTTTCAACTACCTTCTCCATCGTCATTGACCGCGACCCCTTTACAAGCACAGTGTCTCCGGCAGAGATAATATCCATTATATTTTCGGCAGCCTCGGATATGTTATTAAATGTATAAGTTGCGGCATGAGAACCATTTTTAGACCTCTTAATCTCCTCTGCTGCAAGCCCCATCATCTCTCCTACTGCAATAAATACATCAATGCCTGCTTCCTTTGCTGCCTTGCCAACAGACCTGTGTAGGTCCTCTGAGAATCTGCCAAGTTCATTCATATTCCCAAGCACTGCCACCAGGCGCCCCTTTCCCCTCAGATGGCCGAGTTCATTTAATGCCTCTTTCATAGAGGATGGGTTTGCATTGTATGAATCATTTATCAGAGTTATCTCCCTGCCTTTTATCACCTCAAATCTCATTGAAACCGCCCTGTATCTCTCAAGGGCGTCTTTTATATCAGGAAGCGCCATGCCAAAAGACAAAGCCACGGCAGAGGCAGCAAGGGCATTGTATACATTAAACAAACCGTACACATTAAGATTAATCTCTGCGCTCTCCTTACTGTTTATAAGAAGGTTAAACCTGCTGCCGCTTTCTGTCTCTCTTATATTCGCAGCCTTTATATATGAGGGATTACTAATTGAAAATGTAATAACCTCGCCGCGAAAACCCCTCACGCCTTCCATCAGAAAACTATCGTCAGCATTGACTGCAACTGTCTTAACTGTGTCAAGCATCTCAAGCTTAGCGCTCCTTATAGCCTCAAGGCTTCCAAGCCCGCCGATGTTACTGCCGGTAACTGCAACCAGTGGAATGTCCTTAGCCGCCCTTACAAAGTGCGCCAAGTCCTGTAATGCCATCAATGTATCTTTAACTAAAATTATAGTACGCTGAGAATTGTGTGCTGTGAACGGAATCACACGCTCTACAATAAAGCCTCCTGCGCTCCTGCCTGCTGCATCAATAACAAAATCATGCCCGTCAAATCTTGGTCCTTTTAAAGCAAAAAACAGTTCCCCTTCCTTAACGCTGCGCGAGTTTATTGAAACCCCCTCAAAGGATTCCCTCCCCCTTGAAATCAGCTCTCCGCTTGTTGCCTTAAGGATATTATCTATTGTTAAAAATTTCATGTTCATTAATTTTGCATTTTTAATTTTAAATTTTTAATTGCATCTGCAAGCACTTCCCTGTCGCTAAAATGATACCGCACTCCCTTTATCTCCTGATAATCTTCATGCCCTTTGCCTGCTATAAGGACTGTATCATCATCAGATGCCGTCTCAACCGCCATTATTATTGCCTCTCTTCTGTCAGAAACCACCTTGTAATTATCCTGCTTTATCCCTTTAACTATCTCTCCTATTATCTCCAGAGGCTCCTCTGTCCTTGGATTATCAGATGTGATAATTGCGAACTCGCTGAGCCCTGCTGCTACAGCGCCCATATGCGGCCTCTTAGTCCTGTCCCTGTCTCCGCCGCATCCAAAGACCGTTATCACCCTGCCTTTTGTTATTAATCTTGCCTCCTCAATAAGTCTTTTTAAGGCATCCTCTCCCCTTTGACAAAGGGGGGTGAGGGGCGGTATCTGTGTTCTGTGTTCTGTGTTCTGTGTTCTGTGTTCTGTGTTCTGTGTTCTGTCTTATATCCACTGCCCTTATCATCGCGCCTTCCTGAAGCCCGCAGGTTATAACATTGCAGGATAATTTTTCAGCAAGACCTCTTACCTTAACATCATCCCAGTTCAGCACAGCATAATCTTCTCTTGCCAGCCCCTCAAAAAGCATACTTTTTGCCGCGAAATATTCATCCATTGTATGATGAAAATCCAGATGGTCCTGCGAAAAATTTGTAAAAACTGCTACCTTGAACGAGCAGCCGTAAACCCTCTTTAGCGCCAATGCATGAGAAGATACTTCCATTACAGCATACTCTGCATCTTCATCAAGCATCTCCCTTAAATATCTCTGGAGGTCTAAGGATTCAGGAGTCGTATGCGGAGACGGAATAACTTTACCGCCTATTATATAACGTATTGTTCCTAAAAGCCCAACCTTCCTGCCCCATGCCTCAAGTATGCTTTTTGTTATATAAGCTGTGGTTGTCTTGCCGTTTGTCCCTGTGATGCCGATAATGGATAAAGCCCTGGAAGGCTCTCCATAGAAAGCAGATGATAGACAGGCAAGCGCCTCTCTGCTGTCAATGACCTCTATAAAAGTTGTATCGCTTTCAAGAGACTCCCCGATTATAAGATCCAGGCCTTTTTCCACTACCACCGCAGCAGCCCCCTTATTTACAGCATCCTTTATATAGAGATGTCCGTCAGTAGAAAATCCCCTGACAGCAACAAAAAGAGAACCCTTTTTTATCAGCCTTGAATCATAGGCAATCCCTTCTATATCCTTATCAGCGG
>JACQXF010000108.1 GCA_016208855.1 Nitrospirota bacterium | reverse complement strand
TGTTGAGTTTATAAACAGACTCTAATTATATACCCACAGAAATGTCGGAAGAACCTTATATTTAAACAGTTATTGAAAAAGAGTGAAGACATTGGCTTCCCTGCGCTGTACTTCCCCTTAAATAGATAACAACCCCCTTAATCCCCCTTTTTTAAGTGGGAGTTATCAACTCAGCAGAAAAAAGAGGTCGTTTTTCAGGCTAAATATTTCTTGACGGGCATATATCATAAAGCACGCATTGATTATGCATGGGCTTTTTTGCCTGGCAAATCTTTCTTCCGTGCAGTATTAAAAGAATAGAGATACGCCCCCATTGCTCCTTTGGGGGCGCTACAGCCATAATGTCCTGCTCTACCTTTACAGGGTCTTCATTCTTTGTAAGCCCAAGCCTCAAAGAAAGCCTCTTTACATGCGTATCCACAGCAATCCCCTCATTAACTCCGTATGCACTTGAGAGTATTATGTTTGCAGTTTTTCGCGCAACGCCGGGCAGGCTTGTGAGCTCCTCCATTGTCTTTGGAACCTTTCCGCTGAATTTCTCAATTATCATCTTTGCCGACGCCTGGATGTTTTTGGCTTTATTGTTATAGAAATTAATGGAGCTTATATCTTTCCTGAAGGCATCAGGCAGAGCATCTGCATAGTCCTTAACGGTCTTATACTTCTTAAAGAGCTTCTCTGTTACCTTATTTACATGCACATCCGTAGTCTGCGCAGAAAGAACAGTTGCAACAAGGAGTTCAAAAGGGGTTTTGAAGTTAAGGGCTACTTTAGGCTCAGGATATTCTTTCTCCAGCCTCTTTATTATTTCCTGCACCTTTTCCTTTGTATTCATGCCACCCTCCCGGAGTTGCCTATTGATATTCCCTGCAGCAAGCTACAGGGAATCTAATGTAAGGATTTTTTTATTATTACATTCGTTCACTTGACCCTGCAGCAAGCTGCAGGGAATACGCTCGCTATCCATTTTAAAAGAATATAGTAAAATTATATCAGATGCTAAGAAGCTGACAAGCCTGAAAGCTATCAAGCTCGTAAGCTTAACATGAGAACCTCATATAAAAATACTTGACATGAACCGTATCAATTGATATGCTGTAATCAACAGCAAAAATCTAACAACAGAGGGGAGCTACAGACTAAGAAGCAACCCCCCCTAACCCCTTTACTAAGGGGGAATAATAGATTATAAAGATGACAACCGCAATAAAAGATTATTACGAACTGCTCGGCGTAAAAAAAGACGCCTCTCAAGACGAAATAAAAAAAGCCTTTAGAAAGCTTGCGCGCAAATACCATCCTGATCTGAATCCTGGTGATAAGACAGCAGAGCAGAAGTTCAAGGAGATAAACGAGGCCTATGAGGTTCTTGGAGATCAAAAGAAACGGGCTGAGTATGACCAGTTTGGCAAGACGCCCCCTTTTGAGGCTGGGGCAGGATTTGAGGGCTCTAAACCATATGATTTCGGCTTTGACTTTGGCAACCTTGGAGATATATTTGGAGGTTTATTTGGAGGGCAAAGGGCAGAAGGAACGCAGCTTCGCGGTGTTGACCTTGAGTCCTCCCTTGATATTACCCTTGAAGAGGCTTATAAGGGAACAACAAAGCCTGTGACATTAACACGGGAGATCCCATGCAGCGCATGTAACGGGACCGGCGCGGAGACATCCCAAAAATGTCCTAACTGTAAAGGCACAGGGACTATGCCGCAGGGCAAAGGATTCTTTAAGGTAAGCCAGGCATGTCCTAACTGCAGGGGCACAGGCAGGGTAATTTCAAAGGCATGCAAGGCATGCAGGGGCAACGGCATTACAGTAGTTACTGAAAACATAAAGGTAAAAATCCCTCCGGGCGCTGATACAGGAAGCAGGCTAAAACTAAAAGGACTCGGAGGTATCGGGATTAAGGGCAGGCCTTCCGGAAACCTATACATAAATTTAAATGTAAAGCCCCATCATGTATTTAAGCGCATTGAAGATGATATCCATGTAGAGGTGCCTGTAACTATTTCTGAGGCAGTGCTTGGCGGAAAGATTGAGGTGCCGACTCTTGACGGCTATGTGACAATGACCCTACCCTCGGGCACAGACAGCGGCAAAAAATTCAAACTCAAAGGCAAGGGCATTACAAACACAAAAACAGGGGCAAAAGGCGACGAGTATGTGGCCGTAAAAATAATTGTGCCAAAACATATTTCAGAGAAGACAAAAAACTCTCTAAGAGATATAGAGGCATCATATGAAGAAAAGCCAAAAAGATAAGACAGAAGAAAAAAGCCGCCCCCTCTTTGTAATAAGCGTAGTGGCTGAGATGTTTCATATTCACCCTCAGACACTAAGGCTCTATGAGAGGGAGGGACTGCTTCATCCGCAAAGGGTAGGCCGTGCAAGGCTTTATTCTCAGGATGACCTGGAGCGGCTGAGGATGATACTGGAACTGACAAAGGAACTGGGCGTAAACAGGGCAGGCGTGGATATAATCATGAGGATGAGGCACAGGCTTAATGCCTTGCAGCATGAGATGGAGGAAATGATGTCTTTCCTTGAAAGGGACATAAGGGATGATTTTGAAGAGCGGATAAGAAGAATGTTTTTTGAGGAGGAATAAATGAGACCGGATAAATTAACAATAAAAAGTCAGGAAGCCATTGAGAAGGCGCAGCAGCTTGCCCAGAAGAAGGGAAACCAGCAGGTTGACGCAGAACATCTTCTTTATGTGCTTCTTGAAGAGGGCATTGCGCTTGAGATTCTCAAGAAGCTTGGCATAGATATAAAAACCCTGAAGACGCAGGTAGAAAAAGAGATAGAGAAATTTCCAAAGGTCCTTGGGCCGGAGCCGGTAGGGCAGATTTATATTACGCAGACCCTTAAGGATATCTTTGAGAAGGCATTCTCCCATACAGAGCACCTTAAGGATGACTTTGTAAGCATAGAGCATCTGCTTCTTGGGATTATAGGAGTAGAGAGCAGGGCATCAAAAATCCTAAAAAAACTTGGCGTAACAGAAGACAATATCCTCTCTTCAATGCGTGAAATAAGAGGCACGCAGCGCGTCACAGACCAGAACCCTGAAGATAAGTATCAGGCTCTTAAGCGCTACGCACGAGACCTCACAGAGCTTGCAAGAAAAGGAAAGCTTGACCCTGTCATTGGAAGAGACGACGAGATAAGAAGGGTCATACAAGTGCTTTCAAGAAGGACAAAGAATAACCCCGTCGTAATCGGAGAACCCGGGGTTGGCAAGACCGCCATTGCAGAAGGGCTCGCACAGAGAATCGTTGCCGGTGATGTGCCGCAGGGCCTTAAAGACAAAAGGGTTGTTGCCCTTGATATGGGCGCCCTTGTTGCAGGCTCAAAGTACAGGGGGGAGTTTGAAGACAGGCTTAAGGCAGTGCTTAAAGAGATAGAGGAGGCAGAAGGCAGGATAATACTCTTTATAGACGAGCTTCATACAGTTGTAGGGGCAGGCGCAGCAGAAGGCGCAATAGATGCATCAAACATGCTTAAGCCGGCCCTTGCGAGGGGAGAGCTGAGGTGCATAGGGGCAACTACACTCTCTGAATACAGAAAACATATTGAGAAAGACCCTGCACTTGAGAGGAGATTTCAGCCTGTTTATATAAAAGAGCCGGGCATTGAGGACACAATATCAATTCTGAGAGGGCTTAAGGAGCGCTATGAAGTGCATCACGGAGTAAAGATAAAGGACTCAGCCCTTATAGCTGCTGCTGTTTTAAGCCACCGCTATATATCTGACAGATTCCTCCCTGATAAGGCTATTGACCTTGTTGATGAATCCGCTTCAAAACTGAAGATGGAGATAGACAGCATGCCTTCAGAGCTTGATGAGATTGAGAGAAAACTAAGGCAGTATGAGATTGAAAGGCAGGCAGTAATGAAGGAAAAAGACGAGGCCTCAGTGGAAAGACTCAAGCTCCTTGAGAAAGAAATTGCAGGGCTTACAGAGGAAAGAGATGCTCTCAAGGCACAATGGCTGAGAGAGAAGGAGACGATAGGCAAGATCAGCTCCATAAAAGAAGAGATAGAGCGCACAAGGATTGAATCAGAGAGGGCTGAAAGAGAGGGGGACCTCAATAAGGCGGCAGAGCTAAGGTACGGAAAACTCTTAACTCTGCAAAGAGAGCTTGAGGAGGAGAACAAGAAGCTCCTTCAGGAACAAGGGCAGCGAAGGATGCTTAAGGAAGAGGTTGATGAAGAAGACATAGCAGAGATTGTATCAAAATGGACAGGCATCCCTGTACAGAGAATGCTTGAAGGAGAGAAGGAGAAGCTCCTTAAGATGGAAGAACGCCTGAGGATGCGCGTTGTTGGGCAGGACGAGGCGATCTCGGCAGTCTCTGATGCAGTAAGAAGGGCGAGGGCCGGCATACAGGACCCTAACAGGCCGATTGGCTCATTTATATTTCTCGGGCCGACAGGCGTTGGCAAGACAGAGCTTGCCAGGGCCCTGGCAGAGTTTCTCTTTGATGATGACAATGCAATGGTAAGGATTGACATGTCTGAATATCAGGGAAGGCATACAGTCTCAAGGCTTATCGGAGCGCCTCCGGGATATGTGGGCTATGAAGAGGGCGGCCAGCTCACAGAGGCAATAAGGAGAAGGCCTTATGCAGTAATACTTTTTGATGAGGTAGAGAAGGCCCATCAGGAGGTGTTCAATGTGCTCCTGCAGGTTCTTGATGACGGAAGGCTTACAGACGGGCATGGAAGGACAGTGGACTTCCGTAACACTGTAGTAATAATGACATCCAACATCGGGGGCCAGCATATTCAGGAGATGCTTACAGAGTGGAGCAACGAAGAACAGATACGAAAGGGCGTTATGGAAGATCTGAAGGCCTTTTTCAGGCCTGAGTTCCTTAACAGGGTAGATGAGGTGATAATATTTCATGCCCTTAACAGGGAGCTGCTCTTAAGAATAGTAGATATCCAGCTTATTCGCATGAAGCATTATCTGAAGGAAAAGCTTATTGATATCGTGCTTTCTGACAAGGCAAAGGAGTATTTAGCGGAGATTGGCTATGACCAGCTTTATGGCGCAAGGCCGCTTAAAAGGGCAATACAAAAAGAGATACTGAATCCGCTTGCCGCAGACCTTCTTGAGGGAACATTTAAAGAAGGAGATGTCATAGAGGCTGATACAGCAGAAAACGGAAAGATTATTTTTAAAAAGAAGAAAATAAAAAACAGAGAAAAGGCTGCTGTGACTTAAACAAATCAGGCCATCGGGCCTGAAAATCACACTCAAATTGAGGAGGGTAATATGACACTTATCAGATGGACTCCGGCAAAAGAACTTGAGAGTATCCGCAGGGATATGGAAAGGCTTATGGAAGACTTTGTAGAGCCTTTCGGCAGAAGAAGAGCATGGCTTCCGAGAACTGCCGGCGAACGGGGAGTAATTGCGCCAAATGTAGACGTCTATGACAGAAAAACCGAGGTAGTAGTAAGGGTAGAGCTTCCGGGAGTTGAGAAAGAGAATGTGGATTTAACAATCACCAATGAGTCCATTTCAATAAAGGGAGAGTTGAAAAAGACTGAGGGTGTAAAAGATGAAGACTACTACTGCTCAGAGTGCAGCTACGGGGGCTTTCAGAGGACAATTCCGATGCCTGTGGAGATAGACGCCTCAAAGGCTAAGGCCAGTTTTAAAAACGGCATCCTTGAGGTAGTCCTTCCAAAGCTTGAAGCGGCAAAGGCAAAGGAAGTAAAGCTGAAAATTGATTAAGCATACAGGGGAGGCGCAAGCCTCCCCTGCTTTATCCTTTCGCAAAATAATCAGCCAATAACTCCGCCTGCTTCAGAACAGTATCAATAGCCTTTTGCTGCATGTCAGGCGGATAGCCGTATTTGTTCAGTGTCCTTTTTACAATCACCATCAGCCGTGCTCTTGCGCTTTCACGTATTGTCCAGTCTATGGTTGCGTTGGCCTTTACCTTCTCTGTAATTTCTCTGGCAATCAATTTGAGCTGCTCATCACCCAATACCTTAACCGCACTGTCGTTTACCTCCAGCGCGTCATAGAAAGCCAACTCCTCCTCCGACATGCCGAGCTTGACGCCTCTCTGGTCTGCCGCCTTAATCTCTCTGGCAAGCTCAATCAATTCCTGAATGATCTCCGCTGTTGAAAGTAAATTATTTTGATACTTCCTGAGCGCAGTTTCGAGCATTTCAAGCAAGGCCTTACTCTTTACCAGATTGGTTTTAGCACGAGTGCGGATTTCATCACTGAGAATTTTCTTCAGCAATTCCAGGGCAAGGTTCTGATGCTTCATCCCCTTTATCTCTAATAAAAATTCCTCTGACAGAATAGATATCTCAGGCTTCTTTATCCCTGCCGCATCAAAAATATCAATCACCTTGTCCGAGCTCAACGCCTCATCAACTATCTGCTTTATTGCTGTTTCAATATCCCTGTCCGTCCTGCCTGTGCCGTCGCCGGTAAACTTTACAAGCCTGGCCTTTACTGCCTGAAAGAAAGCGACTTCATCCTTTATCGCCATTGCCTCTTCGTGCGGTATGGACAGGGCAAACACCTTGCTCAGCAAAGTCACTTCATTGATGAAACGGTTCTTGCCGTCTGTCAAGCCCAGGATGTGTTCCTCAGCCTGCAGGATGATTGAGAGCTTGTCTTTCGGTGATGCTGTAAAAAACCGTCTGTAATTAAATCCTGTTCCGGGATAATTGCCGTAATAAGCTGCCGGTTTAGCCACCATGATAGCTTCTCTGGTTTTACTTTCTTCAAAGAACAACTGGCGCACTACTTCCAGCTTTTCCATCATTGCCTCTATTGCCTTCCCCTGTGTTTCCGCAGGGTCGCCCTTGCCGCCTGAATCAGAATAGAAAGCCAATGCCTTCTTGAGGTCTGTTGCAATACCCAGATAATCTACAACCAGTCCTCCGGGCTTGTCCTTGAATACCCTGTTTACTCGTGCAATGGCCTGCATTAAAGTGTGTCCCCTCATCGGCTTATCAATATACATAGTATGCAGGCAAGGCGCGTCAAAACCTGTGAGCCACATATCACGTACGATAACGAGCTTCAAAGGATCTGCCGGGTCTTTCATCCTGTCGGATAAAGCCTTGCGCTGCGCCTTGGTGGTGTGCTGCCTCTGCATAACCGGGCCGTCTGCGCTGGATGCGGTCATTACTACCTTGATTGCTCCTTTGCTCAAATCATCATTATGCCATTCAGGTCTAAGCTTGATAATTTCATTGTAGAGATCAACCGCAATCCTGCGGCTCATGGCTACTATCATTCCCTTGCCGTCAATTACAGCCTGCCGCTGTTCAAAGTGTGTAACAATGTCCTTTGCCAGATTTATTATCCTCTTCTCATTTCCTACGATAGCTTCAAGCTTGGTCCATTTGGCCTTGGCCCGCTGCCTGTCGCTGAGTTCTTCGTCTGCTTCCAGTTCACTGTCAAACTCCGCGATCAGGCGTCTGCCCTCTTCATCAAGATTGACCTTGGCCAAACGGCTCTCGTAGTAAATCTTGACCGTAGCCCCATCGGCAACTGATTGGGCAATGTCGTATATGTCAACATATTGCCCGAATATCGCTGGAGTATTTATGTCCGTGCCTTCAATCGGCGTGCCTGTGAAACCAATGTATGTAGCATTGGGCAAGGCGTCTCTCATGTATTTGGCAAAGCCGTAGGCAATGCGTTTGCCGGTTACCTCTTTGGTCTCTTTGTCTTTTTCATCAATCAATTTTGCCTCAAAGCCGTATTGCGTCCGGTGGGCCTCATCAGCAATTACAACTAAATGGGGTATCCCCTTGACTCCAGTAGATACAATATATGGTGTAGTATTCAATGAAATTATCGCCTCACTTGCTTGACCATTGCTTTAT
>JACQXF010000094.1 GCA_016208855.1 Nitrospirota bacterium | reverse complement strand
TGCGCCAAAGGCAAGGATAAATTTCAGACAAAAGTCTACATAGGCTCCTACAGAGAGCATAGGTTTTAAGGTCTCTGTCTTATAAGTAAGTAGAAACTGCATTGCAAAAGGAAGAACTAAAATAAAACAAAATAAGGCGCCAATCAGAAAAAGTGATGTCATAACAGTCATCATGGGTATAATGTATCTCTTTTCTTTTGGCAAAAGCCCTGGAGCGACAAACCCCCAGAGCTCATACAAAATTACAGGGGAGACAAGAATAATGCCGCTTACCGCTGCAATCTTCATATGCATCCAGAACGCCTCTGCCGGAGCAAGAAATACAAGGTTTATAGTAGGGACGTTGGAATCTTCAAAGTATATGAATGGATTTGACAGGGAAAACTTTAATATCTTTTTTAACGGAAGCGTTAATAGGTAGAAGAGATACTCAGAATAATAGAAACAAATTATAAATCCTATAAAAATTGCAACAAGAGATACAAGAAGCTTTTTTCTGAATTCATTGAGATGCTCTGTGATAGGCATCTTATCAACAAGCTTAGTCATCCTTCGCCTTTTCCTCTGCCTGCTTTGCCGTGTCTTCTTCAGGCTCGGGATTAACTAAGTTGGAAGCGATACCGGATATATCTTCCTTTACTTTTTCTACCTCTTCCCCCATTAGTTTAGACGGCATATCAGAGATATCCTTCTTTACGTCTTCCACCTCCTCGCCAACCTCGTCTATAGATTCTTTGACTCCGCGCATGGCCTCCTTTACTTCCCTCAGCCCTCTGCCCAATGCCCTGCTTAATTCAGGAAGCCTCTTTGGCCCGAATACAAGAAGGGCTACTACAAATATAACTATTATCTCTTGAAATCCAAGATCGAACATAGCTTAGAACTTAAAAAGCGCCATCTGCTCTATATTTTCCATCGGAGAAAAGACAGGATAATTGTTGTCAAAGCATGCTGTACAGTACTCTGACGAGTTTGGCACTACATGCAGCAGTCCTTCAAGACGCAAATAACTTAAGCTGTCAGCCGTAATATATTTCTTTATCTCTTCAACGCTGTGTGTCGCGGCTATAAGCTCCTTCCTCGTCGGGGTGTCAATGCCGTAGAAACATGGGCCTACTGTAGGAGGAGAGCTTATCCTCATATGAACCTCCTTTGCGCCGCCCCCTTCCTTTATCATCTTTACAATCTTCTTGCTCGTAGTGCCCCTTACAATAGAGTCGTCAACAACTATAACTCTTTTACCTTCAAGAAGCTTTCGTATAGGATTTAGCTTTAGCTTTACCCCAAAGTGCCTTATAGCCTGCCTCGGCTCTATAAATGTGCGGCCTATATAATGATTCCTTATAAGCCCAAATTCAAAAGGGATCCCGCTCTCTTCGGCATATCCTAAGGCCGCAGGCACTCCAGAGTCAGGCACAGGGATTACAAGGTCTGCCTCTATAGGATTCTCCCTCGCAAGCTGACGGCCAAGCTCTTTACGAATATCATTCACATTAAGGCCTCCAAAGATATTGCTGTCAGGCCTTGCAAAATATATTAATTCAAAGATACAGAAGGCATGCCTTTGCGAGTAAAATGGCTTATAAGACTTCATCCCTTCTTTATTTATAACTACCATCTCCCCTGGCTCTACATCCCTTATATATCTTGCGCCTATAAGGTCAAATGCACAGGTCTCTGAGGCAGCGACATAGGCGTTGTCAATTTCGCCGATACTTAACGGCCTGAATCCGTAGGGGTCTCGGATTACAATAAGCTCTTCCTCAGTCATAAGCAGAAGGCTAAATGCCCCGTAAATCTTCCCTACTGCATCTATAATGCGCTCATAAAGCCCGCCTGCCTTTGAGTTTGCAATGAGATGAACTATGACCTCGCTGTCGGATGTTGACTGAAATATAGCGCCGTCTTCTTCAAGTTCTTTTTTTAATTCAACGGCATTTACAAGATTTCCGTTATGGGCTATTGCCAAAGAGCCTAAGGAGAAGTTAACTACTATAGGTTGGACATTTTTCAACACACTTGAGCCTGCCGTGGAATATCTGTTATGCCCTATGGCTATATCGCCCGGAAGACGTTTGAGCCTCTTTTCGCTGAAGATATCAGCTACAAGGCCCATTGATTTTTCAACATGCAATTGTCTTCTGTCAGAGGAGCATATGCCTGCCCCCTCCTGCCCCCTGTGCTGAAGCGCATGAAGGCCGAGATATGTCAAATTTGCAGCATCAGAATGTCCGAAGACCCCGAATATGCCGCATTCGTCATGGAACTTGTCTAAATCTAATGATGGACTGATATTTTCCATATTTCGCATAGCCATGCTCAAAAAAGCATTATTAGTATAACATTTTTTATGCCCTCTCTTCTTATGCTATAATCAACGAATTACAGCCGGCGGCATACCTGTCTAAAATAGGACTTTAAGATGGCTGAAAAGAGATTGCATTTCAGGAGGCAAGATGATAATAAGAAAACTGGTTGTAGGTCCGCTTCAGGAAAATTGTTATATCATTGGTGACGAGAAGACAAAAGAAGCCTTGATTATTGACCCAGGGGATGAGCCTGACAGGATAATTGAGGCAGTAAAGAAAGAAGGTCTAAATGTTACATCAATTATATGCACACACGGACATTTTGATCATATGGGGGCTATCGGAGACATCAAGAGAGAGACAGGGGCAAGGGTATTAGTACATAAGGAGGAGATGGAATTGTACGAGGCTGCCAAAGATCAGGCTGCCTTATGGGGATACAGCGTTGACGATATCCCGCCGCCCGGCGGTTTCATTAACGAGGCAGACGAGATAAAGGTTGGAAGCCTTTTGTTTAAGGTTTTATATACACCGGGGCACAGCCCTGGGGGAATATGCCTCTACGGGGAAGGCGTTGTATTTACAGGAGACACCCTCTTTCACGGCTCTGTTGGAAGGACTGATTTTTATGGCGGCAATATATCAAAGCTTAAGGAATCTTTCAGGAGGCTTATGTCTTTGCCTGAGAATACAAGGGTTTACTCAGGGCATGGAGATGAGACAACAATTGGTACAGAGAAGAAGGAAAATGCATTTACTGAGGAATTTATGAGCAATTGATTTTAAATAGTAAGTTTCCTTAATATATAGAAGTTATAATTCTTATCTGCTTTTAACTAACAACCAACAACTGACGACTATCAACTGCTTTTATGGGCGATTAGCTCAGTGGGAGAGCGCTTCCTTCACACGGAAGAGGCCGCAGGTTCAATCCCTGCATCGCCTACCATTGAAAATCTGGGGCTTACAGTTGCTATACATTCTCTGATTTCCTCGAAATTTGACCGATTGTATAGTTGTTGAGGAAGGAATCAATTTCTAAATCAGGATTTGAGTTCAGTATCTCCTAAAACATCAGGGGAAAATGGTTAGGAGTTACAGCCTTTGTGATGCTTACTCCTATCCCCTCAACAAAATTAAATCCTATTTATTCAGATTAAACAACTCATTAGCCAGTTCAGGATTGAGTTCTTTCAGTATCTTATATTCATCTAAGGCAGAGCCTTTGTCGTTTAAAATAAGATAGATAACACCAAGATTATTATGAGCATCTGCAAAATCAGGCTTTATCCTTATTGCCTGCTTAAAAGCCTCTACTGCCTCTTTATACATGCCTCGCTCTCCGTAATAATAACCAAGAACAAACCAATACTCTGCTGATTCTTTATAATCCCCAATCTCGGGATCTTTTAGGGCAATAACTTTCTTAGTTGTAATCTTATCTTTTATTAGATTCAGGGGCATTGCAAAATTAAGGTTCTGAGATTCTTCAATGATAAATGTTGCAATGCCTATTACTTTACCGTTTTTGTTAAATACCGGTCCTCCGTTGCTGCCTCTTGATACAGGGGCTGTTATCTGAAGGATCTTTCTCTTTAGGTCAATCTCTCTTATCCCGCTTAATATGCCATCAGAGATTGTATTTTCAAGTCCTTCGGGACTGCTTATGACATACACCTTTTCACCAATATTTGTCTTTTCAAAATCTCCAAGGCTTACTGTTGGAAGGCTTTTCCCTTTTGCCTTTAAAATAACAATGTCGTTTTCTTTGTCAGTATGAATTAAGCCTTCAACATCTAAAGCCTTATCACCTACTTTTATCTTAATATCTCTTGCATTGCTTATTACATGATAATTCGTAACTACCGCCCCATCAGGTCGGACAATAAATCCGCTTCCCTGACTAATAGGCTTGCCCTGCTTATCATAAGCAATGACAACCACTACTGCCTTGCTGTTTTCCTTAAAAATCCTCTCCGCATCAGCAAGAGAAAGTGCAGGTAAAAAGGTTAATAAAATTAGTGGAATGATGAAATAAATGGCATATCTAATTCTTGCATGGATAAACATCTTGCCCCTCCTATTCTAATAGCCATGCTGTTTTGTAAGCACCCTGACAATTGTTAGTTACATGTCCTTCCCTGAAAACTCTTAAACCATTATCTCCACAAGTATTTTTTCATAATCAACGACTGGTTTGGTCTTATGTCTGCCTTCTTTGGTTTTTTCAATCTCTAATAATCCAAGCCCTGCAAGGTAATGGACATCGTCTGTTACATTCTTTGCATCCCTGTGTAACATCTTTGCAAGCTCGTAGATGGATTCAGGATTGTACTTTCTGATAGCCTTTAATATCCTTAATCGTTCATCTGTTATAAATTTTCTCATAGTTTTCAGAGATTCAAAAGAAATAACCGATTTAGGTTTTACAATTCTACCTTTTGCTACTGCCTTCATAGCTTCTTTTGCTTCTGATATAAATTCGCCTTCGCTCTGAATGTCTAATCTTATATTTTTAATCTTCATATCTAATCCTCCTGGTATAATCCTCACCCATAGGAATGGGTAAAGAAGTTTATAATCGTTAGTACGAGTCTTTAAGCAGGAAAGACAGTTTTGTGTCCTCCTTATGGGTCTCTCTTTTGAGAGGCACCATTTGCAAAAGACTACT
>JACQXF010000093.1 GCA_016208855.1 Nitrospirota bacterium | reverse complement strand
CAGTAGTCTTTTGCAAATGGTGCCTCTCAAAAGAGAGACCCATAAGGAGGACACAAAACTGTCTTTCCTGCTTAAAGACTCGTACTAACGATTATAAACTTCTTTACCCATTCCTATGGGTGAGGATTATACCAGGAGGTAAGAATGACGATTAAAACTTTACTCATTGCATTAGGCTTTGTGTTAGCTCTCTCTTTTAATGCCCATGCCTATGTTGACCCGAATACAGGCGGCTTCTTCTTCACAACGGTGCTTCCATTTGTCTATGCAATGTTAGGGGCTATAGTAATATTCTGGAAACGTATAGTTAATTTTATAAAGGGAATATTTTCAGGCAAAAAAGAAGAGGGCAAAGACTAAGCGGGAAGTTTTCTAAAGCCTTTTTCTGAGTATAGACAGGAATCCCTCAAGGACTTTTTCCCTGAAAGGGCGATTAGCCCATATATCATGCTCTATCTTTAGAGAGTGTTGCAGGTCTTCCTCAAATATCTCAAGCATCCGCCTGCCAAAATCATTATCCAATATTCCCACATTCCCCTCGTCATTTCTTCTTAGCGACTGAAAGTCAAGGTTGGCAGAGCCTACGATACTCCAGCAGCCGTCAAAGACCGCTGTCTTGGCATGCAGTATCTTCCCCTCATATGTATAGATGTCTATGCCTCCACGCAGCAGTCTTGTGTAAGATGAGCGTGAAACATAATCTGCAACAGGAATGTCGCTTTTCCCGGGTAGGAGTATTTTAACTTTAACCCCGCGTTTTACAGCCTCTTGCAGTGCTGTTATTATCCTATGACTCGGCGTAAAATAAGCAGTTGTTATAAGGATGCCCTCTCTCGCACTGTTTATGCTGTGAAAAAACAGCTTTCGCATTCTTCTTCTGCTTTTTGCAGAGTTGGCAAAAATGGGTATTACAGGTACTCCTTCATGCAAGGGCTCAATGTTTGTTTCATAAATTATTGCCTCTCCCTTCCATGCAAGCCAGCTTTTTTTAAAGAGCTCAAACAGTGTCTTTGAGATTTGTCCTTCAAGGTAGATACCTGTGTCACGCCATGCCTTTTTGTGGGTCTTAAAATACCCGTGATACTCATCTGCTATATTAAATCCGCCTGTGAATGCCTTCCCCCCGTCCACTATCAGAAGCTTTTTATGATCCCTGTGGGTGTATAACCTTGGAGAGGACCACCTGAATGGCCGGGAAGCCCTGATATGCACCCCTGAGCTTCTAAGGTCTGCCCAGAACTTATTTGATGTCATGAGAGAGCCCCATTGGTCATATAAGACATATACCTTTACGCCTTCTTTTGTCTTTTCTTTCAGCAGGGAGGCAAGACTTTTCCCTGTCTCATCATCCTTAAAGATATAGAATTCAATGCAGATAAGCTCTCTGGCAGCCTTTACAGAGTCAAATATTTTCTGAAATGTGCTCTGGCCGTCAGGCAGCAATTCTACGTGGTTATTAAAGGTAAATGGTGTGCCTAATATTGCCTCAATTGCAGGCTGCTTAAAAGCGCTCATGATAAAGACATAAAGAGGATGATAAGTAAATCAGGCATATCCTTTGAAGGCCATTTTTGCCTTTTCAATAAATAGCCTTAGTTTTTTATGGTCTTTAATGCCTTTTTTCTCTCCTTCAACCCCGGTAACTACATCAACCCCATAAGGCTGAACCCATATTATTGCCTCTTCAATATTATCAGGAGTCAGTCCCCCGGCGAGGATTATTCTTCCGTATTTTTTTGCCTCCACTGCAATGTCCCAGTTAAAGACCTGTCCTGTCCCTCCAAATGCATCGGGTGAATAGGCATCCAGAAGGAATGCAGAGGTATTCTTATATCTTTCTAACGGCTCAAGGTCTGTAAGCTCTTTTACCCTTATTGCCTTAATAATCTTTTTTGATAGATTACAATCCGTTGGCGCTTCTGAGCCGTGAAGCTGGATAACATCAAGTCCTGTGTAACTGATAATTTTTTCCACTTCGGACGGTTTCTCATCAACAAAGACTCCAACGGTTGTTACAAAAGGAGGAATTTCTGAGATAATGCCTTTTACTGTCTCAGGGGTTATTGCCCTTGGGCTTTTAGCATAAAAAACAAATCCAAGGGCATCTGCTCCGTACTCTGTGGCAGCAAGGGCATCTGCAAGATTGGTTATGCCGCAGACCTTTATCCTTACCATATCAAAAAAGCCCTGAGAGATAAGGCCGCCTTATTTGGCAGGCGGCGCAGCAGGCTTAGCTTCTAACGATATAGAGTCAAGCAATTTTTCATCAATATCTATCTTGCTCTCTTTTTTGAGTCCTTCAACGAATGTTTCAAAAAGCACCTTTTGCTTTTCAACAGTTATACGCCTTTTTATAGCCTCTTTAACCTGCTCAAATTCAAGCTTTGCTCCCTCTTTCTTGTCCGTAACCTTTATAATGTGAAAGCCGAATCTGCTTTTTACGGGGCTGCTGACATCGCTTGGTTTTAAGCTGAAAGCAGCCTGTTCAAATTCCGGCACCATCATCCCACGCTTAAAGAATCCGAGTTCGCCGCCTCTGTTAGCAGATCCCTGATCTTTGGAGAATTTCTTTGCAAGCTTTGCAAAATCCTCTCCTTTTTTAATCTTTTCGTATATGTCTTTTGCCTCTGCCTCTGTTGCTACAAGTATATGGCTTGCTTTTACTTCTGCACCGCCCATGAATTCCTGCGGGTTTTTATCGTAAAACTCTTTAAGCTCTTTCTCATCTGTTATCTTTGCTTTTTCTTCAACCTCTTTTTTGAGCAAGGTTGTTATTAGCCACATCTTCTTGAATTCTTCAAGCTTTTCCTTAAGCTCCTTGTCTTTATCAAGCCCCATATCCTGTGCCTTATTGAAGAGAAGCTCCTTTTTGACTAAATCATTAAGGAACTCCTTTTTCCCTTCTTTGCTCTGGAATCTTCCCTTTGCCCATTCAGGCAGTCTGCTGTATTCATCGCGAAATTGTTTCTCTGTTACTGCAGATCCGTCAACCTTTGCAATAGCAGGGCCTGAGTCTTCTCCCTTGGTGCATCCAAAGGAAAATATTGCAATACATAACAGTATGAATAAGTTTCTCATTAAGTCCCCCTTTAAGTTATTTTTGTAGTTAATTTTATAACATAAAAAACGGCCTTTTACAACTAAATAGTAAACACTTTGAATTCATGGTAAAATCACTTTATAATTATTAAAGGCAGAGGGGGGCATATGAAGAAAAAAATAAATAAGGATAAAATTCAGAAGGGCATGTCTTCAGAAGAACGCATAGAATGCCTTATGAAGGAGAATGAGAGGCTAAGCGCTGAAGTTGAGAGGCTTAAGACAATAGAGTATCTATACCGCGAGAGGTTTGAGGAATCCCCTATATCATTATGGGATAAGGATTACTCAGAGATAAGAAAATATATTGACTCGCTTAAGGAGAAGGGTGTAACGGATTTTAAGAGATATTTTAATGAACACCCAGAAGCTCTTCAGCACTGTGCGACATTGATAAAGGTGACGGATGTTAACAATACTACAGTTAGGATGTACGGTGCAATAGACAAAGAGGATTTTGCGCAAAATTTACACAAAATATTCTGTGATGAAACATGGAACTGCTTCAGGGAAGAGGTGCTTTATGTTGCTGACAGCAAGAACAAGCGCGAGGCAGAGACTATTACTAAGAGATTTAACGGCGAAGAAAATAACATACTTGTTAAATGGTCTATCCCTGAGCAGTATAATGGTATTCCTTACTCAAGGATATTGTTCTCTATCGTTGACCTTACAAAACAGAAACAGGCAGAAAAAGAGGCTAAGCTTATGCAGATGAAGCTTATTCATGCCAATAAGATGACAGCCCTTGGCACCCTTGTCTCAGGCGTTGCCCATGAGATTAATAACCCCAATACCTTCATTCAGTCCAATGCTGTCATGCTTGCTGAGATATGGAATGATATTATCCTTGTTCTTACAGAACACTACCGGAAGAATGGTGATTTTTTTCTTGGAGGGCTTCGTTTTTCAGAGCTGTGCGAGTATATGCCAAAGCTTCTCAATGGAATAAAGGACGGCTCAGAGAGGATAAAGAATATAGTGGATAATCTGAGGGACTTTGTTCGCCCTGAAAGAATAAGCATTAACAGCAATTCACGGTGAAAAGCGGCGGGCAGTAAATACGAGCAGATAAAGAGGAAGGGCAATATATTTTTCGTAATGTATACCGGCAAAAGGCGCTGCAAAGAGTCACTCAGGTGGCAAGAATATTTACAAAACTAGAT
>JACQXF010000092.1 GCA_016208855.1 Nitrospirota bacterium | reverse complement strand
GGGTATATAATTAGAGTCTGTTTATAAACTCAACATTAAGACGTCATTCCCGCAGTCCACATACTTCCCGGAAGAACCAAATAATTTTTCTTGGATTTTTTGTCCTTGCAGTTCTAATTTACAGCTGTTTTAAAAGCAAGAATAGGGAATAAATTACTTTACAAAACAACTTGAGATGCCTCAATGAAGAAAACCATAGTAGCTTCTAAATTTAGAGAAAAAAACATAGTGCAAAATCCAGCCTATCGATGAGCCCTATCAGCATACACCGAAAGCCCATTTGGAGGAATACTGTACCGACAAGAATGCAAAGCGAGCGAAAGATGATATTGCAGCGGTAATTAAGAAGCTGCATATTGCGGCTGGACTTGGTGACTATCCTTTGGTGATGAGAATAATCACGGCGAATGATTTTAAAGGGAGATTCAGGTAAAATAAGGTCATAAAGGAGGTTGGTTATGCCGGTTGCAGAAAGAAAGACAAAACATCCATACATATCCATTGACTCAAAGATTTCTGGCGGACAGCCTGTTATCAGCGGCACGCGTATAAAGGTAATGGACATTGCCGTCAGATATGAACTAATGGGGATAAGTGCGGACAAGATTATTGATGAATATCCCCATCTCAAACTCGAACAAATTCATGATGCACTGTCCTACTACTATGAGCATAAGGGCATGTTTGATAGAAAGTATCGGGAAGACCAGACATTTCTTGCCCAGATCAAAAAGCAGTATTCTTCCAAACTAAAAGCAAGACTGGGATGAAGATTTATGCTGATGAAAATATAGAGTTTTCTATAATCGAGGGGCTACGCAGACGTAAAATTGATGTATTCTCTGCCAGAGAGCTTGGCTTCGCAGGCAAATCAGACGAATTCCATATCCGTAAGGGGGAATAATAAGTTAAACCTAAATTGAGCGGTTTTTGTTGCAAAATGCTCATGAGGCATTGAAAACAAATGTTGTACAAAAAATCTCTTTATCACCTATCAGGTAGAAATAGTTTGTCATTCCCGCAGTCCTTTGAGCGGGAATCCAGACCATCTGTTTTCTGGATTCCTGCTTTCGCAGGAATGACGATATGACCAAAGAATCGCTCAACTTAAGTTGAAATAAGAAAGAACCATTTTTTTCAATATTCAAATAGATGTGTTCTAAACATTTTAGGCGAAAGTGACGTGGTCAGGTTATTGCAGGCCTACTTTGTAACAAGGACAATGCCTGACTCTGTTACAACGCATCCCCTGAGCCTGTCTTCTTCATGATTAAAGCCTATCTCCATGCCTTCAGGGATGACGATATTTTCATCAATGATTGCCTTTTTTATCTTTGCGTTTCTTCCTATATTGACATTGTCAAAGATAATGGAGTCTTCAACTAATGCATAACTGTTAATCCTGCATCGCGGCCCTATTATTGAGCGCCTGACAGTCCCGCCGCTTGTAACGCATCCCCCGCACACAAAGGAATCAATATTCTGGCCTCTCCTGTCTTCATCGTCAAAGACCGTCTTTGCAGGCGGAAGGTTGCCCTGATTGGTGAGAATAGGCCATTTGTAGTTGTACAGGTTTAACTGGGGAGAGACCTTTATGAGATCCATATTTGCCTCATAGTATGCGTCAATTGTCCCGATGTCTTTCCAGTATCCCCTTTCGTTAGGCTCCATGCCGGGCACATAGTTATCATAAAAATTGTATGCAAAAACCTTCCCGCTGTTTTGAATCATCATGGGGATTATATGCCTTCCAAAGTCCAGGTCCTCATGCTGCCTTTTTCCTTTCTTTAGTGCATCAATCAGCACCCTGGCTGAGAATATATAGTTGCCCATTGAGGCAAAGCATGAGTTTCTTCCCGGAATAAGCGGCGGCTCCTTGGGTTTTTCAACAAAGGACGACACCTTAAAGTCATCATCAACACACAAAACCCCGAATCTCTCTGCATCTTCCGGGCTGACCTCAATGGCTGCGATTGTCAGGCCTGCCCTGTTCATTCTGTGATATTCTATCATCTGTGATATATCCATCTTATAGACATGGTCGCCGCCGAATATGGCTATGTACTCAGCGCCTGAGGCTTCAATGAATCTGATATTCTGGTATATCGCATCAGCAGTTCCTTTAAACCATTGTTCGCTTACGCTGCTGGTCTCAGGAGAGAGCGTATCAAAAAACTCTCCGAGCCCTGTCCACTTATCCCATGACTCCTTGACATGTTTATTGAGGGAATATGCCTGATACTGGGTGAGGACATAAGCCCTCTTAATGCCTGAGTTGAACATATTGCTTAGAACAAAGTCTATTATCTTATACTTTCCGCCAAAGGGGACCGCAGGCTTTGACCTTCCGGTTGTAATAGGGCTGAGTCGTTCCCCTTTGCCGCCTGCCATAATCATGGCTATTGTATTCTGTGTAATATTGCCTCCTGTATACATGATTATCTCGTTTCTATAATAAGTCTAAAACCTCTTCTCCTCATAAAAACTGCCTTCTCTATCGGCATTTTTAAGGTAAAACTATTATTTATTTAGGTTCTTTCTCATTTTAAGTGGGTAGTTACTTCCCCTCCCTTGAGGGGAGGGGATTGAGGGGAGGGTGTCCGATGAAGCCTCTCCCTTATTACTTCAAGAGCTCCGCTTGTAGTTGATCTTTTTCTGAGGCCTTTTGCAAGGTGCGTTAACCCTTTTGCCATTGATTTAATCACCCTCTCCCTACCCTCTCCCCTCAAGGGAGAGGGACTTTACCCACTCAGTTTGAGAAAGAACCTTTATTTATGTACATAACGGAGGCTGACAAACTAACAGGCCTGTAAGCTGGCAAGCTATCAAGCAATAAAGGTTTTGCTAATTGACTTTGTTAGTCATCCAGCCCCCTTATACTAATTTTAGCAGATTTTTGGGCAGGCGTATGCATGTAACTTTAGTGAGTTTGTTATAATCTTCTCATAATGAGGGTTCAAGTGGTCAAGGAGTTGAGTGAATAAGTATAGGAATAAAAAATTTTCTTACTTGAATCTTGAAGCGAGTCTACGCTAAGAGTTGTTTTGGCCTTGACCCCCGAACCCTTGAGTGCTTCTTAACAACTTTTAAAGCGAGGTGTCTTTATGTTTGAAATCTCATATGATGAGTTAGGCCCTTCAAAGATTCTGCATCTATATTCAGCAAAGAGGGGCATTAAGGCGATAGTTGTTGTGGATAACGCAGCCCTTGGCCCTGCTGTCGGCGGGGTAAGGGTCTCTGCCTCTATTACTACGGAAGAGGTAATAAGGCTCGCAAGGACGATGACGCTTAAAAGCTCTATTGCTGGACTGCCGCACGGAGGAGGGAAGGCCGGGATAATTGCAGACCCGAAAGACCCCAAGAAGGAAGAATACATCAGGATATTTTCAAGGATGATTAAGGACTTAAATGATTATATCCCGGGGCCTGACATGGGAACCGATGAGAAGGCAATGGCATGGGTTTATGATGAGATTGGCAGGGCAACAGGGCTTCCTGAAGAGATGGGGGGCATTCCGCTTGATAAGCTTGGCGCCACAGGGTTTGGGCTTGCCGAATGCGCAGAGGTTGCCTGCCCTTATGTTGGCGTTGAACTGAAAGGCGCAAGGATAGCAATTCAGGGTTTTGGAAGCGTTGGGAAGGCCGCAGCAAAATTTCTCTCAATGAGGGGGGCGATAATAGTTGCGGTGAGCGATACAAAAGGATGCGTATATAACCCTTACGGCATGGACTTTAAGGAGCTTTCTGAGTTAAAGCAGTCTACCGGAAGCATTATTAACTATCAAAAAGGCAAGGCTGCAGATTGCGAAGAGGTCTTTTCGCAGGATTGCGATATACTGATTCCTGCCGCAACCCCTGATGTCATAAACCTACACAATGCCCGGAATGTAAAGGCAAGGCTGATACTTCAGGGGGCAAATATTCCTGTAACAAGGGAGGCAGAGGAGCTGCTTCATAAAAAAGGCATTCTTTCTGTGCCGGACTTTATCGCAAATGCAGGCGGCGTGATTATGGCTGCCATGGAATATGCCGGCAGGGTTGAGAAAGAGGCCTTTGATGCAATCTCCTTAAAGATAAAGACTAACACAGGGCTTATCCTTGAAAGGTCTAAACATAAAAACATACTGCCCCGTCATGCGGCAGAGGAGATTGCAAAAGAGAGGGTGCTAAAGGCAATGGATTACAGGGGGTATTAGCCGGCTAACAAGCTGGAAAGCTAACGAACGCTGACTTTACACAAAATTAACAGTAATTAACTGCAAATTTACTATAACTGTGTGCTAAAGTAAGCTATCTTTTCAGAATCACAGGGTTAAGTTTATATAAACCTATTTAATCCTTATTAAAGAAGGAGGGAAAGGACGATGAAGAAGAAGTTATTTTTAGTTTCTCTGGTTGGCTTAATGCTTATAGGAGGCATATCTACAGTGCAGAGCCATAACAACAGCGCCCCTAATTTTGAATGCATCTCATGTCATGGCGAGGAAGGGTCAGCGGCAATTAAGGTAGAAGGCATGCCTAAAAGTTATGTGCCGGGAAAGACCTATAAGATAACGCTCGCTGTATCAAGCCCTGTAGTAAGCGCAGGCGATAATGCAGGCGGGTTTGCAGTAGAAGCCTCTGCAGGAGAGATGATAGTAGTGGATAAGAAGAACACACAGTTAAGCGGCGGCATCCTTACTCATACACAGGAAGGCTCAGCGCTCAGGAAATGGGTTATTGGATGGAAGGCGCCTGCCCAGAAGACGCCAGTGGATATTAGCGTAATGGCTGTGACTGCCAACGGAGATTTCTCCCCGGCCGGCGATATGGTAGGGGCTGAGGGATATACAGTTAAATCAGGTAAATAGATCTTATTAAAAGGAGGATATGATGAAGTTAAGCAGAAGGGATTTTATAAAAATAAGCGCAATGACAACCGCTGCTGCCGCAGCAGGTGTTGCAAAGCCGGAGTCGCTTCTGGCAGCGCACCCTATTAAGAGTTTTCCTGTTGGGCAGTGCAGGTTTTGCGCTGTCGGCTGCACGATGATAGCAGACTGCGAGGTTGACCCTGCTACAGGCAAGGTCGTCAGGACAGTCGCTATAAAGGGCGATTTAAAGAGCCCGGTTAATAGAGGGGTTCTATGCACAAAGGGTTTCTACCTTCATAAGGCACTTGCCTATAAAGACAGGCCAAAAGGAGCGCTAATCAGGAAAGAATGGATTAACTCTAAGACAGGAAAGCCTGATTTAGCTAACTCACCAAGGGTTTTGGAAGGAAAGAACTCAAAAGACATACAGGGCTTAAAGCCGTCTGAGATAGATATGAAAGAGAACTTTGTTGAGGTTCCATGGGAAGACGCCATAGAGTTTGTCACTGACGCAGTGGCAAAGACTGTAAAGGAAAACGGAAAGCACAGCGTTGCCTACTACGGAAGCGGACAGCTTGGAACAGATGAGACACATATTATGAATAAGACGCTTAAGTCCGGCGGCATGCTCGCTAACAACGCTGTTGAAGGACAGCCGAGGATGTGTATGGCGTCAGCGGTTGTAGGCTATCTATACACCTTTGGAAAGGACGAGCCATACGGCTCTCTGGATGATATAAATGTTCCTGACCCTGATTTTGGAAAGCATGCTGATACGTTTTTCCTTATCGGCTCAAACACAGCAGAAGGGCACCCTATAATATTTAACAGGATTGCAGCATTAAAGGCAAAAGACCCTGACAAGATTAAGGTTATTCTTGCTGACCCAAGAAAGACCCGCTCAGGAACCATTGCTGACCTTTGGCTTCCGTTTGCAACAGGCAGGGATCTTGTTCTTTTAAACTCCATGGCCTATGTCATAACACATGAACTTGACGGCGCAAAGTATGACGTTGAAAAAGGCACAGTGGATGCAAACTGGAAATATATGGATAAGAAGTTTATTGAAAGGCATGTGAGCTTTGGAATACATGAGGAAGTAAAAAAGGTATGGCTTAAAACCGAATACGGCGGCACAAGAGGGACAGCATGGGATATGTCTTACACAGCCCCTCCGCTTCCAACAAGGACAGACAAGGTATATCCAAATCCAAAGAAGAAATATGCTTCAGAAGATGAGATAACGAAAGATGTGTACAAGGGTTTTGCTACATACCTTAAATTCCTCTCTGACTATAATCCTGACAAGGTATCAGAGGCGATATTTGAAGGAGAATCCCCGCTTGTTTATGACAGGCCTACAAGGACATGGAAAAAGATTACAGGGCCTGAGGCAGTAAGGCTTGCTGCAAAGTGGATGGCAGAGGGGTACCCTGTAAGCGCATGGACTATGGGCGTAAATCAGAAGATGCAAGGGACATGGACAAACGCATCCATTCATATGCTTCATCTAATAATGGGCAAAGTTGTAAAGCCAGGCAGACATTCCTTTAGCTTTACAGGCCAGCCTAATGCCTGCGGCGGCGTCAGGGCTCCTGGAGCGCTTTGTCATGCGCTTCCTTATGGAAGGCTTGTTGCAAATCCTCTTCACAGAGGACAGGTTGAAGATATATGGAAGAAACGCGCTGCTGAGTATCTGAAAAAGAGAGGGGTGTCAGAAGCTGAGATAAAGGCAGAGACAGATAAAGTAAAGGTGCATGACAAGCCCGGACCTCATACAATTGAGATGTTCAGGCGCCTTGGAGCAGGGCAGATAAAGGTTCAGTTTATAGCCTGCGTTAACGCAGGGCAGGATCTTCCTTACTCATGGCCATACAGGCAGGCAATGGGCGCTGCAAACAAAGGGCAGGCATGGCCTATCACTGTAACGCTTGAGGCATTCCCTAATGCCACAACACAGGTCTCTGACGTCGTTCTTGGAGCGTCAAGCTGGTATGAGAAGGAATTCATATATGGAAACCTTGAGAGAAGGTATCAGATTATTAAAAAGGTTATAGACCCTGTTGGAAACCCAATGCCTGACCATACAATATTTGGAATACTGATGAGAAGGCTTGAAGAGAAGGGTCTTGTCCCAAAAGGCCATGTATCGCAATTCTGGCCTGAGAAATATGACGGCGCTGACTGGATGAAAAAGACATTGGCTGCTGCCAATACACTTGAGTGGAACAGAGAATTTACCACAAATATATGGGAAGAACTTATGCAGCTTTCAAAGGGCACAGGATATGACTTTAGCGGCATGAGTAGAAAGCTCCTTCTTGAGCAGAACCATGGCTATAGGATTCCATTCCCTGCTGAGGTTCATACTGATGCTGCAATAAAGGCGCGGTACGATAAATATCAGTCAAGTATTCAGGGCGCATATCCGTATGACCCTCATATTGACGCAAAGACAGGATTCTATCTTAAAAATATGAAGACGTTTAACCCTGTCTACGGCGCATGGCTTGAGAAGAATATAAATGCAGATAAGGCAGACACAGACTATCATAAGGCGCAGAACCTCCCGGCAGGCTGGTATGCAAGCTTCTATAACGGCAATGCTTTTATACACGGAATGATTGACATGCCTGAAGGCAAAAAGGCTCCATGCTGGGATGGAAGGGCGATTGCATGGGCAAATCCATGGTGGGCATGCAAGTTTGACGGAAAGCAGTTTGTAAAGGCTAAGGGCGCCGTAGTGATTGAGAGAAAGTTCAATCCTGCAAAGGTTGACGCTGACAGCACGCTTCCTTTTGATGAGATTGCAAAGTATCCTGTCACTATAGACGGAGACCCGGACAAGGACCTCAACGCCTTAAAGCTTATAGCGCTTAGCCCGGCAGAGTTCCATAACCTCAAGCATGCATACAAAAAGGCAGACGGAAGCGAGATAGTAATTATTGACACATCTGAATACAAGTATGCTGCGTGTACAGGAAGAGTTATTGAACACTGGCACTCTGGCAGCATGACCACAAGGGTTCCTGAACTTGCGAGGGCAGTGCCCGGTGCATACATAGAGCTTAACGAAATCCTTGCAAAGAAGCTCGGCATTAAGAACGGCGATTCTGTAATTACAGAAACACCGAGGGGCAAGATAGAGCTTCCTGCAAAGGTTCTTAATGTTACGACAGCTACAGGAGGTCCAAGGCATGACTATGTGTTTATCCCGTGGTTTGATGAATACAAGCTAATCAATCTTATAATGAGAGACGCCTTTGACCCATTCAGCTTCCAGGCAGACTATAAGATGTTTGCAGTGAAGATTTACAAAGGCAAGACAAAACACAGACAGGCAGAGCCTGGCAAGACAATAATATCCTAAGGCAGATAAGAGGGGTATATGAGGTTATTGTAAATGGGTCGGGCTCGGATGCCCGGCCTCCCCTTTAAAGACAATACGAGCTTTGGGTGTTTTAAAGAGACCTCGTTTAAAAACGGGGTCTTTTTTTGGGCGGCTTAAATGGATAGCGAGTGTATTCCCCGTGGCACTTGACTGAGCTCACGCCGAAGTCTTGCCACTGGGTTAGCGCGCAAATAAGAATAAAAAAATTCCTTACATTAGATTTCCTGCGGTATTGCCGCAGGGAAGATCAAACAGGTATAATAAATAAGTCTCTTTCTCAAATTGAGCGGGTAAAGTCCCTCTCCCTTGAGGGGAGAGGGCAGGGAGAGGGTGTTTAAATCAATGGCAAAAGGGTTAACTCACCTTGCAAAAGGTCTCAGAAAAAGATCAACGGATGTGGAGCAGCTTCATCGGACACCCTCCCCTCAATCCCCTCCCCTCAAGGGAGGGGAAGCAACTACCCACTTGAAATGAGAAAGAGCCATAAACATAGGTTCAGGATAAATGAAGCTTAGCAGGAGAGACTTTTTAAAGGCTTCCCTTGTGGGAGGCTCATTATATATAGCAGGCAGTGTTACAGGCGTTACCGGCAGCGCAGCCTTTGCCCAGACAACGGAAGACATTCCTGGGCCGCTTCCTCTGATAGAGGTTGGCGGCTTGATAAGACCGCCCGGCGCTCTGCCTGAAGATAAGTTCAGGGCAAAGTGCATTGGCTGTAATGTGTGTGTGAATGTCTGCCATGTGATGAAGTATGACGCCATATCGCTTCTTGGGTTGAACCTTCCGTCGCCGCCTTTTACCAAAGAGTCATGGTCAGCATTCTTTAACTCCGGGACGCCGCATGTAAAGGCAATGAGGGACTTTCCCTGCGGATTATGTATGGAATGTCCAAAGCATTGTCCTACAGGCGCGCTCCAGAAAGTTGAAAGAGAGAATGTAACAATGGGAATGGCGCTTATTGATTTTGGATTGTGTTTTGGATGGAACGGTGATGTATGCCTATCCTGCAGTAAGGCATGTCCTATGGGGGGTAAGATATTTGATTTTTATAACGGAGAGTGGGGGAATCAGCCCTATATAAATGAAAAGTGCGTTGGCTGCGGATTGTGCGTTAAGTATTGCCCTTTAGGCGGCTCGGCAATAAAGGTCGTTACAAGGCAGCAGTATGAAAAAGTTAAGCCCGCATATGTAGATGACTTTAAGAAGCTTCTGTCAATGCAGACAGAGGAAAGATATAATGTTGTTTACGGACAGAATCTCCCAAATATTATGAGCAGGGGAAGGTTAATAGAGCGTGAGTACAGATAGAGCAGCAGAGCGACAGAGCAGTAGAGCGACAGTCAGCGGGCAGCAGTCAAATCCCCCCATCCCCCCTTTGCAAAAGGGGGGCAAGGGGGGATTTCTAAAATTATCAATACTCAGGCGGTTTGTTCTGCTTGGCGTAGTAGTATTATTCCTCTTGCAGTTTCTCAGAATAAATGTATTGGTCGGCGGACTTTCGGGCTCTCTTGCCGTGTGGTTTGTAAAACTTATAGATATCTTTGCGTACCTTGAAAGCCTTGTGGCATCAAGGGACTTCTCCACAATTGCGCTTTTATCAGTCCTTCCTGTTATGGTTATATACTTAATATTCGGCAGGGCCTTTTGCGGGTGGGTCTGCCCTATGGATTTTCTGTTTGAGTTAGTTGATAAGACAAAGGACTGGTCAAAGGTAAAGATAAAGGTATCTCCAAGGGCAGGATATGTAGTGATGGGGGCATTCCTTATTGCGTCATTTTTGCTGGGCGTGCCTTTCTTCACACGATATTTTTCTCATCTTACAAATTTTTTCACGCTTCTTACGTCAGGAGTTTTTCTCAGCCTTGACCTGCCTGCTGATTATATGGTTACATTTTTTGCAGGCGCTTCTATATTTTCACTTCTAATACTTGAGTACCTCTTCCCCAGGCTCTGGTGCAGGGTCCTTTGCCCTGTCGGGAAGATGGATGGACTTTTTAATAAAATAAGCCTGCTGCGGCTAAAGTTTGTTGAAGGCTCATGCGGTGAATGCAACCTCTGTGAGCAGAGATGTTATATGAATGTGCGTATTGTCCCTTACGTAGTAGACCAGCCGTCCTTAAGGGATACAAACTGCATTTACTGCGGCAGATGCACAGAGGGATGCGCTATGAGAAGCAAGATTATAAAAATGAAATTAGGGAGGTAGGACAATGATTGTGGCAAGCGGATATGTAGAGGCAAACACAGAGGCGGATGTAGAGAAGGTCGTTAACGGGTTAAAGGCAAAGAATGTTGAGGTCAACGGCGTTAACGGAGAGAAGGTGGTCTTTCTTATAGAAAGAGAGACTATGGGAGATGTTAAGGCAGATATGGACGCCCTTCATAAGGTTGACGGCGTAAGGAGCGTCTATCTTTCCTACTACAGCCTTGAAGGTGCGGACGAAGAAGCATAAACGGTTGCTTGGCTCTTATTCTTTAAACCTATACCCTATTCCTGAGACTGTAATGATATACTTTGGCTCCTGAAGGTCGTCTTTAATTTTCTGACGCAGGTGCTGAACATGGACGTCTATAACCCTGCTCCATGAATATATCTTTGAGTCTTTCCATAGGTGGTTCCTTATTTCCTCCCTGCTTACAACCGCGCCTTTATTAACTACAAGGAAGCAGAGCAGGTCATACTCCTTGGGCGTAAGGACTATCTCTTTCCCCTTGACCTTAACAACCCTTCGTTTGAAATCTATATGCAGGCTGCCTATGGTTATCTGTTCTTCTTGTGTGAGTGGTTTTGCCCTTCTCAGGCAGGCCTTTATCCTTGCAAGCAGCTCCAGGGTCTCAAATGGTTTTACAACATAATCATCCGCTCCGCTCTCAAGGCCGATGACCTTGTCAGAGAGCTTG
>JACQXF010000047.1 GCA_016208855.1 Nitrospirota bacterium | reverse complement strand
CTTTTATTCAATCCCGTTAAATTTTACCCTCAATAAACTCTGTATTTAAAAGAACAATGAATTGTCAGAAAAAATATTCCCCTATCAAATAAAACTCAATGTGGTTATGATGTGCTTTTTATATTTGCCGTGAATTGCTGCCTGCGTAAGTTAGAAATGGATTAAAAAAATATTTAGTGCTATACTACTGCTTAATTTTTAAGCCCTTAAGGCGTTTGCAGATAGGGGGAACACTTATGCCCGGCAGAAAGATAATCCAAAAATTTAAGCTGTTTCTGCTTTTCAAATCAGCGCTGCTTATTATCTTTGCGTCCGTAGTTTTTGCCCAGAATGCCCCTGTTGTCACCTCCATAGAAATCAAGGGAAGTAAAAAGATTGAAGAGGAAACCATCCTCAGCAAGATCCGAAGCAGAATTGAAGAGCCCCTCAGCAACGAGACCGTCCAAAAAGACATTAAGACCTTGATGAACACAGGATATTTTGATGACGTAAGGGTTGAGATGGAGCCCTTTGAAGGAGGCATCAAACTAATATTTGTATTTAAAGAAAAGCCAACAGTAACAAGCGTGGACTTTCAGGGCAATAAGGAAATAGATTCAGACAAGCTAAAAGAACAAATAACCATAACCTCAGGCTCAATATCAAACCTCGCCCTCATAAACGACAATATTGAAAAGATTATATCATTCTATCATTCAGAGGGATACTGGCATGCAAAGGCAATCCCTGTAATAAGGGACGTCTCTGCTGATGCCGTAGCGCTTACATTTCAGATAGAAGAAGGCCCAAAGGTAGTAATAAAAGAGATAGCCATAGAAGGGAACAAAGCCGTTTCTGCAAAAGAGATTAAAAAAGCCATGAAGACAAAGGAGAGATGGCTTTTCTCATTTGTCACAGGCTCGGGCCTCTATAAAAAAGAAGATATAGGAGAAGATATAGAAAGGATAAAAGAGCTCTATCACAGCAAAGGATACATATACGCTGTGGTCTCCGAGCCCAAAGTTACATTAAGCACTGATAAGACGAAACTCAGCATAAAGATATCTGTATCAGAAGGCGACCAGCACAAGGTTGGAGATGTAAAAATAACAGGCAATATTATATTTGCAAGCCATGAACTTCAAAAGAAGATTGAGACAGCAAAGGGTAAGGTTCTTAACAGAACTGCGCTGAGAAGCGATATTGATAAGATGCTTGACCTCTATATGGACAGAGGATATGCAAGGGCTGATATTAATCCCCTTATAGACACCGACAAAGAAAAAAAGATTGCCAACATCACGTTCTCAATCACAGAGGGTGATATATTCAGGGTTGGCAGGGTGGAGATCACGGGCAACACAAAGACCAGAGACAAGGTCATTAGAAGGGAGATACGCCTTGACGAAGGGGGGATCTTCAGCAGGAAGCTCCTTAAGAGAAGCTATCAGAGAGTAACCAATCTAAACTTCTTTGAATCTGTTGACCTTACACCAAAGCTTCGCACAGAAGAGAAGCTTATTGATTTAAATGTAAATGTTAAAGAGAAGCTGACAGGGATGCTGAGCCTCGGCGGAGGTTATAGTTCAACGGATAAATTTATGGTAATGGGCGAGATATCCCAAGCAAACCTATTTGGAAAAGGGCTATACCTGAAACTGAGGGCAGACCTGAGCGCAAACAAGAAGAACTATAACATTTCGCTAAGAGACCCTTGGTTTATGGATAAACCTCTCTCAGCGTCATTCAGTCTGTATAATGATGTTTATCAGTATCCTGATTATGATAAAGACTCTTCGGGTTTTGCAGTGGGCTTTGGCAAGGAGCTCAGCGAATATGTAGGCGCAAGTATTTCATATAGCTTTGAGCAGGCAGAGATTTCAAATATAGCTGACACTGCTACCTCCCTTATAAAAGACCAGGCTGGCAAAAAGATAACAAGCAGTATAAGCCCCACGGTATGGAAGGATACGAGGGATAACTACTTAGACCCGGCAACAGGTTCAAGGCAAGCCCTTTACATAACGCTTGCAGGGCTTGGAGGCGACAACTATTTTGTGAAGGAAGTGATTGATAGCGGCTGGTATTTCCCTGTAATGTGGAATACAACCCTTGGAGTAAGGGCGCGTTTTGGTTATGCCACAGGTTTTGCAGGCAAAGAGATACCCCTTTACGAAAGATTTTATATAGGCGGAATTAGCACCGTTAGAGGGCTTGGCTTTGGAGAAGGCGGGCCAAGGGATGCGCAGGGAGAAATGATAGGCGGAGACAAGGAGCTTATATTTAATGTTGACTATATATTCCCGATAGAAAAAGAGTTAAGGCTTAAAGGGGTTTTATTCTTTGACGCTGGAAGGGCCTTTGATAATCATGAGAAGATGTCGCTAAATCTAAGGCATACGGCAGGCTTCGGGGTAAGATGGCTCTCTCCAATGGGACCTATCCGGCTTGAGATGGGATTTAATCTGTCGCCAAAGCCTGATGAGGCTGGCAGCAAGCTTGAGTTTACATTCGGAGGGCTTTTCTAAAAAAAGTTAAGCTAACAAGCTTGTAAGCTATCAAGCCTGCAATCTTAGAAGCATATTTTAAAAGGGGGTTACATGAAAAAAATTGTTGTTGCAATTGCGGTTGTTTTTGCTTTGTCTTCGCTAAGCTGGGGAGCTGATGCAAAGATCGGCTATGTGGATCTCTTCAAGGCGCTTAATGAGTCTCAGCGCGGGATAGATGCAAAAAAGTCACTTGAAGAGGTAATGAAGGCCAAGCAGGAGAGCCTTGATAAGACAGGCAAGGAGATAGAGCAGCTCCAGGGAGAACTGGAAAAACAGGCCTCTGTCCTTACACCGGAGGCAAAGAAAGAGAAAGAAGATAAGAAGGAGAAGCTGGTTAGAGACTATCAGAGGTCAGTAAAGGATGCACAGGAGGAAATTAAGAAGAAAGAGATGCAGCTCACACAGGAGATACTCAAAGAGCTGAGAGATATTGTTAATAAGATTGGCGAATCAGAGGGCTACACTGTTATATTTGAGGCACAGGAAGGGATTATACTATATATTCCGCAGAAGTTTAATCTTACAGATAAGGTAATTAAGAAATATAATGAGACTGCTAAAACCAAAAAATGAAGTTAAAAGACCTCAAGGATATCATTGGCGGCAGCATAAGAGGAGACTCAGAGGTAGAGATACGGGGCGTCTCTAATATAAAAGAGGCAAATGAAGGAGATATAACCTTCATTGCTGATAAAAAGTATCTAAATGATGTTTACGGCACAAAGGCCTCTGCAGTAATAAGCGGGGAGGAGATAAAAGAGATCTCAGCAAGCCAGCTTATTGTTGATGACCCTTACTTTGCCTTTGCAAAAGCATTAGAGGTTTTCTACAAAAAGCCGTATGCCTCATTAGGGGTAAGCGATAAGGCATTCATTGGCGCTGACGTAGCCTTTGGCAAAGACGTCAGTATTCATCCTTTGTCGTATATAGGCAGCAGGGTCATAATAGGCGACAGGGTTACAATATCCCCGGGGGTTTATATAGGAGATGATGTCTCAATTGGAAACGATGCCGTAATCTATCCGAATGTGACAATAAGGGAGAATGTTAAGATAGGCAAAGGTGCAATAATACACCCTGGCACAGTCATCGGCTCTGACGGGTTTGGGTATATTCAAAAAGAAGGAAAGAGCTATAAGATTCCTCAGGTAGGGAGCGTAATAATTGAAGACGATGTAGAGATAGGCTCCTCTGTTACAATTGACAGGGCAACCGTTGGCAATACTATAATAGGCGAAGGCACAAAAATAGATAACCTTGTACAGATTGCACATAACGTAAAAATAGGCAGGAACTGCCTTATAGTTGCACAGGTGGGCATAAGCGGAAGCGCAGAGATTGGCGACAATGTTGTCCTTGGAGGGCAGACTGGCGTAAGAGATCATGTAAGGATTGGCAGCAGGGCTATGATAGGCGCACGGTCAGGCGTGGTTCATGACATACCGGAGGCAAGGATATTTTCCGGTTACCCTGCAATGCCTCATAAAGAGTGGTTAAGGGCGCAAAGCATTTATGCTAAACTACCTGAGATATTGAGGCGGCTGCAGGAGCTTGAAAGAAACAAGAGTAAGGAAGGAGGATAACTAAATGATGGATATCAGAGAGATACAAAAGATTCTGCCTCATAGATTTCCATTCCTTCTAATAGATAAGATCGTGGAAATAAAAGCAGGTGAGAAGGCTGTAGCAGTTAAGAATGTAACAATAAATGAGCCGTTCTTTCAGGGGCATTTTCCGAATTATCCTATAATGCCGGGCGTCTTGATAGTTGAGGCAATGGCGCAGGCTGCAGGGGTGCTGGCATTTCAGTCAGGCGCAAAGGGCAACTCGGTATTTTTTATGAGTATTGAAAAGGCCAAGTTTAGAAAGCCTGTTGTCCCCGGAGATCAGTTGCGAATGGAAATAAAAATACTTCATAACCGTAACAATAATGTATGGAGATTTTCGGGCGAGGCCTTAGTTGACAGCAAGCTTGTTGCAGAGGCTGAATTTACGGCAATGGTGTCAGAACAGGAACTATAAAAATGTCAAAAGCAAATATCCATAGCTCCTCAATAGTCTCTCCGGACGCAAAGCTTGCAGAAGGGGTAACGATAGGGCCTTTCTGTATAGTTGGTAAAGGTGTAAAGCTTGGTAAAAACGCAAACCTCATTTCACACGTGACAATAGAGCATACAGAGGCAGGGGATAACTGCACTATCTATCCATTTGCTGCCATAGGCCTTCCTCCGCAGGACCTGAGGTACAAAGATGAAAAGACCATGGTTAAGATAGGGGATAATAATACAATAAGGGAGTTTGTCACAATTCACCGCGCCTCTATAGCAGGAGATAAGATTACATCAATAGGGAATAATAACTTCCTCATGGCCTATGCACATGTTGCCCATGACTGTAAAATCGGCAATTTCGTTATAATGGCTAATGCTGCCACACTCGCAGGCCATGTCATTGTAGAGGACAATGCCTTTATCGGCGGGCTTGTTGCAGTGCATCAGTTTACAAGAATAGGCGCTTATGCAATGATCGGGGGCTTCAGCGGGGTTGCTCAGGATGTCCCTCCATATACAATAACCTCAGGCGGCAGGGCAAAACTTTACGGCCTGAACCTTGTCGGCCTTAAAAGACATGGCTTTAATGCGCATGCAATAAAAGAGATTAAGCAAGCTTATAAAACCTTATTCCGCAGCAAGCTTCCCCTGAAAGAGGCAATAGAGAAGGTTCAAAAAGAGGGAAAACATTCAAAAGAAATACTGCACCTCATTGAATTTCTTGAGAACAATAAAAGAGGAATATGCCGGTAACGGCAGCCCAACCCCCAAACCTTGATTCCCGCATTATAGGGCTTATCGCAGGAGCCGGGCAGCTGCCCGCTTCCATTGCATCAGAAGCGAAAAAGATGGGCTATAGGGTAGTGGTCTTTGCCCTCAAACCCCTTGCCGACGAATCCCTCGCCCCATTTGCCGATGAGTTCTGTGAGGTCAATGTAGGGCAGCTTGGGAAGCTGATAAAACTCCTTAAGCAGTTTGAGGTAAGAGATGTTGTAATGGCAGGCAAGGTCCCCAAAGGGCTTTTATATAAAAGCAAGACAAGCATTATCCCTGATGCAAGGGCATTAAAATTATTATTCTCCCTTAAAGACCGTTCTGATGACTCTATAATGCTTGGCATAATTCATGAGCTTGAAAAAGAGGGCATAAAGTTTCTTAAGACAACCGCCTTTACAAAAAATCTTCTTACCCCTGATGGCGAGCTTACAAAAAAGAGGCCCTCAAAGACAGAATGGAAAGACATAGCATTTGGCTGGAGTATAGCAAGGGAGATTGGAAGGCTTGATATAGGGCAGACCATAGTTATAAAAGATAAGGCAGTAATGTCAGTTGAGGCAATTGAGGGCACTGACGAGGCAATTTTAAGAGGCAGCACGCTTGCAGGGCCCGGGGCAGTCATTATAAAAGTCAGCAAGCCTCAGCAGGACTTCCGCTTTGACGTGCCTGTTGTAGGCATTGATACCCTTCACATAATGAAGAAAGTGCACGCAGCCATACTTGCGCTTGAGGCCCATAAAAGCATTATTGTTGACATGGAGAGCTTCATAAAAGAGGCTGATAAGGCAGGGATAGCAGTAGTAGGGGTAAGCGAGGAGGAGCTTTAAGATTTAATTAAAAATAATTTCCTTGACATATATCAAACGGACATGACATACTTCTAACAGATTTTAGAAGTTTTTGCGTTCAATAAAAGGCCACAAAGACTCTTTCTTTGTGGCCTTTTTTGTTGATGCCTTCTGGGATCTTAGTTTATAGATAAGGAGGTAAACAGAATGACAGAAGGAACTGTGAAATGGTTCAACGACAGCAAAGGTTTTGGTTTCATTACTGCCGAAGACAACAGTGACGTATTTGTACATCATACGTCCATCCAAGGCAGCGGATTTAAGACCCTTGCTGAAGGTGATAAGGTCAGCTTTGATACTGAACAGGGCCCAAAAGGTCCAAAAGCAATTAATGTAGTAAAACTTTAATTGACTGGGTAAGGCTCTCTCCATCGGAGGGAGCCTTCTCATTTGAGAGGACCATGAATAACAAAAAGAATGAGGCAAAGATGGAAAGGATACAGCAGAAACGTGATGCCGGCTCCATGTTTAAGCGCTTCCCAGAGGTTTCAGGAGTAGTCATCAACATGACTTACACCCAGAGAGGAATAAAATCAATACTCAGGACCGTTAATTTTTCCCCTGACAGCTATGCCTTCTTCAGGGTAGACTGTTTAAGCAGGGACTGCATTGACGGAGGATTTGATTTAACAAACGTTATAACCACAATGATAAAAAACCACAGGGCAGAGGCAAAAGGAGCGCTCAGTTGTGAAGGCAGTGATTCTCCTGCCCATTCAGATATTGTCTATAATATTGCCATACAATACACATAATCATAACTGCGCTTGGCCGGCTTTCTAATGCCGCTGAAGCAGCATAGCTTACAGTATTAGTCTATTAGTCTCATAGTAACATCTCTTTCTCAATTCCCCCCCCCCCAGACCGCCTCTCTGAAAGATATTAAAAGAACCAGCCTTCCTTGACACAAAGGGTAATTTACTGTTATTTTATTAGCACTCTAATCGCTACTTTGCTAATACGAAGGAAATATGGTTGCCCTTGACGAAAGAACCAAAAAAATACTCCTGGCAATAATACATAGCTACATAGACCTTAATGAGCCTGTAGGCTCATCTATGGTAAGCAGAAGGTTTTCCTTTGGCTTATCGCCTGCCACAATACGAAATACAATGGCTGAACTTAAGGATCTCGGCTACTTAACCCAGCCGCATACCTCGGCAGGCAGGGTGCCTACAGAGAAGGGATACAGGCTCTATGTAAACACATTGATTAAACAAAAATCACTCTCTGTAAATGAAGACTTCTTAAAACACCTCTCTAACAGGCTTAGCATTATTGAAAAAGGCATAAACAGGCTCGTTGAAGAGACATCAAAGACCCTGTCTGAATTTTCCCGCTATCTTGCGCTGGCAGTACCGCCAAGGGCAGAGGGGATGAGGCTCAAGCATATTGAATTTATAAGGCACAGCAGCAATAAAGTTCTCTGTATCCTTATAGCGCAGGACGGCACTGTTAAAAATAACATTATCACTATGGAAGAAGCCCTTACCAGAAGAGACCTTGAGAGGATAACAAACTACCTTAACGACAAACTAACGGGGCTTACTATTAAAGAGATTAAATCGCAGATAATATCCCAGATGTCTCTGGAAAAATCCATGTGCGACAGGCTTATAAGCAGGGCGCTTAAGATGTGCAGGGAGGCGGTTTTCTGGGCAGCAGAAAATACAGCTAACGGGGAGATATCCGGGACATCCAACCTGCCTGAATTTGCAACCATGTCCCAGATACGCGAGATATTTCATGCAATTGAGGATAAGCATCTTATAATAAGGATGCTTGATAAGGTATCTGATTCAGAAGGCGTTCAGGTCTTTATAGGCTCAGAAAATATCGTGCCTGAGATGAAGGGTTTCAGCATGGTTCTCTCTACATATAATGACCTTGGCGCCCGCGGCACCATCGGGGTAATCGGGCCTACAAGAATGAACTATGAACAGGTAATACCGCTTGTTGAATTTACGGCAAGGACGCTAACGCAAATATTATCAGAGGGGCAGTGATTTGATTATGGAAGAAGCAAAGGATAAGGAGCTTGAAGAAGCGGCATCTGCAGAATGTGTATCTCCTGAAACTGAAGATACAGACGCTCTAAAAAAAGAGCTTGCAGAGTCAAAAGACAAGTATTTAAGGTTTTATGCGGATTTTGAAAACTACAAGCGCCGCATGGCCAAAGATAAAGAAGAACTTGCAAAGTACGCAAATGAGGCGCTCATGCGAGAGCTTCTTTCAGTGATTGACCATCTGGAGCTTGCCCTTGAACACTCTTCTAACAGTGAGGCTGTAACCTCAATAGCAGAGGGCGTAAGCATGACATTAAAAGAGTTAAAGGGTATTCTTGAAAAATTCGGGCTGACCGATATCCGCGCGCTCGGCACACCGTTTGATCCGACTGTGCATGATGCAATGGCACAGATAGATACAGAGGAAGGCGAAGACGGCATGATAGCGCAGGTATTCAGAAAAGGGTATATGCTCCGTGACAGGGTGTTGAGGGCAGCGCTTGTGGGAGTCTCAAAAAGAAAGTGAATACTGACACTCGTACTAAAAATAGAGGAGGAATAAAGTTATGGGTAAGGTTGTAGGAATTGATCTTGGAACAACAAATTCTGTTGTAGCAATAATGCAGGGGGGAGAGGCTGTAATTATCCCCAATCAGGAAGGCACGCGGACAACACCTTCTGTTGTTGCATTTACAGAAAAAGGGGAAAGGCTTGTTGGTCAGGTTGCAAAAAGGCAGGCAATTACAAACCCTGAAAATACAATATTCTCTATCAAGAGGCTGATGGGAAGAAAGTATGACTCCCTTGAGGCACAGTCTGCGATAAAAAAGCTCCCGTATAAAATAGCCCGCGCATCTAATAACGATGCTCATGTAGAGGCTCGCGGCAAGGTGTATTCTCCGCCTGAGGTGTCTGCAATGATTCTTCAAAAGCTAAAGCAGGCTGCTGAGGACTATCTTGGCGAGCCGGTAACAGAGGCTGTTATCACAGTGCCTGCATATTTTGATGACAGCCAGCGTCAGGCGACAAAAGATGCGGGACAGATCGCAGGTTTAAATGTCCTGAGAATTATCAATGAGCCGACAGCGGCAGCCCTTGCCTACGGGCTTGAGAAGAAGAAGGAGGAGAAGGTTGCTGTCTATGACCTTGGCGGAGGCACCTTTGACATATCCATCCTTGAGATAGGCGAAGGGGTTGTGGAGGTTAAGTCCACCAATGGAGACACCTTCCTTGGCGGAGACGACTTTGATTTAAAGGTAATGGAATGGCTCGTCTCAGAATTCAAAAAAGAACAGGGGATAGACCTTGGTAAAGACAAGATGGCGCTTCAGAGGTTAAAGGAGGCTGCTGAGAAGGCAAAGATAGAGCTCTCCTCTGCGATGGAGACAGAAATAAATCTTCCGTTTATTACTGCTGATGCGGCAGGGCCAAAACATCTTTCAGCAGGTTGTACAGGAATTCTTTGGCAAGGAGCCGCATAAAGGGGTAAATCCCGACGAGGTTGTTGCTGCGGGCGCTGCAATTCAGGCAGGCGTTCTGAAGGGCGAGGTTAAGGAAGTCCTTCTCCTTGATGTTACTCCCCTGTCGCTTGGAATTGAAACCCTCGGCGGAATATTTACAAAGCTAATTGAGCGCAACACTACCATACCAACAAAGAAGAGCCAGGTATTCTCCACAGCATCTGATAACCAGCCTGCTGTTACAATTAAGGTCTGTCAGGGCGAAAGAGATATGGCAGCAGACAACAAGCTTCTTGGTCTCTTTGAGTTAGTTGGAATCCCTCCTGCTCCGCGAGGCCTGCCGCAGATAGAGGTGACATTTGACATTGATGCCAACGGAATACTTCATGTATCTGCAAAAGACCTCGGCACACAAAAAGAACAGTCAATAAGGATAACTGCCTCAAGCGGTCTTACAAAGGATGAAATAAATAACATGACAAAAGACGCTGAGTCGCATGCCACAGAAGACCACAAGAAGCGCCAGCTTGTTGAAAAGAGAAATGAGGCAGACACCCTTATATATACAGTAGAGAAGTCACTCCGCGAGTATGGCGACAAGATCTCGCTGACAGAGAAACAGACAATTGAAGAAACCCTTGAGAGATGCAAAAAGGTAAAGGATTCAGGCAGCGTGGAGGAACTTCAAAAAGCTGTTGACGAGTTAAGCACAGCGTCCCACAAATTTGCAGAACATATATATAAGACAGCAGGCGCAGGACAGGAAGGCGGCGGACAATCAGCGGCAGAGGAAAGGCCGCAGAAAGAAAAAGAAGATGTAGTTGAAGCAGAATTTGAAGATGTAGATAAGGATAAGAAAGGCAGCTGAGGAATAGAACATGGGGGCTAAATACCTCATGCAGTCAATAACAGCGACAAGATATTTTAAAATAGTTTATAGTTTACCGTTCATGGTTCATTGACGATAAACAGAGAACAATGAACGGTAAACGAAAAAGGAGTCGCTAATTGACTTTGTTCGGCATTCAGCCCCCATGTTCTAACTATTCTGGACAAAAATAATGAAAGACTACTATCAGACGCTCGGTGTTGAAAGGACTGCAACAGAGGAAGAGTTAAAAAGGGCCTACAGAAAGCTCGCCCTGAAATACCACCCTGACAGAAATCCCGGCAACAAGGAGTCAGAAGAAAAATTCAAAGAAATAAATGAGGCCTACTCCTGCCTTAGCGACCCTCAAAAAAGGGGTAACTATGACCGCTTTGGCACAGCAGAAGGCATGGGTGCTGGCGCCGGAGCCGGATTTGGTGACTTTGGCGGTTCATTTGAAGATATCTTTGAAGGCTTTTTTGGTGACTTTTTCGGAGGCTTTGGCGGACAGAGAAGGACACGGCCTGCAAAAGGAACTGACCTCAGATATGACCTTGATATAACACTTGAGGAGTCTGTCTTTGGCGTAGAGAAGATAATAGAGATACCGCGCTGGGAGACATGCCAGGGCTGCAGGGGCAGCGGAGCAAAAGACAGCAAAAGCATCATAACATGCCCTACATGCAAAGGCGCCGGGCATGTAAGACTGCAGCAAGGCTTTTTTTCAGTCTCAAGGACATGCAGTCATTGCAGCGGTTCAGGAAAGATAATCACAGAGCCGTGCAAGGAGTGCGGCGGCAGCGGAAAGCTAAGAAAGAAGAAGAGTATCTCCATAAAAATCCCTCCGGGCGTAGATACAGGAATCAGGCTTAAGGTCTCAGGGGAGGGAGAGGCAGGAAGCCGCGGCGGACCGGCCGGAGACCTCTATGTAGTGCTTGATGTGCAGCCCCATCCGTTCTTTAAAAGAAAAGGCAATGACCTTATGTGCGAGGTGCCCATCTCGTTTACTCAGGCAGCCCTCGGCGCCGAGATTGAGATCCCGACCATGGACGGACAGTCATCTGTAAAAATACCTTCGGGAACGCCGTCCGGGAGGGTTTTTCATCTGAAAAGCAAAGGCGTTCCAAAATTAGGCGGATACGGAAAAGGAGACCAGTACATAACGGTTTACATAGATGTGCCTAAGAAGCTTACACCCCGCCAGAAGGAGCTTCTTGAAGAATTTGCAGAGATAAGCGGCGAAGATACTTCAAAGGGCTTTATGGATAAGATAAAAGACATCTTCGGCAAGGAACAGGCAAAGTAGAAACGCTTAGGATGTATTATATATAAGAATGTACGGGACTCAGAAGGGATGGAGAGAATATTATTTATCAAATCTTCTTTAGACATTATTAGTGTTCCCCATTATGGTTTATCATCCATCTTTATCTGCTTGAAGCATTATAGCTCATTGGCCGCATCAATATAAAGACAGGAGGCCCTTCACTTATTTTACCTCTGACTCTTTGCCGTAAGATATCACGATGGGGAGATCTTCAGTCTGTATGCGTCAAAGATAATTTAGGATTTTTTTGATAAACTTATAAAAAACTAATCAATCACAATAGAAAGAGAAAATTAATAATGACTTGTATATTCCTGCCTCAAGAAGAAATTACCTCTAATGAAATCAGAATCAAAGGCGAGCAGGCAAGGCATCTCTCAGTATTAAGAATTAAGCAGGGCGAAACTATTAGAATCTTTGACGGCAAAGGCAATAGATATACATCTAAAGTCGTCAGCGCGCATAAAAAAGAATTCATAGTTGAGATAATAGAGAAAGAGGCCTTCTCTGCTGAATCACCGCTTTCAATCACCCTTGCACAGGGCATGCCTAAAGGCGATAAGATGGAGTTGATTATCCAGAAAGCAGCAGAGCTTGGAGTAAGGACAATAGTCCCTGTAATCACAGAGCATGCGGATGTTAGAGAGACCGCAAAACTTGAGCGCTGGCGTAAGATTGCGCTTTCTGCTTCAGAGCAATGCGGAAGGGAGAAAATACCCGAGGTTGAAGAACCTGTGCCATTTGAAAAATTTTTAAAAAATTTCCCCTCCCCCCTCTTTGTCAAAGAGGGGTATCAGAAAAGTCCCCCTTTGAAAAAGGGGGATGAAGGGGGATTTTTAGGGATAATCTTCGCTGAAGAGCAAAAAGAAAGAAATCTTAAGCAAACATTGACAAATTTCACGGGCATAAAAAACATCACCCTTCTTATAGGCCCTGAGGGCGGATTTTCTTCAACTGAGGTGGCATCAGCAAAAGAGAAAGGTTTTCTCACTGCATCTTTAGGCCCCCGCATTCTCCGCACAGAGACCGCGGCAATTACGGCATTAAGCATTATTCAGTATGAGCTTGGGGATATGGGGGAAGCCTTTGAATCAATTCCTTCTTAAATTATTCACCACCTCTGCTCCAAGCAAAAAGATGCAGGAGGAATAATAGACCCAGAGGAGAAAAAGGATAAATGTGGTGAGGGAGCCGTAGATTGTTCCTATATGGATTACGCTCTTTACATACCATGCAAAGAAGTGTTTTGCGAATTCCCACATGACTGTGACAAATAGCGCGCCTGTGAAGGCGTTTTTAATGGATATCTTTACCCGCGGGACGATCTTATATATTGCGGTAAATGTAAGGAGCACGAGTATAAAAGGGGCGATATATTTAAAGAAGATGCCTGCGCTATAAAGTATCTCCAGCCCGAAGATATCTACAGCGTTCCTTCTGAATATGCTGGTAATAGAGCTTATTGTAAAAGAGAAAAAGAGAAATGCTATCACAAGCGTTACGATAATTACAGACCAGAATAATGACAGAAAGAAATGCCTTTTCTTAGGAACCTTAAATATTACATTCATTGCGTGCTCCATTGAGTAGAAGAGCTCGAGCGATAGAAACCCGTAGATTACAAGCGTTACCGTGCTTATGCCTTTATAGGTTACTATCTTTTTTAGCTCTGTGGTTATGTCTGCTGTTACTGTTGGAAAGAGGCTGACAAGCCTTGTAAGCGTGTAGCGGTATATCTCTTCATTGCCCCCGAGGAGATAGCCAAAGAAGGCGACAATTAAAAGGCTTAAGGGCACCAAAGACATTATTGAGAAATAAGATATGGCGCCTGCAAGATGAAAGCAGTCGTCTTTTAGAAATGACAGAAGGCTTTTGCTTAGAGATTTTATGAAGAACATTTGTTATCTTTTATGCTGACTGCCCTTCCGCCTCTCTTTCACAAAAAACCTTACAGGCGTTCCCTTAAAGGAAAATCTTTCCCGTAGATGTTTTTCTAAAAATTTAAGATATGTGTCTTTTACCCCCTCCGGCCTGTTTGCAAATATCACAAACGTGTAATCCTCTTTGAATTTTGTGCGATTACCTAATCAATCATAGGGAATATCTTTGTAACCCTCTGCCTGCTTAATGCAGATATGGCCATGATAGGCGCATAATGCATAAACCACAGCTTATGCCTGATACTGATTTCTAATGCCTTAAGCGTCTCTGTATTTTTCTCAACCACGTCCCATTTATTAAAAAGGATAATTGCCCCTTTATGTGCCTCATAGATGAGATTTGCTATCTTCTGGTCAAGCTCTACAATGCCTTCTGATGCGTCAAGAACAATTACTGCCACATCGCATCTGTCAAGGTTTTCCACTGTCCTCAAAAAAGAAAACCTCTCAATGGTCTTTGCCATTTTCCCTTTCTTCCTTATCCCCGCAGTATCAATAAGTATGTACTTCTTTTTGTGATAGGTGCAGATGCTGTCTACAGCATCCCTTGTAGTGCCTGCTACAGGACTTACAATCATCCTTTCTTTGCCAAGAAGGGAATTTACAAGTGTGGATTTCCCTGCATTAGGCCTTCCAACAATCGCTATCTTTGGGTACTCTGCTACTGTCTCTTCGCTTAAAGGTATATCTTTAGTCATGCTCTCCATAAGCTCATCAAATCCATAAGCGCTTACTGCAGAGACAGGGAATAGATCAACGCCAAGCGCGTAAAACTCAGAGAGGGCTGCCTCTTTCTTAGGCCCGTCAATCTTATTGACTGCATAGACTATTTTTTTATTATGCCTTCTCAGCGCATTATTTAACTCAGTATCCATAGGCGTAAGCCCGCTTTGGGCATCCATAAGCATAAGAACTATGTCAGCCTCTTCTATGGCAATAAGCGCCTGCCTTTTTATCTCTTTAACTATATCTTCTTCTGTCTCTGCCTGAAAACCGCCTGTATCAACAAGCAGAAACCTCTTATCCTCCCATTGCGCCTCTCTGTAAAGCCTGTCTCTTGTGACCCCCGGGGTCTCTGCGACAACAGCAATCCTCTGCCCCACTATCCTGTTAAAGAGCGTGGACTTGCCGACATTCGGCCTTCCGACAATGGCGATTATAGGTTTATTCATGGTTTATTAATTGTAAAGGATTCACTCTGAGATATGCCAATATATCTTTCAGAAGCTGTTAACAGTATCAATGAGGCATCTGAGCCTTCCGTAATCCTTGCAGTTAAAATCCAGCATAAGCCTCAGAAGATGTGAAATCTCAGGCTCATCAGACTCATCAGGCAATGCAGGAGAGAGTGAAATCTTTCCGCCTGCTGTAAGGATATCTGAGAAATCTGCATTAAGCTTCTCAATAGATTTGTCGTCTATAGCTGAAGAGAGCCTTATCGCAAGTTTTCCATTAACAAAACGCATACTGTGATACCGCCTGTAAAAACGGTTGATCCTTGCTATTGCCTCATCTATAGAGTCAACCCTTTCAAAGAGATAAAAGTCAGGCTCGCTGATATAGCCTTGCTGCAGAAGCTCTTCCTTGAAAAACTTCAGCCACTTGCACCAATAAGTGCCGGACGGCTCGTCAATAAGAATAAGCGGCATGGGGTAGCGCTTGCCTGTCTGCAAAAGCGTAAGGGTCTCCATCGCCTCATCAAGCGTGCCAAATCCGCCGGGGAACAGGGCTACGGCATCTGCCTCTTTGATAAATGCAACCTTTCGGTTAAAGAAATATCTATAGGTTATAAGGCGGGGATTTCCTGCAAGCACTGGATTAGGCTTCTGCTCAAATGGAAGCTGTATGTTAACGCCGAAGGAGCTTTCAGGGCCTGCGCCCTCATTAACAGCATGCATAATGCCGCCGCCTGCGCCTGTTATTACCATATATCCTGCCTTTGCAAGCTTTTGTCCAAAGCTGCTCGCCATCTCATACACAGGCTCATGAGGCTCTGTTCGTGCAGAGCCAAAGACAGTAACTTTTTTAATATCGCTGTAGGCCCCGAATATCTTCTCAGTAAAGCGCATCTCCTTCATCGTTGAGTTCATGAGCCTGAGCCCGACCTTGCTTGCGTCCTCTTGTGAAGCCTTAAGCGCTGCAAGTATCATCTCGCGCACAAGTTCAGGATGCTTAATCCCTCCGGCCAGGGTAAATAACCGGTCAATTGCCTCATCTACAGGGCCGTTAGTTCTTGTAAAGTGAAGTTCTATCATAGATAACCTTTCTATTTTGGTTCTTCAGGCTTTCCTGTGAAAAGCACACTTAAGACGCCATTCCCGCATCCTTAAGCCTGCCCTCGAAGTTAGTAATCGGGGGCGGGAATCCAGTATCCTCACATATACTACAATATAAATCATTCCACTCAGGATTCCATTTCTCAATAAGTTTCAACTTCCAACTCCCCTGCCATTTCTTTATGTTCTTCTCCCGTTTGATGGCAGATTCCGCAGTTTCATGAGCCTCCTACCATACTAAGTTGTGGACTTTATATCTTTTTGTAAAACCATCTGCCA
>JACQXF010000091.1 GCA_016208855.1 Nitrospirota bacterium | reverse complement strand
TCGTTAAGTTAAGTTGGTAAAAGGATAAGTTAGTCTCTCATTATTGCGGTGAGCAACACGACCCTGATGCGTGTTGGGGACGATGCCACGAGTCACAGTGAGTAGGGGCACTGAAGCTAATTTAGGGTACGACTTGATGGACTAAAGCTAGGATTCTCAAAGGGTCTAGCGGCTACAGCTTACCCTAAACTCACATCACCTCCCATCCTCGCTTCCGCAGGGTTATCAATTCATCCAACAAAGCATCCACAGGGCAAGGAGATATTCTTAGGCTAATTCTCCATTAGCAACGCCCTCCAGCAAAGCGCTCAAAGCCTTGATGTAAAAGGCAGTTACAAGTGAAGTGTGAAACGCTTACCGCATCATCTTTGAAGCACCAGCTATGCCATCCTGAATCTGCTGTGACAATGGAAGGGTGAGAATGCAATTTAACTGGGAAAACTTCACCTACGACAAGGCTTGGCTAAATATGCGGAAAGGTTCTTGCGATTCACCTTGATCAGCGTAATATACGGAAAGATTCTTGCGATCCACCTAAATTGGGGTGATATGCGGAAATCATCTGGCTATTCACCTCATTTAGGGTGGATATGCAGAAACTTTCCGTCCAATAACGAGTTAGGCGCGCGACTCGAAAGTCGTTCGGGGGAGTTGGAAAGGACTCTGAAGTTCTTTTCCTGCCAGTGTTCAGGCAGATGTCCGCCTCGGAATGTTCAACCCGTAAGGGGAGGGCAGTATCGGCAAATGAGGGTCGGTAGGTCTAAATATCGACTGCGAACACCTCGCCCCTGGAGTAGAGAGGAGTCCTACAGCAATTCATATCTTCACCTCAAGGTGTTGCTTGAGCCGTGTACAGTGAAAGTTGTACGTACGGTTCTGAGGGGACGGAGGGGGATATATCTAAAACCTTCTCCTTTACCCGACTGCCAGACACAGTGTTTTTTTGGGAGATTAAAGATTATTCTATTGCTGTTTATTCTATTGCTGTTTTTGGAAAACATGAGGGATGCATGATAAACATTAGAAAGATACAAGTACCAGTATTATTATTTCTAATAATTATTTCTGCAAGTATAGCTGTTTGGCTTGTTCCAGTACTTCAAGTTAATGTTGATTATCCAAATGCATCTAGAGAAGAAAAGATGCAATTTCAAAACGATTATAGAGAATCACTATCTAAATCTCTTGAAGCTGCTGGAGGATTAGCTTTTATTATTACTGCTTACTTCGCATGGTTGAATTTCAAGGTGGCAGAAGACAAGCAAATTACCGACCGATTTAGTAAAGCAGTTGAACAATTAAGAAATGACGAGAATATTTACTGTCGATTAGGTGGAATATATTCACTTGAACGAATAGCAAAAGACTCCGAAAATGATTATTATCAAACGATAAAAATTTTAGCTGCCTACATTAGAACGAAAAAACCTTTAACTTTAGATATTCAAGCGAACAAATCTATTGTTGAGAATTCATCTTTATTGCCAATTGATATTGAAGAAGTTTTGATTATTCTTCTACAAAGAAGAAGCATAGAGCGAGAAGAGAAATTAGATCCAGGCAATAAAGTTAAATTAGATTTGAGTAAAACAAACCTACATGGCATAGAGTTTGGTGGAGCTAAACTTCAACGTGCCGAGTTAACTGGAACTAATTTTAAACAAGCCTTTCTATGTTATTCAAATTTTTCTCTAGCTCACCTTTCTAAAACTAATTTAAGTAATGCAAAGCTGCAAGGATCAAGCTTTGAGTGCGCTCTTCTAGATGAAGTTGACTTTCGTGATTCTGATCTTAGTGATACATACTTTAGTTATACATGCTTTACGCCTTATGCAGATTCTCAACGATGTTTATTTGACAGAGCGACTTTAAATAATTCATCCTTTAAAGGGATTAAGCCAAAAGATAGAGTGCCTCTTGATAACGTGAGGTACGAACAAGCTTCTGACTTTAAGCATTTTGATAAAATATTCGTACCTCGTACAAGCGAGAACCGCGATAGCTTGAATCAAGCTTCCTTTAAGGAAAGTAAGCTAATAGGAGCTGAATTTAAGTGTCTTAACTTGACTGGTGTTTGTTTTGATGGAGCAATATTGAAGCGCGCTCGTTTCCGGGATGTAGATCTAAGCAATGTCTCTTTTCATAATGCAGATCTAAAAAATGTATATTTTGAAGGGGTTGACTTAGAGAATGCTAATTTTGAAGGAGCCAATCTTGAAGATATTAAGTGGGACAAAAAAACAAACTGGATAGACGCAGTTGGTATAGATCTGGCAAGAAATGTTTCGAGCAATCTCAAAAAAAAGCTAGGAATAGAATTATAGCTTCATACAACTTATGAGAAAGCTTCTAGCCTAAGTTCATTACTTCTAATGATTGCTCCAGTCCTACGCCCTGTTTATGAAATTTTGGGAAAAGTCATATATTTTAGTTCAGCTAAGTTCACTTAATGCGCCAGCTAATCGGGTTGAGGAGGGTGTTTCTACCTCCCCTCCCCTACCACACCACCCACATCATGCGGGTCTGCAATGGGCGGTTCATGAAGCCGCGCAAACCATACTAACAATCAACTAAGTGTATCCTTGGACTTTCATCCAAAGCTCACGAATAGACAGCAACCCCTGTTTCCTTAACCTCATAGGTTGTTTTTGCTGTCAAACAGGCGATCGCCTGTAAGGAACATGAAGACGCGCCGACGCGTCTTGTTTCGCCCGTTCCCCACGCCTGTCGTACCGTGCCGTCGTCTGGGGGGACGAGTGCCGGGTCTGACAACGACTCGTGCAATTAGGTATCATTGCCCCATTTTTTATGGCTTCAAAGTGACTCAAACCCACATTCTTACGCTCTAAGAGTATCAATCAAGCCTGTAAAAATCCGATCGTAAAGGCATGCCTATACGCGACATAAAGTGTCTATCTATCATGGGAAGTTTACACGGTTGCCGCGTTTTGATTGTCGACGATTTAGTAGATAATTTATTTTTCATGGAGACCCTTTTAAAGGCGGAAGGGTGCATTGTAGATACGGCAGATAGTGGCGCTTTGGCTTTAACTAAAGTTGAAACCTCACCTCCAGACGTTATACTGCTTGACCTTATGATGCCTGATATGAATGGCTTTGAAGTAGCTCAGCAGCTTCGAAAAAATGATCGGCTCCCATTTATAGCAATTCTGATAATCACGGCTAATCGGAATATGAGTGAAGAAGGGCTAAAGATTGGAGTTAATGGTTTTATCCTCAAGCCTATTGATTTTGATGAGCTACTGGAGAAGGTTAAGGAACTTTGTCCTTGCCAGAGCAGCCACAATCGCCAATCGTAATAGCAAAAATGGACAAGACAGACCCGCTGTAAGTGGCTTTACAGCGGGTTATTTGATGCTTATGCTTTTTCCCTATAGCGAAGTGGCAATCGCTTTGCAAGCTAGCGATCGCGCCATTCTTGAGCATCCAGATAGGGGATGCCAACGGCTTCAGCCGCTTGGCGATCGATATCTAGATCTCCCACAT
>JACQXF010000099.1 GCA_016208855.1 Nitrospirota bacterium | reverse complement strand
TCCTTATGATGCTGCTTGAGGACGAATATGAACGGAGGCAGTCCGGCAGACTTCTGAAGCGACTCAAACAGGCAGGATTTGAAGAGGAAAAGACCCTCGAAGGATTTGACTTCGGCTTCAATCCTCAAATCCCTGTAAAGAGGATAAAGCAGCTTGCAAATTGCGCATACATTGAAAAGAGAGAAAATATCTTTCTGCTTGGACCTGTAGGAGTCGGCAAAACGCATATTGCACAGGCGCTGGGGCATATTGCCTGCAGGATGGGGCATGATGTGATATTCACAAAAGCAGCCAACATGTTTCGCTATCTTCACGGGGGCAGAGCTGACCAGACTTTGGAACGCAGAATCAAACAGTACACCTCAGTTGATCTGCTGGTCCTTGATGATTTCGGACTGAAACCACTGACACAGTTTCAATCAGATGACTTCTACGAAATAATAAACGAGCGGTACATGAAGAAATCAACCATCTTTACCGGAAACAGAACAGTTGAAGACTGGCACAAGCTGTTCCCTGATCCCATAATTGCCAACTCAGCAATGGACAGGATTGCCCACAACGCGCATCAGATCACCATGACCGGCGAGTCATACAGAAACAGGGGCAAAGGGAAAGAAAAATGACAGGCAGACAAAAAACGCTTTTCACAATTGCTTTATAATCGATTATTCAGAACAGAGACGACCTCTGATATGGGTTGTTTCCATTCTAAAAAACAAAGGAGGTGACTAACAATCAGACAAATCCATAGACAAACTCACCGGATGAGTTCTATAATTTAGCACGGAAAAAGTGGGGAATAAAACTGAAACCGGGCTGGGGAATAAAGTTGAAACTCGACATATGTAGAGGATGACGATAAAATATTTTTAAAAACAATAATACCAAACAGCAAGGCAACAAAAAAGTATTTAGGAGGCAAAAAATGAAAAAGGCAGCGTATTTGGATAAAGATGAAAGGCTATTGGCACAATCACTTGAAAAGGAAGAATGGATTTCTGATCTTACTAAAAAAGAAAAAAAACAATACGCGGAATATGCCAGATATAGCTTGAACAAACAAAGGCGAATCAATATACGGATGACTGAACGAGATTTAAAGAAAATTCGGGCTAAAGCTATTGAAGAGGGCATCCCGTATCAATCCCTTATCTCGATGCTGATTCATAAATACAATGAAGGGAAAGTATCAATTAATCTATGGGTGACCAACAAGAAAATCCAGCGAACGGCTGATAGCCACCGCTGAATTCTATCTTCAAAGAAATCTTTCCAAATTTTCCGCTTGACACTTAAGCATCCTTTATCTATTATGTAAGTAAGCGCTTACATAACGTTGCTGCAACCTATGAATACAAAGGACAAAATTCTTGAAAGCTCCTTGAAACTTTTCTCCCAAAAAGGGTTTTTAGGAGCCACAACAAAGGAAATAGCGAAGGAGGCAGACATAGCAGAAGTGACACTCTTCAGGCATTTCCCCTCAAAGGAGAAGCTCTTTGAAGAGGTAATAAGCGCTTATTCGTTCCTCCCTGCCTTAAAAGGTCTTTTGCCGGAGGCTGCAAAAATGCCGTATGAAAAGACCTTGTCTGTAATAGCAAAAAGGTTTCTTGAAACGCTCACCAAGAGGAAGGACCTTATACAGATAATGCATTCAGAGATACACAGGTATCCTGAAAAGATACACAACATTTACCACACATTTATTGATGAAATGTTTAAGACCCTTGCAGCGTACTTTAAAGACATGCAGGACAAGGGCATCCTGAATAAGTTTGATACAGAACTTGGCGCAAGAATGTTTCTTGGAATGTTTTATGCGTACTTTATCGGGGAAAAACTGAAGATGTTTAAAAAATACAGACCTGCCGATACTAATAAAACCATTAGGGAGTTTGTAAGTATCTTCATAAAAGGAACACGGAGGAGCAAGACAAGATGATTAAATTAAGACTCTTTTTTATTGCTTATGCCCTTATATTTTTCATCCATGACAACACCCTTGCTGTTCAGCAATATTCCCTTGCAGAGCTTTATAGTCTTGCGCTTGAGCGAAGTGAAACAATCCAGATAGCTGCAGAAGAAATTTATATATCAGGGCAAGGCAAAGACAAGGCAATGTCAAAGCTCCTCCCTACCCTCTCTGCGTTCGGAACGCATACAAGATATAGCGACGAGAAAATGTCGTCATTTTCAGTATTACAACCCGACCACAGCACATCATGGGGAGTCAGATTAGACCAGTCCCTGTCTCTTGGAAGAAGGGAAATAATATCTTACAATAGCTCAAAAGACAATATATTAAAGAGCAGGCATGAACTGGAAAGGGTCAAAGAAGACTACCTCCTTAGCATTGCCGCTTCATATTATGATGTGCTGAAATCAAAAGAGGCATTGGGGATAGCAAAAGCAAACATTGAGAGGCTCATAAAACACAGAGACGCCGCCGCGATAAGGCTTAAAGTCGGAGAGGCAACGAAAACCGTCGTTCTCAGGGCTGAGGCAGAGTTGTCAGGGGCGCAGTCAGACATGATAAAAGCTGAAAACAATCTGAAAATTGCAAAGATTACTTTAGCAAGGCTTGCAGGCATAGATGGGGAATACGAACTTAGGGAAGACCTTCAGCCTTCAGCTTTTAGCCTTCAGCCTTTGACTGTCGACTGCCAACTGCCGGCTATTGACTGTCTTAAAGGGAAGGCTTTATCAGAGCGTGTAGAGCTGAAATCAATTGCCATTGAAAAAACCATTGCAGAGAGCGATATAAACTATGCTAAAGGCTCCTACTGGCCTACGGTTTCTGTAGAAGGTGTGTATTCAAGAAAAGAAGACCGCCCCTCGTCATTTTTTGCTGTTGATGAAACTATATACGGCGGAATTAAACTTAATTTTCCGTTTTTTGAGGGCGGACTCCGCAGGGCAGAGGTGAGAGAGACTAAGTCAAGACTAAAGCAGGTAGAGTATCGTCTTTCGGACTTAAAAGACTCCATTAATGTAGAGGTTGAAAACGCCTACCTAAACATGGCTACAGAATCAGGCGTGCTGTCAAAGCTTCAAGCACAGGTAGCATATGCAAAAGATAATTTCAATGCTGTCTCCAAGCAGTTTGAACATGGCCTTGCAAACACTATAGATGTTATAGATGCAAACACGCTCCTTGTAAATGCAGAAAGAGAGTTATCTAATGCAAAGCTAAGCTATGAATTATCAGTCTTACAATTATATAAGGCAACAGGAGCTCTGCTTAAATCAGTCCTTGCCAGTCAGCCTTCTGTTGTCAGTCAGGGAAATTAAAAAATAAGGGGATAAAAGATGAGGTCAAAATTAACAGTAATATTAGTCATAGCCATGTCATTGACGGCTTTTACTTCCTGCAAAAAAAAGGAAGTTAAACCGCCTGCGGAGAAAACTGTGAATGTGAAGGTTCAGCCTGCTGTTATCAAAAAACTAATGCATTCTATTGATGCCATAGGCACGCTGAATCCTTATGAGGAAGTCACACTGAGCGCTGAGGTGAACGGAATATTAAAGGACGTAAGTGTAGATGAAGGCACAATAGCCTTAAGAGGCATGATTCTGGCAGCAATTGACGATACAGACTATGCCCTTGAAGGAAAAAAGACAGAGGCAGGGCTTAAACAGGCAGAGGCAAATCTTTCAAACACAAGGCTTGAATACCAGAGGAAAGAGGCGCTTTATAAAGAGGCCCTGATAACAAAACAGCAAATTGACGATGTATCTTCAAGGCTTGCAGTTATGGAAGCAGAAGTTGACAGGGCAAAGACATCCCTTCTGCTTGCAAGGCAGACACTGTCTAAAACAAAGATATATTCGCCCATATCAGGCGTTATCAAGAGAAAAAACATTGAAAAAGGAAACTATGTAAAAAACAGTGAAGCGCTTCTTACAATTATAAAGACTGACCCGCTTAAGCTTAACTTCTCCGTACCGGAAAAGAATGCAGGCAAAGTCAGAAAAGGACAGAGTTTATCTATAAAGGTAGATTCAATGCCTGAAAATGAATTTAAAGGCAGGGTAAATATTATCTACCCGTCAATTGATGAAAAGACACGGTCTTTAGAGATAGAGGCAAATATCCCAAATCAACATGGCACTCTTAAGCCTGGTTCGTTTGTACACATAACGCTATACACAGATACAGAAAAAGAGACCATCCTCATTCCAGACACAGCCCTGCTTTATGAAGGAGATAAGACAAAGGTTTTTGTGGTAGAAGCAGATAAGGCAAGGGAACGCCTTGTAAGGTCAGGCCAGAAGTATAAGTTACAGTCTATAGTCAATAGCCAGGAGCCGGGAGTCATAGAATATACGGAAATACTTGAGGGCATTAAGGAAGGGGAAATGGTTGTGACAGTGGGACAGCATAATCTATATGAAGGGGCAAAGGTAAATGTGGCTCGCTGATACATCTATAAAACGGCCTGTATTTGCAACAATGGTTATACTTGGACTCGTTGTCCTTGGAATAGTAAGCTATCCGTTAATCGGAGTTGATCTATTTCCAAAGGTCGACTTTCCCATGATCAACATATCCACCACGCTCAAAGGCGCAAGCCCAGAGATAATGGATATTGATGTGGCTGACAAGATAGAGGAGGCTGTTAATACCATAAACGGGGTAAAGACGATAGCCTCCACAAGCACAGAGGGCATATCAGCAACCCTTGTGGAGTTCACGCTTGAGAGGGATATAGACATAGCCCTGCAGGATGTAAGGGAGAAAATAGCATCCGTACGGTCAAAACTACCCAATGATATAGACGAGCCTGTAATAGAAAAGGTGGACCCTGATGCCGCGCCTGTAATGTGGCTTGGCCTCACAGGAGAAAAGTCCGTATCAGTAAGAGACCTCTCAACTTATGCTGACGAAGTTCTTAAAGAACAGCTTCAGAAGATAAACGGGGTAGGAGCAATAAGACTTGCCGGCTTAAGGTTAAGACAGGCGAGGATATGGCTTGACGCTGAGAGACTCAAGGCTTATCAAATTACGCCGCAGGACATCATAACTGCCTTAAGGAAAGAAAATGTTGAACTCCCAGGCGGAAGGATTGAGGGCAGCACAAAAGAATACTCAATTAAGATAGAAGGAGAGTTTCCAAGGATTGCTGACTTCAATGACCTCATAGTTTCATACCATAGAGGCATGCCTGTGAGATTAAGCGACATAGGAAGGGCTGAAGACGGCATGGCTGAGAAGCGCTCAATATCGCGGTTTAACGGGATATCTTCTGTCGGACTGGGAGTAAGACGCTTCCTCCTGGAATGAACCTTGGCATAAGCTTTGACCAGTCCATATTTATACAGCGCTCGATAAGAGAGGTGCAGCATCATCTTATATACGGGGGCATCCTTGCCGTCATCGCAGTCTTTATCTTTTTAAGAAACTCAAGAACAACTCTCATAAGCGCACTTGCGCTGCCCACATCTGTTATCGCAACCTTTACATTAATGAATATGTTCGGTTTCACATTCAATAACATGACAATGCTTGCGCTTTCGCTTTCTGTCGGCATACTCATTGATGATGCAATCATTGTAATAGAAAACATCTACCGCCACATAGAGAAGGGCATGAAGCCGGCGGAAGCCGCATCCTTTGCCACCTCGGAGATAGGGCTTGCAGTCGTGGCAACAACGCTTGCCATAGTTGCGATATTTCTGCCTGTTGCCTTTATGAAAGGCATTATAGGGCGTTTTTTCCTTCAGTTTGCGCTTACTGTAGTCTTTGCGGTTATTGTATCACTGTTTGTCTCTTTCACATTGACTCCGATGATGGCGTCACGGTATCTAAGATTGGTAAGCAGTAAGGAGTATGCAGTAAGCAGTAGGGAGTATGCAGTAAGCAGTAAAAACAATAAAAAGCTGCCTGCTGCCTACTCCTTACTGCTTACTATCTCCGACTGGCTTGATAAAAGCTATAAAAAGGTAGAAGAGCTCTACAGGAGACTATTAAAGATTGCCCTTAATCACAGGGCTATTGTATTAATCACAGCAACTATTATTTTTGCGGCCAGCCTCTTTATTCCAAAGTTTATTGGCAAGGAATTTGTCCCTCCTGAAGATCAGGGCAGGTTCATAGTAAGGCTTCAGTCTCCGATTGACTACTCTGTTAATGAAGTGGACAAGATGTTCAAAAAGGCAGAAGACCTTGTAAGAACAATTCCTGAGGTAAAGACCGTATTTTACGCGCAGGGGTTTGGTCCTTCAAGGGAAGTAAACAAGGCGTCTATGTTTATAGGGCTTAAGCCCAAGGCCGAGAGAAAGAGGCTTCAGCAGGAGATCATGACAGAGGCAAGGAAAAGACTCAGGCAGATACCCGGGCTTAAAGGGACTGCTGAGGATATCTCGCTTGTAGGCGGCGGACAGAGACAGGTGCCTATTCAGTACAGCATAAGGGGAAGAGACCTCGGAGCGCTTCAGACTTACACACAGCAGATTGTTGATGAATTTTCAAAACTTCCGGGCATTGTTGATGTTGACACATCCCTTGAGACTGGAAAACCCGAATTCAGGGTCATCATTGACAGGGACAAAGCAGCAGACCTCGGCGTAGATACAACCGCAGTTGCCGAGGCTATGAATTTCCTGATTGGAGGCGAAGTTGATGTCACAAAATTTAAGGATACTACAAAGGGCAGAAGGTATGATGTAAGGGCAAGACTTAACCCTGAAGACAGAACTTCCCTTGATGATATAGGACAGTTTTATATAAGGGCAAAAGACGGAAGGCTCGTTGAGCTTTCAAATATTATAAAAATTCAGGAGGCAGGAGGCCCTAATATAATAAACAGGGTTGACAGGCAAAGGGCTATAACGCTCTTTGCAAACCTTGAGGGGAAACCTCTTGGTCAGGCAAAGGCAGAGCTTGACAGTATATCATCAAAGATACTGCCCCCTGATTATTCAGCAAGGTATAAGGGAATGGCTGATATGATGGGGGAATCTTTCGGCTATTTGATCTTTGCCCTTTTACTGGGAGTTTTACTGGCCTATATGATACTTGCCTCGCAGTTTGAAAGTTTTATTCATCCGATAACAGTGCTGCTCTCTATGCCTTTCTCTTTTGTGGGGGCCTTTGGGGCATTGCTTATTACAGGAAAAACACTGAATATCTTCAGCTTTATAGGGCTGATTTTATTAATGGGTCTTGTCAAAAAAAATGCCATCCTTCTTGTTGACTACACAAACACCCTGCGTAAAAGAGGGATGCAGCGTAAAGAGGCAATACTTGAGGCAGGTCCTGTAAGACTAAGGCCTATCCTCATGACGACATTTGCCATGGTCTTGGGCATGATACCAGTAGCCGCAGGCATTGGCGAGGGCTCTGAGACGCGCTCTCCAATGGCAATAGCAACCATAGGCGGGCTTCTGTCTTCTCTATTTCTTACTCTTATTGTAGTGCCTGCAGCGTATGATTTATTTGATGATATTCAAATGAAGATATTCAGCAGGAAGTCAAAGGCAGGCTCATAAACTGCCTTCTAAAATGAGGTTGCAATCTGTTTTAGGGTAACTACTGATGCAAAAAAAACACTTTATTATTATCGCAACAGCCTCCCTCATAGCAGCAATACTCTTCTATGTCTTTTATTACGGAAAGGATAAGAAGGATGACGCCATCCGTACAACCGGGATTATTGAGGGGGTAGAAGTCAATCTTGCGCCAAAGGTATCAGGCAGAATTTCTAAGATATGCTGCAATGAAGGAGACATGGTCAGGGATGGACAGCCTGTTATCAAACTCGAAAGCGATGACCTTACGGCAGCAGTAAGGCAGGCAGCAGCCGGGGTTGAGCGTGCAAAGGCTGATATAAAGGTTTCAGAGGCTGCTATAGAAAGTGCAAGGGCGCATGTTAATAATGCAGGGGCTGAGATAAAAAAAGCAGATGCTGAGATTGAAAATGCCCGCGCCCGCATGGAAGAGACAAAGAGGCGTTTGGAAAGGTTAAGTGCCCTCTATAAAGACGGGCTGATATCATTGGAGTCATATGATGCGGCAAAAACCAACTATGACGCATCTGTGGCAACCTACAACTCCTCAAAGGCAGGGCTTGAGGCAGCTTACTCAGGAAGGGATGCTGCTACAGCGGAGTTAAATACATATATCAGTCAGCTTGCCTCAGTAAAGGCAAGGCTTAAAGAGGCAGAGGCAAATTTCTCTGTTCAAAGGGCAAGGCTCAGCGATACTACCATAGTCACCCCAATTTCCGGGGTGGTTACATTCAAGGCTCTGGAAAAAGGAGAAACAGTAAGCCCAGGCGTAACCATCATGACCATAGTGGACATGGATAATCTATATGTCAGGGCTGATATTGAGGAGACCTTGATAGGCAATGTAGCGATTAACAGCCCTGTTACTGTCAGGGCAGAGGGAGTTCCTGATAAAGAGTTTAAAGGTATCGTTTCAGAGATCGGAAGGTATGCTGATTTTGCAACTCAACGGGATGTGCAAAGAGGAAGACAGGATATAAAGACCTTTAGAGTCAGAATAAGGCTGGATGACACAGGCGGGCTTTTAAAGCCCGGCATGACAGTGGATGTAGAGATACCAAGAAAATAAATGGCCATGCAAAAGACCAAGGCTATTGAGGTTACAGGGATAACAAAGAAGTTTGGCGCTGTTACCGCAGTTGATAATGTAAGCTTTGACGTCTTTGAAGGCGAGTTCTTCGGCTTCCTTGGCCCAAACGGCGCAGGGAAAACGACCCTCATAAGAATCCTTACAACACTTCTTAAGCCCACAAGCGGCAGGGCCGCAGTTGCATGCTGTGATGTCGCAAAGGAGCCTGTAAAGGTAAGAGAAGAGATAGGGGTAGTTCCCCAGGCAATGACCAGTGACCTTGACCTTACAGCATACGAGAATATGGATATTTACGGAAGGTTCTACGGCATGCCGGAAAGGGAGAGAAAGGAGAGGATTGGACACCTCCTTGAAATGGTTGGCCTCACGGCACGGGCTAATGACCTTGTTGCAACATATTCAGGCGGCATGAGAAGAAGGCTTGAGATTGTGAGGGGGCTTGTGCACAAGCCTAAGATCCTCTTTCTTGACGAGCCTACTATAGGGCTTGACCCGCAGTCCAGGCATGCGGTCTGGGACTTTATAAGGAGATTTCTGGAAAGCGACTCTATGACCATCTTCCTTACCACCCATTATATGGAAGAGGCAGAGGCGCTTTGCAGCAGGGTAGCCATAATAGATTCAGGAAGGATTGTCGCAACAGGCAGCCCTGATGAGCTCAAGGCAGGGATCCCCGGCAATGACATAGTCTCTCTGAATATTGGGAATCTCTCTGAAGAGATTACATCTGCGTTAGGCAATTTATCTTTTGTGCACAAGATAAATATTGAGGATAATGCTGTCAGAATTTATGTTGAAAGCGGAGCGCAGAATCTTCCGGCGCTCATGGATGCCGTAAGGTCATCAGGCGGAAAGGTTTTATCAGCGGCAATCCACGAGCAGTCGCTTGAGGATGTCTTTATACATCTTACAGGAAAGTCCATGAGGGAAGAAGAGGCAAAGAAGGTGAGCTTTTTAATCGGCGCCGGCGCTCCCCAGAAATGGGGAAGATAGGAATGACATGGTAAGGCTCCTTGCAGTAATAGAGAGAGATCTGAGAAAGTTCATCCGAAACCCGGTAGTTCTTGCAATGAGTCTTATTATGCCTCTTCTTTATCTTGTAATACTCGGCAACTCTTTTCAGGGGAAATTAAGATACCTCCCTGTAGCAGTTGTAAATCATGACACAGGCCACTATTCCGGCCGTCTCATCAAAAACCTCCATGCCATTGAGGCAGGGCCAAAGACATTTATAATTATAAAAATACAAGACCAGGCAATAGCTATCAAAGGCGTAAGAGCAGGCAGATACAAGGCGGCCCTCATTATACCCCCGGATTTCAGCAAGCGTATATCGCTGAAGGGCATCCCTGATATAGGTTTGTTTCTTGACAATACAGACAGCATATCAGGCGAGACCATAAGGAGTCTGGTTGCAGGAGCTGCCGGGGCAATACAAACAGAATATGTACCAGTCAGAGAAAGAGCTGGCGAGACTCACATAAGGGGTATTGATCTCTATCCTAAGGTAGATTACTATCAGTCCCTTATTCCAGGAGTGGTAATCATGGCAATATTCCTCGGGACAATGACAACAGGGGCTTTTAACCTTGTTATGGACAGGTTTCTTGGCATTGATGAAAGCTATCTACTCACACCGCTTTCAAAGTCCCATTTAGTATCAGGCCTTATCATAAGCAGCCTCTTTATAACAACTGCCCTCGCAGGCGTTATATTAACCCTGAGCATGCTGATAGCAGGTATCCCCTTCTCTATGGGATTTAGTCAGGGCATATCCATATTTATTGTGGTTGTTCTTACAACACTCTGCCTTCTGAGCATGATGTTTGTTATCATGGGCAGGATAGGACATCCAAGGATTGTAGGCGTCCTTAGCGGATTTCTTAATGTTATCCTCTTCTTTCCAAGCGGAGCTGTCTATCCTGTTGAGAGCTTCCCGGGCTGGCTTAAGGCCTTTGCAAGGATAAATCCTGAGGCATATGCAGTGGGGGCATTAAAAGCCATTCTCTTTAAAAATGCAGGTATCTTTAATATTTCAGCAGACATAACCTTTCTTTCTGTATTTACTGTCGTGATGATGACAATAGCAATTGCCATCTTTAAAAGGACGCTTTAATGATGCATCATTTCCCTATAACATTTTTCCTGAGAAGGCGTGAAATCATCCACCGCATCGTGGACAAAAATGATACAATATATATGCTTACTAAGAACTAACATAACAAGCCTCATAGTCGTCATTCCGGGCTTGACCCGGAATCCAGTGTTTTCCTGATGTTTCTGGATTCCCGCTGGAGCCTGCCCTCGAATGTCGTAATCGGGGGCGGGAATGACAAAAAAGGTGGCTTTCAATATGTAGTTATTAGTAAGTCAAAGAAAGAATGGGCAGACGGATGAAAAAGACTATCCTGTGTAGAATTATACTCATTACATTTATATCCACAACTTCCTTGCTGCTGCTTCCGTTTATGGCTTGGGCTGACGAAATTATAAAGTCCGGCGAGACCCTTACCCTCAGGCGCTGCATAGAGACAGCAACAAAGATACATCCTGATATAGCCGCTGCCGCAGGCGCTGCTCAGGCAGGCAGGCAGCGCATTGGTCAGGCAGAGGCCAACTATTACCCCCAGATAGACCTTTCATTAGGATATAACAAATCTGAATCTGACCGTATATCCAGCAACACTTCAGGCTCCTTCAATGAATTTTCAGGCAGCGCCTCGCTTCGGCAGACAATTTATGACTTCGGTAAAACCACCACACAGGTCAATATAGAAAAATTCAGCGCTGACTCATCCTCTTCTGAGCTAAGCAATATAAAACAGCAGGTAATATTCAACGTCACAGAGGCTTACTATGGAATACTCAGGGCAAAGAGGCAGAGGGATGTGGCCATTGAAGTGGTTAAACAGTTTGAAGAGCACCTTAAGCAGGCAAAGGGTTTTTTTGATGTGGGGACAAAACCGAAATTTGATGTAACAAAGGCAGATGTGGATTTAAGTAATGCTAAGTTAAATCTCCTCAAGGCAGACAATGCACTGCGGATAGCAAAGGCAACCCTTAATAACGCAATGGGTATTCCCCAAACATATACTTATGAGATTCATGATGACCTTTCATTCAGTGACTACAGGATAGCCCTTGATGATGCCCTGAAAAGCGCCTACGATAACAGGGCTGACCTAAGGGCTCTAATTCTTAGAAAGAATGCAAATAGTTTATCCATAGACCTTGCAAAAGGGCATTCATTACATTCCCGCTCTTCAGCGGTTTTTCAACCCATTATAAGGTAGCTGAAGCAAAGGCAAATCTTGATACACTAAAGGCAAATGAAGAGTCACTAAGGCAGGGCATATCCCTTGGAGTACAGACAGCCTTCCTGAACCTGCAGGATGCAGCAGAGAGGGTCTCTGTAGCAGATATAGCTGTAAGACAGGCAGAGGAAAACCTTGAACTATCAAGGGGCAGATATGCGGCAGGCGTTGGAAACCCCATAGAGGTTACAGATGCGCTTGTGGCATACAACAATGCAAAGGTATCCTATATCAGCGCCCTTTATGACTACAGGGTTTCGCAGGCAGTCCTTGAGAAGGCAACGGGAATATTGAAATGAACCTCCCCGCCGCAAAGACGGCGGGGTATCTTAAAGTCTCCCCTCCCTTGACGGGAGGGGATGTAGGGGAGGGTGAATATAATGCCTTAATCACCCCCACCCTATCCCTCCCCCCTCAAGGGGGAGGGAAGTATACGGAAACCCCACAGCAGAGACTGTGGGGTATTGAAAATTAATAAAAGGTGAAAAAAAGGAAATGAAGAATGTGAAAAAGATATCAGTAGCAATAGTTGTTTTAATACTTGCAGGCGCAGCCTCATTTATTGGATTAAAGGACAATAAGAAAGAGCCTCAATTCAGAACAGAGAAGGTTACAAGGGGAGACATAGAGGCGTCTGTCTCAGCAACAGGCACAGTAAACGCAGTAACTACCGTGCTTGTGGGCACACAGGTCTCAGGCACTGTAAAAGAAATCCATGCTGACTTTAATTCGCCTGTTAAAAAAGGGCAGCTTATAGCCCGCATAGACCCAGCCTCATTTGAGGCGCAGGCAGATCAGGCAATGGCAAATCTACTTTTGGCAAAGGCAAATCTGGAAAAGACAGAGGCCTCCCTTGTTGATGCACAAAGGACAATGAACCGTAACAAAGAGCTTTATTCAAAAAACCTTATTGCAAGAAGCGAGTTTGATACATCAGAGACAAATCACGACTCTGCAAAGGCGCAGGTGGCCGCTTCAAAGGCACAGGTTAAACAGGCAGAGGCAGCCTTAAGAAACGCAGAGACAAGTCTTAGATACACAAGGATATTATCCCCTGTTGACGGAGTTATTATATCAAGGAATGTTGATATTGGACAGACTGTTGCCGCCAGTTTTCAGACCCCCACACTCTTCACAATTGCGCAGGATCTCACAAAGATGCAGATTGACACAAATGTAAGTGAAGCCGATATAGGGGTGGTTAAAATAAATCAGTCCGTGCAATTCACTGTTGACGCCTATCCTGAGAGCGTTTTTAAGGGCAGTGTATCACAGATAAGGAATGCGCCGATAGTTGTGCAGAATGTTGTCACCTATGATGTTGTGATAAAGGTGGATAACAGCGAGCTAAAACTGAAACCAGGAATGACAGCGAATGTGTCAATAGTCACCTCATCTAAGAAAGATATCCTGAAACTTCCAAATGCTGCCCTTAGATTCAGCCCCAATAAAAAAGCCAAAAATGCTGAACATAAGGGAGCAGGCGTATGGATTATTGAAAAAGAAGAGCCAAAGCGCATAAAGATATCCACCGGGATAAGTGACGAAAATTACACAGAGCTTCTCTCAGGCGAAGTAAAAGAGGGACAAGAATTAATCGTAGAGTCCCTTATAAAGACAAAGGAAAAGCGGACTGGCGGCGGTCCAAGATTTTTCTGATATGGCGCTAATTGATGTTCAGGAGATAAAGAAGGTCTATAAATTTGGCGATCTTCAGGTAGATGCATTAAGGGATATATCCGTCTTTATAGAGAAGGGTGAATTTATTTCTATAATGGGGCCCTCTGGTTCGGGGAAATCCACATTCATGAACATCCTTGGCTGCCTTGATAAGCCGACAAGCGGACAATATATTCTTGATGGCGCAAATGTAGACAACTTAAAAAGGGATGAACTTGCAGAGATAAGGAACAAAAAAATAGGTTTTATATTTCAGGGCTTCAACCTTCTTCAAAGGGCGTCTGCGCTTGAGAATGTAGAGCTTCCGATGCTTTACAATGGGACCCCTGCACTTGAAAGGAGGGAAAAAGCGCTGTCAGCCTTGAAGTTAGTAGGCCTCCTTGAGAGGGCTCATCACCTGCCGACTCAGTTATCAGGAGGACAGCAGCAGAGGGTTGCCATAGCGAGGGCAATTGTAAATGATGCCCCGATAATTCTTGCAGACGAGCCAACAGGCAACCTTGATTCAAAAACCGGAGCTGAGATAATGGAGCTTTTTGTCAGGCTTAATAAAGAGTCAAATATCACCTTAATACTTGTAACACATGAGCATGACATAGCGGCATACAGCAGGCGCATGGTAAGGTTTCTGGACGGCTCAATTATAGAAGATGGAAGAGTTAATAAATGATTCTTTCTCAAACTGAGCGGGTAAAGTCCCTCTCCCTTGAGGGGAGAGGGGTAGGGAGAGGGTGATTAAATCAATGGCAAATACAAGCGGAGTTTTTGAAGTAATAAGGGAGAGGCTTCATAGTACACCCTCCCCTCAAGGGAGGGGAAGGAACTACCCACACAAAATGAAAAAGAACCAAATTAATGATTAATATACCTTCAACTATAAAGATTTCCTTGAAGGCATTGATGGCAAATAAGATGCGGTCAGCGCTGACAATGCTTGGGATTATTATAGGGGTAGGCGCTGTTATTACTATGCTTGCCGTTGGCACAGGCGCAAGCCAGAGGATATCTGAGCAGATATCAAGCATAGGGAGCAACCTCTTGATGATACTTCCGGGGGCTACCTCAGCAAGCGGAGTGAGAACAGGCGGCGCGCAGCCAACCTTAAGCCTCGCAGATGCAGATGCAATAAAAAGGGAAAGCACTGCTGTATCTTATGTTGCCCCTGATTTAAGCGAGATTGCACAGGTGCTCTACGGCAATCAGAACTGGTCAACTGCTATAAGGGGAACAACCCCTGACATACTGCAGGTAAGGGATTGGCAGCTTGCCGCTGGCAAGCCATTCACAGAGCAGGATGTAAAAAGCGCTGCAAAGGTCTGCCTTGTAGGGCAGACTGTTGTTGAAAACCTCTTTGGAGGCTCAGATCCTGTTGGAAAGATTTTAAGGATAAAAAAGGTTCCTTTCACAATAGTCGGGGCGCTTTCAAAAAAGGGACAGTCCCCTACAGGGCAGGATCAGGATGACATAGTATATGTCCCCATTACAACAGCCCAGAAAAAACTGATAGGCACGACCTTCCCTGGTATGGTAAGGATAATTATGGTAAAGGCAAAAAGCACAGAGGCCCTGCCTGACGCTGAAAAACAGATAACAGAACTGCTAAGACAAAGGCACCATATAGCAACAAAGCAGGATAATGACTTCACAGTCAGAAACCTGACCCAGTTTATGCAGACACAGGAAGAGTCAGCAAAGGTAATGGCTGTATTGCTTGGCGCTATTGCGTCTGTCTCTCTCATAGTCGGAGGCATAGGGATTATGAATATAATGCTTGTGTCTGTTACAGAAAGGACAAGGGAGATAGGCATAAGAATGGCCGTTGGCGCAAGAATATGGGATATAAGGCTTCAGTTTATTATTGAGGCCCTTACGCTCTCCCTTATAGGCGGGCTTATCGGCATTGTCATCGGCATAGCAAGCTCGGAAATATTATCAAGCCTCGCAGAATGGCCGACTATAATTTCGCTGTCTTCAATATTTCTTGCATTTGGTTTTTCAGGGCTGGTGGGTATATTCTTTGGATTTTATCCTGCCTACAAGGCATCGCTCCTTAACCCTATAGATGCGCTGCGATATGAATAAGACAACCAAATAATATGCTTCTTTTTTTTATAACTTTCTTCACAATCTACGGCGGAATGCATCTGTACGCATTCCTAAAGGCAAGGGCAGCCTTTGCCTTTAGTTTAAGGGCCAGCTTTTCTGCAGCCCTCTTCATGGCAATTATGGTTTTTGCCCCGGTGCTTATACGCCTCACTGAAAGGCTTGAGTTTGAACTTATTGCCCGTCTTCTATCATATACAGGATATCTGTGGATGGGCGTTATATTTCTTTTCTTCTCTGCATCCCTGTGTATTGATATTTACCGCCTCCTTGCCCCTTCTTCTCTTGCCCTATCAGCAAAGACGGCCTTTTACCTGCCTTTGCTGATTTCAGTCTCAATAGCTGTTTATGGCTATTTTGAGGCGCTAAACATACGCACAGAAAAGGTTGTTATAAAAACATCTAAAATATCCAAAGAGATCGGCAGGCTGAGGATAGTCCAGATTTCCGATGTCCATATAGGATTGATTATCAGAGAAAAAAGGCTGAGAAAAATTCTTGAAGAAGTAAAAAAGGCAAAGCCTGACATCCTTGTATCAACAGGAGACCTCGTGGACGGACAGATTAACAGCTTTAAAGGGCTTGCAGAACCGTTTAGAGAAATAAACCCAAAATATGGGATGTTTGCCGTCACAGGCAATCATGAATTTTATGCAGGCATAAGGCAGGCGCTGGCTTTTACGGAAAAAGCCGGCTTTAAGATACTAAGAGGAGAAGCAGTAACAGCTGCGGGAGTTGTTAGTATTGCAGGCGTTGACGACCCCGAGGTAAAACGATCCGGCCTTTATAGAAATGTTTCAGAAAAGGAACTGCTTTCAGGGTTAAGCCGTGACAAATTCACAGTACTGCTTAAACACAGGCCGGTTGTTGATAAAGACACCATCAGTATGTTTGACTTACAGCTTTCAGGGCATACCCATAAAGGCCAGATATTCCCCTTCAGCCTTCTTACATGGTATTACTACAGGCATACTATTCATGCAGGGCATTTAAGGCTGATGGATAACCTCTACCTCTATGTAAGCAGGGGCGCAGGAACATGGGGGCCGCCTATTCGCTTTCTGTCTCCGCCTGAGATTACAGTGATTGAGATTGTGCATAAGGATAATAAATGATTCTATTTTTGGTCTTCTATACCCTCTACGGGTTAGGGCATCTCTATCTATTTTTAAAGTTGAAATACACATTTGCCATTGACTCTGCGGCTATTACTATAATCGTATTTTTCATGCTTTTTATGATGACGCTTTCTCCTTTCTTTGTGCATCTGTATTCATTTAAGGGGCCTGTAAACAGGGTGAAAACCTTTGCATACATTGGCTATCTGTGGCTTTCATCACTGCTGATATTCTGTACCATAGCCTTCCCTATTGATGTATACAATTTTTTAGTTTATCTGACAGGGGGCATGCTTAAGAAAGATCTAAGCGCCGTAATAATTTCTCCAACAAAGGCATTTTTAGTTCCATTTATTCATTCCGTAGCCCTTAATGTCCTTGGCTATTTCAAGGCAAAAAAACTGCCGCTTGAAAGGATATCTATAAAAACCGACAAGCTTCCGGAGGGAATAAATAAATTAAAAATTTTGCAGATATCAGACTTGCACCTTGGGATAATTATTAAAGGAGAAAAATTAAACAAAGTTTTGAACATAGCAGAGCAGGAAAGGCCTGATATCATCGTCTCAACAGGAGACCTTTTGGATGCAGAGATAAATCATGTAGATTACCTCGCAGAGAGAATCGGGCAGATAAACGCTCCATTTGGGAAGTTTGCGGTCACAGGAAACCATGAGTTTTTTGGAGGCATTAAGCATGCCCTTAAGTTCTTTGAGGATTCCGGATTCACCGTGTTAAGGGGCGAAGGCATAACAATAAAAAATATTATTAATATTGCAGGCGTTGACGATCCTATTGGGGGGCAATGGAAGCAGGCAAAGAACAATATAACTGAGAAAGACATGCTCTCTGTATTGCCGCAGAATATATTTACTGTCTTATTAAAGCACAGACCAAATATTGATAAAGAGGCGCTCGGGCTTTTTGACCTGCAGCTCTCAGGCCATGCGCATAAAGGCCAGATATTCCCTATAAATATCGTCACAAAGTTGATTTACGGCACTCACGCAGGTTATGCCAAACTTCTAAAGAACTCTGCCATCTATGTAAGCAGGGGCGCAGGCACAGCAGGCCCGCCAGTAAGGCTCTTTGCACCGCCTGAGATAACGATTATTGAAATTATAAGAAAGGAGAAGCTGTGATTAAAAAAATCATCTTAACAATGCTTATTGCAGTCTGTATTGCAACTACAGCCTGCAATACAATGCGCGGAGTTGGCAAAGATATTGAAAGCGCAGGAGAGGCAATACAGAAGGCCACGGATAAGAAGTAACCTACTAAGAACTAACATAACAAAGCCTCATAGTCGTCATTCCGGGCTTGAACCGGAATCCAGTATTTTCCTGATGTTTCTGGATTCCCGCTCAACGGACTGCGGGAATGACAAGCTATGTGGCTTTACTTATGACCGTCTTAGTATCTACGGCTTGTAGTACTTCTTTTTTTTCTGCAGATACTCCTGCTCCACATAACCGCCATAATCATGGGGATACTTATAGTCCTTCCCGTGTCCTAACTTCTTAGCGCCAGGGTAATGGCTGTCTTTGAGATGTTCAGGCACATCCATTGTCTGCTCTTTTTCAATATCGCCCATTGCCTCCTCTATTGCCCTGTAACAGGCATTGCTCTTTGGAGCCTTTGAAATATAAATCACTGCCTGTGCAAGGGGAATCCTTGCCTCTGGCATACCAACAAATTCCACAGCCCTTAAGGCAGATGCGGCAAGTATGAGGGCAATAGGGTCGGCGTCTCCAACATCCTCCGAGGCGCATATTACAATGCGCCTCGCAATAAACCTTGGGTCTTCGCCAGCGTAGAGCATCTTTGCAAGATAATATATCGCGGCGTCAGGGTCGCTTCCGCGCATGCTCTTTATAAAGGCGGATATAGTGTCGTAATGCTGGTCTCCAGCCTTGTCATAAACTACGGCTTTTTTCTGAATGGACTCTTCCGCTATTTGAGCAGTTATATTTATATTTCCCTCGCTGTCAGTCTCGGTTGTAAGAGCGGCTACCTCAAGAGCTGAAAGCGCCTTTCTCGCATCGCCGTCAGCCATCTTTGCAATATGCCTTAACGCAGCTTCACCTATATTTATCTTTAAATTTCCAAGCCCGCGATCTTTATCACTAACGGCATTATTAAGGACTCTCAGTATGTCTTCTTCTGTCAAATGTTTTAGCTCAAACACCTGACTTCTTGAAAGCAATGCTGAGTTTACATAAAAAAACGGATTCTCCACAGTTGCGGCTATTAATGTAATATTGCCTTCTTCAACATCAGGCAGAAGCGCATCCTGCTGGAGTTTATTAAACCTGTGTATTTCATCAAGAAACAAAATAGTGCGGACGCCTTTTGCCTTCCGCATTCTTGCATCCTTGATAACCTTTCTTAATTCATCAAGCCCCGCAGTCGCCGCATTAAGCTTTTCAAAGTGCGCCTTTGTCTTTAACGCAATCACTCTCGCAAGCGCAGTCTTCCCGATTCCGGGCGGGCCGTAGAGAATCAAAGACGTAATCCTGTCAGCCTCTATTGCCCTTCTGAGGAGTTTGCCTTTTCCAAGTATGTGCCCCTGTCCTGCATATTCCTCAAGTGTGCGCGGGCTCATGCGGTATGCAAGGGGAGCGGAAGTAGAGGTTGAGAATAGGAAGGTTGAGGTTGAGGCTGAGGAAGAAGACTGGGATAAGGCTGAATTTGAGGTTGAGGTTGAGGAAGGATTAGTTTTTTTATTAAAAAGATCCATTTATTTGCTAATCAAAGGTTAAGGTTTCTTTTGTAAAACAGCTATTAGTGAGTTTATCTCCTTACCTATATCTGAAATAAGGTTAAGGCAATCTTCAAGCTCTGTTTTTACAAAGTACCCAACCCTATTGCCATAAATCAGATGGCTTTTAGTCTCAAATAGGGAAGCCCTTGCATTATAGTAAAAATTAAGTTTATCTTTTGTATGCCTTCTCCCAAATCCTTCAGCAATATTACCAGAAACAGACAAAGATGAACCCCTAATCTGCGATGTCAGTCCATAATCTTCTTTCTTTGGCAAATTTTCAGTCAGCTTAAATATTCTTACTGCCAGATCCATTGCCTTCTGCCAAAGAGGCATTTCCTCAAATGAATTATATTTCATCCCTCAACCTCAACCTTATCCTTAACCTCAACCTCAACCTCAACCTTATCCTTCCTCTTACCCTATATTGCCAAGCATCTTTATAAATGCCCTTAAAAGCTCAGTATCATAGTTGCGTGTTTCCTTTGCCACAACAGACAAGGCATAAAACGGAGTGAATGCAGGTTTGTAAGGTCTCTGTGTTGTCAGCGCATCGTAGCAGTCTGCAATTGCCGTTATCCTGCCAAAGGGCTTTATATCATCGCCGGAGAGCCCAAATGGATACCCTTTGCCTGTGAGCTTTTCATGGTGCTGAAGCACTGCAGGCATTGCCTCCAGAGGGAAGTCTCCGTGGGCTCGGAGTATTTTTTCGCCTTCAAGTACATGACTCTTCATAAGCTTATATTCTTCTTCAGCAAGCTTTCCCTGCTTATTTAAAACCTCATGGGGGATGCTGCCCTTTCCTATGTCATGAAGCATTGAGCCAGTGCCGAGCTTCTCTATATCATCTCTTTTTAACTCTATTGCAACTCCTAATCCTATGGAAAGCACCGCCACATTTACAGAATGAGTATATGTATAGTAATCATAGTTTTTAAGCGAGAGAAGGTCATAAATAGCATCCCTGTTTTCAAGCACACAGTCAATCATATTGTTAACCACGGCCTTTGATTCCTTTATCTTCTCCCCGCTTCGCGGATTTTCAAGGAGCTCCCGCATAAGTATCTTTGAGTCTTCCTTTGTGAAGATTGCCTTTATCCTTAATCTCTCCTCTTTAGGGATATCTTTCTTCTCTGATACGGAAGACAGGTATTTGCGAAAAAGAGGGATATCCGCCTTCTTTATAACAATATCGCCTGTAATTGATAATATTTTTTTATCTACCCGCACAGGCGATTTCTCTGTTGCTGAAACAATGGCGTTGAGATTGAATTTATTAAGAACAAAGAGGCTGAAATTTATCTCTGTATCAGGGATAAGAAGAAGCCTGTCTATCTGATGGTAATCTCCCTTTGTAGATGAGTAGCTCTTAAATATCTTCGGTTCATCAGGCTCTTTTGTTACGCCTCTCTGTGCATATCCTCCAAGAGATGTTCTGTCTCTTTCTTTAATATAGATGCTTCTAATGCCGTTTCTCTCAAGCCTTTCCCTGTCAGCATGCGTAAATATAATTCCCTTATTATGCAGATTCGTTATAAGGCCGTTGTCTCTGACAAAGATATCGCATGGAAGGGGCGCATTCAGCGGCAGATTATTAAGTTCTATTGCTATATACTGGTCATCGTATATTTCTATGTATTTCGTAGTCATTATTAAGTTTTCAATATCCCGCAGTCTCCGCTGTAGGGTATCCTTATACTTCCCTCTCCCCTTGAGGGAGAGGGTTAGGGTGAGGGGTATTCAATTTTTATTCACCCTCCCCTTAATCCCCTCCCCTCAAGGGAGGGGAGACTTTAGGATACCCCGCCGTCTCTGCGGCGGGAATGTTCATTTGTATTGTCTAACAGATGTTATTGTTATGTCAACAATAGGGCTTAATCGAGTAGGAGGTAGGTGATTATTTCACCTACCGTCCTCTCACACCACCGTACGTGCCGTTCGGCATACGGCGGTTCGTATAGTTATAAAGAACAACTGTAAACATCGGTTAGCCCGACAAGGCCGCTTCTTCGGAAA
>JACQXF010000088.1 GCA_016208855.1 Nitrospirota bacterium | reverse complement strand
TCGCTTCATTCATGGTTACGATACATGCCCCGCTTCCTGTACATGCCCCGCTCCAGACTGTAAACACAGAGTCTATATCAGATATGGCCGTCAGGGCAACAACAGTCTCCGGGTTATATGGCTCCGTGCAGTCAGCGCCGCAGTTGATTCCAACAGGGCTGGATGTTACAGTTCCTGTTCCTGTGCCTGTTTTACTCACAGTAAGTGGATAGCGGTCAACAGGTCCAAAATCAAGCTTTAGCACAAAAACATCATAGTAACCATTATGTGTCCTATCATACGCGCCTGTTGTTGTAGGAAAATCAGTAGACCTTGTATGCGATGAAATATAGGCGCTTCCCAATCCATCCACTACTATGCTGTAACCATAATCATGGCTATTACCTCCGATAAGTGTAGAATACGAGAGGACAGTTCCCGTGCTGTTTAGCTTTAGCACAAAAACATCAGAGAGGCCTTTATTTACCCTGCTATATGCGTCTGTTGTTGTAGGGAAATCAGTAGACCATGTATCTCCTGAGACATAGGCATTCCCCACTCCATCCAATGCTATGCCGGCGCCAAAATCATAGTAGCTGCCTCCAATGAATGTAGAGTATGAAAGGGCAGTTCCTGTGCTGTTTAGCTTTAGCACAAAAACATCAGAGGAACCATTATGTGTCCTATCATACGCACCAGTTGTTGTAGGGAAATTAGGAGAATATGTCCACCCTGTGACATGGGCATTCCCTCCTCCATCCACTACTATACCGAAGCCAATGTCATCGCTGCTGCCTCCGACGAATGTGGAGTATGAGAGGGCAGTTCCTGTGCTGTTTAGTTTTAGCACAAAAACATCAAGTGAACCATTATATGTCGTATCATACCCCCCTGTTGTTGGAAAACCGGAAGACCATGTATCCCCTATGACATAGGCATTCCCATCGCCGTCTACTGCTATGCCATTACCATTATCATCATAACTACCGCCGATAAATGTGGAGTATGAGAGTACAGTTCCTGTGCTGTTTAGCTTTAGCACAAAAACATCAGAGGAACCATTATGTGTCGTGTCATACGCGCCTGTTGTTGCAGGGAAATCGAGAGAGCTTGTGTCCCCTGTGACATAGGCATTTCCCCCTCCGTCTACTGCTATACTCACTCCACCTTCATCATAACTGCCGCCGATGAAGGTAGAGTATGAGAGGGCAGTTCCTGTGCTGTTTAGCTTTAGCACAAAAACATGAGAGGAACCATTATGTGTCGTATCATACGCGCCTGTTGTTGTTGGAAAACTGAAAAAATATGTCCCCCCTGTGACATAGGCATTCCCCCTCCGTCTACTGCTATGCCCTTAGCATAATCATCGTAGCTGCCGCCAATGAAGGTAGCGTATAAGAGGGCGGTTCCTGTGCTGTTTAGCTTTACCACAAAAACATCATAGTACCCATTGTGTGTCGTATCATACGCCCCTGTTGTTGCAAGAAAATTAAAAGAATATGTCCCCCCTGTGACATAGGCATTTCCCCCTCCGTCTACTGCTATGCCCTCGCCATAATCATCATAACCACCGCCGATAAATGTGGAGTATGAGAGCACAGGGTCAATGATGAGTGGATAGTCTTTATCATAGGAATCAACCTGAAACCCATAAGAAAATCCCCCTTTACCACTATCCCCTAAAGATGCTATTACAAACCTTCCTTCTACCTCAACCCTTTTTCCGCCTACCTCCTGATAGATGATGGGTTTCTTCTGGATAATCTTTGCTCCGTCATCCCCTCCTGCAATGGGAGAAGAAGAATTAAGGGCTATCTCAAGCTCCCCTTCCCCTGTTATCCTCAGGCCGTCTATCCCCTCATAGGAAAATCTTACCTTAGAAGGGTCTGCACCGGGTTTTACTATAATGTCATACTCCATCTGCCGGTTATTGCCATAATATTTTATGTCTATCCCTTTATAGGCCTCTTTATAGAGAACACCCTTATATGTAGGTATATTTGTCCGCCATTTCCTTGAGTCATTACCGATAAAATAGCTTACCTTGCCTTCTTGCTTATCTACAGCAATTATCTCTTGTTCCTTATTGGCATTAATGAGGGATAGCTTGATGAGTTTTGAGGCAATGTGAGGAGATGTTTTATTGCTAAGCTGCTTCCCCTTCGCTGCATTCTGGGATGAAACGACAGACTTTTTTTCTGACCCTTTGCCCTTTATGAGCTCTAAATAGACGGCCTCTTCTGTAAAGTAGACGGCATGGCCTGCTCCTTTTTCATAGTACTTGACCCTTTCATCCACCTGTCCGTTGTTCTTGATAAAAGAAAGTGGAAGCCTGCTATACGCTTCCTGAATCTTTGCCTTAGCAGCCTCATTATCTGCTTTAGCCTCTCCTGCCAAAATTAGAGGACAGGCAAAGAGAAAAGCAACAAGCCCTAATATGATTCGTTGAAATATTATTAAGCCTGACTGATTCATATATACTCCTTCCCTGGAATAAAGTTTAATTGAATAATAAGCAATAAGCATGCCGCAGTTATAATAAACTTATAATAAACATTATAACTTATTAAAATTAAATGATAATTGTCTTGTTTATATCATTAACATATTAGTTATTTACTTTAATTCATGTAAATGTTATTTGCAGCACTTGGAGAATGAGATGCTTATCTAAAAGGCAGCAACTAATTGATTTTAAATATTCTTATGTTTAAAATTCAGATAATTTCTAAAGTGTAAAGAACTTTAAAAACCTTTACAAAAAATTATGACCTGCCTTCAGGCAAAGCCCTCCTCATGATAGCCGGCTCTTTTGAAAAAAAACAGGAAATACCATAGCCAAAGAAGGTATATTTTAAACTGCCCTGCTATCCTTATGCCTTCTTCTTAACCTTAAAAATTGCCTTAATAATAGAGAATCAAGTAAAATCAAACAGCATGGGAGCGCATAGGGTTCTGGTGTCCCTCCTGGACTTCAAATCCAGTGTTGCCCGCCAAAATCGGGCAGGGTGGGTTCGATTCCCACACGCTCCCGCCAATGATTTGTTATAAATCAATTGGTTAGGGGCTGAAAAGTATCTGAAAAAACCTTCTGTGAGCCTTCTGATCTCAGCCAAACATTTCCTTATAGATGAAATGGCATTGATGATTTCTTCTCTCTTTTTAAGTGACATAGTATCTTATTTCCTGAGGCAGCCTTTAATACAAAAAGCCAAAAACCCATAGAGGAATTTTATTTCCTGTACCTATCTCTATATCATCTACCGCAAGAAAAGAATTTTTAATGCCTTTTATCTGGGAGAAGTTTTTACTTTTACCTCCGACCTCGAAGGTATATTTACCTTCAACATGGAAGTCGCCTTGCGCAGGAGATGAAACTTTATACAAACCTCCCAACAAATTCAGGAAGAAGGTCTCTCTCAGATTCCCTTTTTCAACAGGAGTCCTGCTTGATATGGCATGAATAAGGTTTGGGTTATTCAGGTATATCTTTTCCGGTTTTTCAAGCTCTCTGAGTCCCCTGCTGCCTTTGGAGACGGTCAAAATAATTCCTGCGTCTTCAAGGTATTTGAGATACGTCTTTAATGTTCGTTCATCTCCGACATCAAGTGTTGTCTTCAGTTTCCTCAAATCAGGTGTAAACGGTACGGAGGACGCAATAATTGTCAGGAGTTTTTTCATCTTTTTAATGCTATTGCCGCTTAACGAGGGATAGATGGCAATGAGATCGCTTTCAATGGTTGTGTGGATGTTCTGTTCAAGGGTCAGATAAAAGAGATCCTTGTTTTTATATTCCCTGAAATATGGATAATAGCCGTACTCCAGATAATTTTTGAACAAGGCAAGAATTTTTTTACCCTTCTTTTCTACAGACGTTATAATACTGTTGGCAATGCGCTGGTGATTCTTGACGATATCTTCAAGTCCGGAACTTGTCACTTCGATTCCGAGTTCCAGCTCTATGAACTCCCTGAATGACATCCCGAGCATTTTGTAAACTATTGCCCGTCTGCTCAGATCACGGCTGCCCTTGTATATCTCAAGCGCGGAACTGCCTGAAGCTATGAGTGTCAGCTTTGGGAAAGTATCATAAATGCTTTTCAGTTCGGTGGACCAGTTAGGATATTTGTGTATCTCATCAAAACAGATCATCTCTCCGCCGATGTTATAAAATTGTTCCGCTATCTCATAGAGTGGTTGACCGCTGATAAGAAAGTGGTCTGCCTGTACATAAAGCGCCTTGTCCGTGAATATATTGTTCTTATAAGAAGAAAGAATGTGCTGAATAATCGTGGTGGTCTTGCCTACGCCCCTTTGACCGACGACAATAGAAAAGCGGCTCTTGAGCGGGTTTATTTTGAGGAAGTATCTGACATATTCTTTGTTTTTTATCCTGATAAAATTCTGGCTGAGGCGAAATAATTCATCTATCATAGCTTCTCCTTAATAGTATTGCATTACTATCATATCATTTAGATAATAGTATTGCAATACTATCGGTTTTAGAAATATTGGTTTATTAAAGGAAGAATTCTATCTACTTTATATGCAATAAAAGGAGAAAATTCCGAGCATATTTTTACCTGGAAAATGCATTAAAATCTTTACTCATATTTTTTAAAAACCTTCCGCGAACCTTCCGTAACCGGTCTAAAATCCCTTTAAAATAAAGGGGCTGAGTGGGTTCGATTCCCACACGCTCCCGCCAGTTAACTCTTTAGAATCGCGGGCCTTCTCCATAAAAGCAGCATAACTCCGCCAAGGCACAAGACTGCTCCTGAAGCAACCGCGTTCTGCGTTCCAACATAGTGGGCTATGCTCCCGACGATAAAGTTTCCTATTGTTGTCATTCCAATAAACATAAGGGTAAAGGCGCTCATTATTCTGCCGCGGAGATTATCCGGCACCGTAATCTGTATCATGCTGTTTGCCGTTGCTATCTGGCTCACTGCAGACCAGCCGACGAAAAAGAGCATTAATGCTGAAAGCCATGGACTTGTGGAGTAGGCAAATACAAGAAGGGCAAGCGGGAACGCCGTGCCTGAGACTGCAAAGAGCAGCCCTTTTTTGTTAAAGTCCTCTTTAAGGGCAAGCCCTATTGACCCTATGAATGCGCCTGCTCCGGAGGCGCCCATCAGCACGCCAAGCCCTCCCGCGCCTGTTTTAAGAATCTCCTTTGCGTAAACAGGCAGAAATGTTATATATGGAAAGCCAAAAAGGCTTGTGATGGCAACAAGTATAATAAGCGTATGCACACGCGGCTCTGTGAAGATATATTTTATTCCTTCTGTCAGATTGCTTATGAGCTGTTTTCCGTGCAGCTCTTTAAACAGGCTTAAACGGCTTGCGTCTGTCTCCGGACGGGCATTCAGGCGTATCTTCATGAAGCTGAAGATTACAGCAACATAGCTCAGGGCATTTATATAAAAACACGCTGCAATATCCATATACCTGATAAGAAATCCTGCAAGCGCAGGGCCTATAATCCTTGTGCCGTTAAAGGCAGCTGAATTAAGGGCAATCGCATTAAGAAGGCTTTCCTTTCCAACCATCTCAAGTATAAATGACTGCCTTGCCGGAATATCAAAGGCGTTTATCGTGCCTATAATAAATGCAAGCGCTACTATATGCCATTCCTCCACAATATCCATTGAGACAAGCACTGCAAACGCAAGCGCAAGGAGCAGGAATAATATCTGTGTTACGAGCAGGAGTTCTCTTCGTGAAAATCTGTCTGCCGCCACGCCGCCAAGAAGCGAGAAGAGAAGTATAGGCAGGCTTCCAACTGTGCCCACAAGCCCCAGGTAGAAAGGCGAGTTTGTAAGGTTAAACACAAGCCAGCCCAGCGCCATGGAGTGCATCCATGAGCCTGTCAAAGACACGATCTGGCCTGACCAGAAGAGTCTGAAATTTCTGTATCCTAAGGCTGGAAAAAGGCGGAACATAATCTTAAATCCCAAATCCTAAATCCTAAATAAATTCAAAATTAGGATTTAGATATTAGGATTTAGAAATTTTATATTTACCTGTACCACTCTATCCTGTTTTGCGGTACATACCAGTGTATGGGCCAATCAAGGGCAATGCCAAAGGCTGTCTTTTCCACGCCTTTAAAGCGTTTATGAAGTATAGGCAGCGCATCCGGCACATAAAGGAATGTATAGGGCTGTGCATCTGCGAGTATTTCATGTATCCGGTAATATGCCTTCTTTCTCTTTTCAATATCAAAAGTCCTTCTGCCCTCAAGAAGTAGTTTGTCAATCTCAGGGTTTTTATAGGAGATAAAATTAAACTCTCCTTCCTTTGTCTTTGATGAATGCCATATATCATACATATCAGGGTCTCTTGAGAGACCCCACCCTAATATTATTGCCTCAAACTTCTTCTTGTCTATAAATTCATGAAGCATTGTCTGCCATTCAAGCACCGTAATCTTTATATCTACGCCGACCTTTTTAAGATTCTGCTGTATTATCTGCGCTGTCTTAAGCCTTACGTCATTTCCCTGATTTACAAGTATGGTGAAAGAAAACGGCTTGCCATCTTTCTCAAGAAAGCCGCCCTTCCCTAATATCCAGCCTGCTTCCTTAAAGAGCGCCTGTGCCTTCTCAGGGTTATACTCATAGGGCTTTACTGAAGAATTATACGCCCATGACTCAGACGGGAAAGGCCCTGTAGAAGGCGTCCCGTAACCAAGCAGCACGCCGTTAATAATCGCCTTTTTATCAATTGCATAACTTAAGGCCTGCCTAACCTTTTTGTCTGCAAAGCGCAAATCAAGCAGGTTATATCCAATATATGTGTATGAGAATGCAGGGTGGTTGTATTTCTGAAAATACTTTTTGATCTCCGCCTTTTCTGACTGTATCTTAAACTGTGTAGGCGTCAGGTTCATCCAGTCTATAATGCCTGCCTGAAGCTCAAGAAACATTGCAGACTGCTCAGTGGTTATCTTCGCAATATACTGTTCTATCTTTGGTTTGCCTTCAAAATATGTATCGCTTGCCTCAAGGACAATCTTCTGTCCTGTTACCCATTCCTTAAATTTATAAGGGCCTGTGCCTACAGGCCTGCGGTTAAATTCATCCGTGTTTATATCTTTCCCCTGAAGCAGATGCTTGGGGATTATGCCCATGCCCCAGGACTCAAGCGCAGGCGCATAAGGCTCGGAGTAAGTGACCTTCACCGTGTATTTATCCGCTGCCTCAACCTTTTTAACAGGCCCGTAGTTGCTGCTGTATGGAGTAGCTGTCTTTGGGTCTGTAACCTTCTGATATGTAAAAAGAACGTCATCAGCAGTGAACTCAATGCCATCCTGCCATTTTATGCCTTTGCGAAGCTTAAAAATTATCTGAAGCCCGTCAGGAGATATTGTCCATGTCTCTGCAAGGTCGCCTGTAACCTTTATGTTTCTGTCGTATTTTGTGAGCCCGTTAAATATTAGGCCGCTGATGCCGCCTGATGCGCTGTCAGAGGCAAGCATCGGGACAAGCCTCTTGGCGTCTGCAAGAAATCCGTCAGTAAGGGTGTTTGGCTTTTTTATTGAAGGCTCTTTGGCAGATGAGATGCCTGATGCAAACAATAATAAAACAGCGGTGAAGATGCATAGAATGCCTTTAAAAAAATACTTCTGCAGGGCTTGCCCATCGCACTTTTTCATTATGGCTATTTTGCCGGTTGTGCTGGCTTAGTCTGGGCCGGAGGCTCCGGGGCCTTCTCCTGCTGAAGAGGGCCGGCAGGGGCATTAGAAAGCGGCCTTGTCTGCTTAGCCCCTTTATCGGGTATAACAGACTCGGTCTTTGCCGAGAGCACTGCCATTGTGAGGGATGTAAGCATAAATACTATTGCTACGATGGTTGTGAGTTTGCTCAAAAATGTTGCTGCCCCTCTGCTTCCAAAGAGGGTCTGTGTTGAGCCGCCAAAGGCAGCGCCCATTTCAGCGCCCTTGCCCCCTTGAATTAAGACAACAAAGATAAGAAACACAGATACAATCACATGAACTATTACCAATAATGTAGTCATTTTATTTTTTTCTCCTTTTAGCTCCAAATATTATTTTAGCAAAACTCTCAGGATTAAGGCTTGCCCCTCCGACAAGCGCCCCTTCAACCTCGGGCTCTTCCATAAGGGATTCAATATTTTCAGGGGTTACGCTTCCGCCGTAGAGGATCCTCGTCCTGCCGGCTTCTTCGCCGAATTGTTTCTTTAACCATTTTTTTATAAAGGTATGTGCCTCGTTTGCCTGTTCTGGCGTTGCTGTCTTACCTGTCCCTATGGCCCATACAGGCTCGTATGCTATGGTTATTCCTTCAAGCATGATATCTTTTAGAGAGCCTGAGAGCTGGCTCTCAAGGACCTCAAATGTCTTATTCTCTTCCCTCTCCCTGAGGGTTTCCCCTACGCAGAGTATAACCTCAAGCCTGTTTTTTCTTGCTGCCCTGATCTTTTTATTTACAGCCTCATTGCTCTCTGAGAAGAGATGTCTCCTCTCGGAATGTCCCATAATCACAAGGCTGCATCCTGCGTCAGTAAGCATCCCGGCAGAGACCTCGCCTGTGAATGCGCCTTTTTCTTCGTAAAAGACATTCTGTGCAGCGAGTTGAATGCTTGTTGCCTTAAGGAGCTTTCCCGCGCTTGCCAGAGATGTAAAGGGCGGCGCAATTGCTATATCAACGTCTTTAACGTCTTTAACCATAGGAAGAAAGGAGGTTATAAAGTCCTCTGTCTCTTTTATGGTCTTGTTCATCTTCCAGTTTGCAGCAATAAATGGCTTTAGCATAGAAAATAATTTAGAGCAATACTCCATATAAAGTCAAGGATTCTATAAGCCTCATTAAAGTTTTCATGGTGTTTTCCGATTAAATATGTAGGTAATGAATATTCAGGCTCAGGGCTTCTGGAGATCATTGAGAATGACAATTGCAAAAAAACTTTATATTGGCAGCGGGGTGGTGGCAGCAGTGCTAATTGTGCTTGCTGTGCTTGCCTATTTAAACATTCAAAAGACAAAGAAGAATCTTGAGGCAGTCAAATCGTATCCTGAGATTCAGTCAGTCATCGGTTTAAGGACAATAGACCATTTCAGATGGGCTGAAGCGTTAGGCATAGGCACTCTCTTGTTCGGCAAGGAATTTACAGGGCAGATTGACCCGACAAAGTGCAAACTTGGCGAATGGTATTACAGCTTTAAGCCGCCAAAGGATCTGGAGGCTGAATACAAGGCAATAGAAGAGCCGCATAAGCGGTTTCACGCCACTGCGCCAAAGATAATCGCAGCTCTAAAAGAAGGAAAGCATGGTGCAGCAAAGAAAATATTTCATGAGGAGACACAGCCTGCCCTATTACAGACACAGGAGGCGCTGACTGCTATGAGAATGGGCGTTAAGAAACTCATAGACAGGGATATAGCGAATACAATTGCTGCGGGAAATAGGATAGGGAATATCTCCGTGATTGTTTATGCCGTCATTCTTGGAGCGCTCGCTGCGGGTTCTATAATTATTATAAAGCATATAAAGGATAGCTTTAACACTATCTCCAGATGGGTGCATGCTGTCGCAGCAGGCGACACTACAAAAAATGTAAATATTGCTTCAAAGGACGAGATTGCCGATTTAGCGTCTGATATTGATGCAATGGTTATTAAGTTTAAAGGAATAATAACCCGGATGAAAGATGCATCGAATCATGTAGCATCCGCGAGCGAGGAGTTAAGCGCAAGTTCTGAACAAATGGCAAGGGGGGCTAATGAGCAGGCAGCCAGGGCGTCGCAGATCGCAGCCTCGTCCACGGAAATGTCTCAGACTGTCATTGATATTGCAAAGAACGCATCAAGCATAGAGGCTTCAGCTACAGAGACTGCTAAGGCAGCGGTGGATAGTGAGAAAATAGTTGACAAATCCATTGATGAAGTTAAGGCAATTGCCGACACTGTAAGGGCGTCCGCCCAGCTTATGGATTCCCTCGGCGAGAGATCCAAGCAGATAGGGGAGATAGTAAGCGTTATTAACGATATAGCCGATCAGACAAATCTCCTCGCCCTGAATGCAGCAATCGAGGCAGCGAGGGCTGGAGAGCAGGGAAGGGGTTTTGCTGTTGTTGCGGATGAGGTCAGAAAACTTGCTGAGAGGACAGCAAATGCCACATCCGAAATAGGAGAAATGATAAGGGCAATACAAAATGAAGTAGGCAAGGCAGTTGGTTCTATGGAAGAAGGAACAAAGAGGGTTGAAGCCGGCGTTGAATTTTCGGTAAAGGCAGGCGATGCGCTCCGCAATATTGTGAATAGTGTCAACAAACTGCATTCTATGGTTCAACAGATAGCTACTGCAACAGACCAGATGTCTACAGTATCTGAACAGATAAGCGGGGATATAGAGACAATATCAAATGTTTCAAAGGAGACGTCTGCAAGCTCTGAGCAAATTGCCAAGGCATCTTCTAACCTGGCAAGGCTTGCTTCCAATCTGCAGAATATATAGTAGAGTTTTGAATTTTTAGTTTTTAGTCTTGAGTTATAGGAATAAAGAATTTTGAATTTTGAGTTAACAACTAAAAATTCAAAATTAAGGTTCTTCCGACATTTCTGTGGGTATATAATTAGAGTCTGTTTATAAACTCAACATTAAGACGTCATTCCCGGAAGAACCAAAATTAAAAACTAAATAGAGGCCTGATTTTTTAACAATACCCCGCAGTCTATATGCTACTGGGGGTTCATTTATATGCATCTGCATCCCTGCTCCCTGTTTACTCCACTCCATGTAGGGAATATTTACATCGGTATAAGGTCTGTGATATGATTTATTAACCTCTTGACAACAGGATTTTCCTGAGGGACACGTCACTTTTTATCAAATTAAGTATTCTTTAATATTTTATCAGAATACAACAAAACGCTTAAGGGAGGTAGAGTGTCTTGAAAAGCGCAATAGGTATAGATATCGGCGGCACAAACATAAAAGCCATCCGCATGTCAGAGACAGGCGATGTACTTAATAAGATAACAGAGCCCACGCCTTTAAATAATATCCCGGATAAGATATCAGGGATAATTAGAAGGCTTTTAAGCTCCGAGGTATCAGGCATAGGTTTTGGGATTGCAGGCATAATAGACAAGAAAAATGGGATAATCCTTGAGTCTCCAAATATCTCAAGCCTCAACAACACGCCGGTCAAGGCGCTGTTTGAGAAAGAGTTCTCCGTGCCTGTGATAATTGAAAATGATGCTAATGTATATGCCTATTCTGAAAAGCTTGTCGGCGCAGGAAAGAAGTTTGATAACTTTGTGGCTATAACCTTAGGCACAGGCTTAGGCGGAGGGATGATTTATAAGGGACGCCTCTTTGAAGGCGCCTTTGAAGTAGGCCATATGATTGTTGAGCCTGAAGGGCGTTTCTGCCCATGCGGAAATCACGGCTGTCTTGAATCCTATGCCTCTGGCAGGGCGCTTGTGGACAGGGCAATTTCTTTGCTTGAGAAAGGCGAAAAAAGCATTTTAAGGGAAAGCCATGAAGGTAATTTCTATAAAATAACGCCTGAGATTATTTATAAAACCGCCTTTGAGGGCGATACCCTGAGCCGCGACATCTTCAGGGAGTTTGGCAGATACCTTGGCATCGGCATAGCCAATATAATTAATATTGTAAGCCCTGAGGCTGTAATCCTCGGCGGCGGGCTGATAGGGGCATGGGATCTGTTTATTGAGGATGTGAAACGAGAGGTCTCAAAGAGGGCGCTGAAGAGCCTTTCACAGAAGGTAGAGATACTTAAGACTACGCTTAGCGAGGGCGGCTCAATAGGCGCAGCAGGACTTGTGTTTAGCCAGTTAAAGACAGATTAAGATTAAGGTTAAGGCTAAGGCTAAGGTTAAGGCTGAGAAATATTTTCCTCAACCTCAACCTTAGCCTCAACCTGTCTTTAACCTAAAATTATGAAAGCAGACAACATAAGAAATTTTTCAATTATTGCCCACATAGACCACGGTAAATCCACGCTGGCCGACAGGTTTCTGGAATTAACAGGCGCCCTCTCAAGCCGTGAGATGACCGAGCAGGTGCTGGATTCCATGGATCTTGAAAAGGAGAGAGGCATAACAATAAAGGCCCATGCAGTAAGGCTCAACTACAAGGCGCTGGACGGCAAGGACTATATACTTAACCTTATTGATACCCCGGGGCATGTTGACTTCTCCTATGAGGTTTCCAGAAGCCTTGCCTCATGTGAAGGCGCGCTTTTGATAGTTGACGCAACACAGGGGGTAGAGGCCCAGACCCTTGCAAATGCATACCTTGCAGCGTCCCATAATCTTGAGATAATACCTGTAATAAACAAAATTGACCTGCCAAGCGCAGAGCCTGATAAGATTAAATCCCAGATAGAAGACTCTATTGGCATTGACTGCTCTGAGGCTATCTATACATCAGCAAAAGAGGGCACAGGCGTCAGGGAAGTTCTTGAGGCGATTGTAAAGAAGATACCGCCGCCTAAAGGCAGTACAGACAAGCCCATTCAGGCGCTGATCTTTGATTCATGGTTTGATAATTATAAAGGCGTAGTTGTGCTTGTAAGGGTCTTTGACGGCGAGATAAGGCAGGGCTCAAAGGTTATGCTTATGGCAACCAACAAAGTGTACGAGGTTGGAGAGGTTGGCATATTTGCTCCTCAGAGGAGGCATGTAGAGAGCCTCGGAGCAGGAGAGGCAGGCTACATAATTGCAGGCATAAAAAATGTTTCGGATACAAAGATAGGTGATACGGTTACAGACGCCAGGAACCCGGCAGCAGAGCCGTGCGCAGGATACAAGGAAGTAAAGCCCATGGTCTTTTGCGGACTCTATCCCACGGAGACTAATCAGTACGAAGACCTGAAGGAGGCTTTAGGAAAGCTCAGGCTTAATGACTCCTCTTTCAGCTTTGAACCTGAGACTTCTGCGGCGCTTGGGTTTGGTTTCAGATGCGGATTTCTCGGACTGCTTCACATGGATATAGTAAAGGAGAGGCTTGAGAGGGAGTTCGGGCTTTCCCTTATAAATACATCGCCTACTGTTAACTATAAAGTACTGCTATCTGACGGCCAGGTAATCTCTATTGACAGCCCTTCGGGCCTGCCAGAGAGATATGAGACTATAGAAGAGCCCTTTGTAAAGGCAACTATTTTTGTGCCTGAAAAGTATGTGGGCCAGATACTTGAGCTGTGTCAGGAGAAAAGGGGCGTTCAGAAGGAATTCGCATATTTAGGCAAGGAGAGGATTATACTGACCTATGAGCTGCCTCTGAGCGAGATTCTCTGGGATTTTTATGATAAACTAAAATCATATTCAAGCGGCTATGCCTCAATGGATTATGAGTTCCTTGGGTATAAAGCCTCCGAGCTTGTAAGGCTGGATATACTCCTGAATGGTGAAATTGTTGACGCCCTTTCCCTTATTGTTCACAAAGAAAAGGCTTACTATAAAGGCAGGCAGCTTGCGGAAAGGCTAAGGGGAGTTATCCCAAGACAACTTTTTGAGATCATTGTTCAGGCGGCCATTGGCAATAAGATAATAGCAAGGGAGAGTATAAAGGCCATGCGGAAGAATGTCCTTGCAAAATGCTATGGCGGCGATATAACGAGAAAGAGAAAGCTACTTGAAAAACAGAAGGAAGGAAAAAAGAGGATGAAGCAGGTAGGAAGGGTTGAGGTGCCGCAGGAGGCTTTTCTTACAGTTCTTCAGGTAAAATAGCAGGGTTATGGCTAAAGGAAAATCAAAATTCAGAGAATACGTAGAGGCAATTGCCACAGCCCTTATCCTTGCCCTTGTAATAAGGGCCGTTGTTATACAGGCATTCAAGATACCTTCAGGCTCAATGATTCCAACCTTAAGCATAGGAGACCATATACTCGTAACAAAATTTACCTATGGCGTTAAAATCCCCTTTACAGACGAGAGAATCTTTATGACACGGCAGCCAAGAAGAGGAGACATAATTGTCTTTTCTTTCCCGGGGAATGCGCCTGAGTGCAAAAGCATCAGCGCGCGCCTTAAGCTTGTCTGGGCTGATAAAAACCCTGTATCTTTCTTCAAAGCTGATTGCAGGGACTTTATAAAGCGGGTTATCGGCATCGGAGGAGACCGGATTGATATAAATAATAAGACTGTATATGTAAACGGTGCCCCTCTTACAGAGCCCTATGCCTATTTCGTAGATGGGAACCGTCCCGCAACAGGCCCATTTACTGTGCCAAGGGGAAAATTCTTTGTTATGGGAGACAACCGCGACCAGAGCTTTGACAGCAGGTTCTGGGGTTATGTTGATATGAGCGAAATAAAAGGCAAGGCGCTTATAATATACTGGTCATGGGATAAAGACGGAGAGTTCATAAAGAAAGTCAGATGGGGCAGATTAGGCAGTCTTGTAAAATAACTCTTTAGAAAGCGTTTGTTATGATAAAGAAGCTTCTTTATTTGCTGATATTTTTTTTGATGGTTCAATCAGGGATTAAGCTTGCAATGCCCTATTATCGGTACTACGCATTTAAGAGCGATGTGGAGGAGATAGTAAAGATCAGCGTAGAGATGAGGCCTGAGGAGATAATGGCTAACATCCTTTCCCTTGTCAGTCAGTATAACATCCCTCTTAAGAAGGAAAATATATATGTGGGGAAGAACGGCATCTACAGTGTAAAGACCCATTGGAAAGAGACGGTTAATATTTATGATGTATACAAAAGGGACTATAAATTCTTCATTGATACGGCAAACAGCGCCAAGGAATCTCATTAATGTTCACAGGCCTTATTGAGGATTTAGGTGTAATTGTATCAGTCAGAAAGACCGGAACAGGCATAAGGCTTGCCCTCCTCGGAAAGGCTGACATGGAATTTAAATTGGGCGACAGCGTATCAATAAACGGTGTATGCCTTACGGTTTCAGAGCTTGGAGATAATAAGGCGGGGTTATTTTTTGATGTCTCGCCTGAGACGCTTAAAAACACGAATCTGGGGGAGCTTAAGGTTAACGACAGGGTAAACATGGAAAGGGCTTTAAGTCTCAGCGGCAGGCTTGGAGGCCATATAGTAACCGGCCATGTTGACGGAGTCGGCAGGATAAGAGAGAAGAAACAGGAGGGCGAATACACATTCTTTACCTTCGATTCCACAAAGGAAGTTCTCAGATACCTTGTTAAAAAAGGCTCGGTCGCAGTTGACGGCATAAGCCTTACGGTTATAGATATTACAGAGGGGAGATTTAAGGTCGCAATCATCCCGCACACCCTTAGCGCTACAACCCTTGGGTTTAAGGGAGTCGGTGATAAGGTTAATCTTGAGGCAGATATTTTGGGGAAATATGTAGAGAAATTTTTGTCTGGCAGGGACAGCAGTTCAGGGCTTATGGACAGGTTAAAAGAGGAAGGATTTGTTTAATGGATAAATACAAATTCAATACAATTGAAGAAGCTATAGCAGATATCAAGAAAGGCAAGATGGTCATCCTTGCAGATGACGAGGACAGGGAAAACGAAGGCGACCTTACAATGGCTGCCGAAAAAGTAACCCCTCAGGCAATAAACTTTATGGCTAAATACGGCAGAGGTCTTATATGTCTGTCTCTGCTTCCTGAGAAAGTTGAAGATCTTAAACTGCCGATGATGACAGAGCATAATACGTCTCATTTTGGCACTGCATTTACAGTTTCAATTGAGGCAAAGAAGGGCGTTACAACAGGCATCTCTGCTCATGACAGGGCAAAGACAATACTTACTGCAATAAATCCAAAGACAAAGCCGGATGATATCGCAAGGCCCGGGCATGTATTCCCATTAAGGGCTCAGTCCGGAGGAGTTCTTAAAAGGGCCGGGCAGACAGAAGGCTCTGTTGACCTTGCACGGCTTGCAGGGCTTTACCCTGCCGGTGTTATATGCGAGATAATGAAAGATGACGGCACAATGGCAAGGGTGCCTGACCTTACCAAGTTTGCCAGAAAGCATCACCTTAAGATAATCACTGTTAAAGACCTTATAAGATACAGGATGCGCAGCGAGTCTCTTGTTACAAGACTGGCTACTGTAAATCTCCCTACAGGCTACGGCGGGGATTTTACCACCATCGCCTTTGGCAATCTTCTTGATAATTCCGTCCATTTAGCGCTTGTAAAAGGCGATATCAAGCCTGATGACGAGGTGCTTGTAAGGGTTCATTCAGAGTGTCTTACAGGAGATGTATTTGGCTCAAAGAGGTGCGATTGCGGAGAGCAGCTTCACAAGGCGCTTCAGGCAATCAGCAAGGAGGGCAAGGGAGTTCTTCTTTACATGAGGCAGGAGGGCAGAGGCATAGGGCTTGCCAACAAGCTGAAGGCCTACGAACTGCAGGACGCCGGCTTTGACACTGTAGAGGCAAATGTGAAGCTCGGCTTTAAGCCTGACCTTAGGGATTACGGAATCGGGGCGCAGATGCTGGTTAACCTTGGGGTGAGGAGAATGAGGCTTATGACAAACAATCCTAAGAAGATAGTAGGCCTTGAAGGATACGGGCTTAAGGTTTCAAAGAGAGTGCCTGTTGAGATAAAGCCTCACGAGAAAAATATTAAGTATCTAAGGACAAAGAAAGAGAAACTCGGGCATATATTGGAAGAAGTGTAGAAAGGGTTCAAGGGGTCAAAGGTTCAAGTGAAAAAACTTGACCCCTCGAATCCTTGAATCCTCGAACCCTATTTAAATATTTTTAAGAGGAGGCTTTATGAGAACATACGAAGGAGAACTTCAGGCAAAAGGTTTAAGGTTTGGAATAGTTGTAAGCAGGTTTAATGATTTTATTACAAACAAGCTCCTTGACGGCGCAGTGGACATGCTTCTAAGGCATGGCGCAACAGAGAAGGATATAGAGGTTGTAAAGGTCCCCGGCTCGTTTGAGATACCGCTCGCTGCCAAGAAACTGGCTCAGAAAAAGAGCTATGACGCTGTAATATGCCTTGGCACAGTGATAAGAGGGGCAACCCCGCATTTTGATTATGTTGCCGCAGAGGTCTCAAAAGGCATTGCCTCTGCCTCGCTTGAAACAGGCGTGCCTATAGCATTTGGCGTTATTACATCAGACACCATTGAGCAGGCGGTTGAGAGGGCAGGAACTAAGAGCGGCAATAAAGGCGCTGACGCTGCAATGACTGCCATAGAGATGGCGCAGCTCTTTAAGAAGTTATGAGTAACGAGTTGCGAGTAACGAGTTCAGGATTGATAATCCCCCCTAACCCCCCTTTAATAAAGGGGGGCAGGGGGGGATTGCTTATCACTTGTCACTCGTCACTCGTCACTGCCTTATGAAGCGCCGCAGAGCAAGGGAATATGCCCTTCAGATGCTGTTTCAGCTTGACCTTACCAACTCCCTCCATATAGAACCGCATGCCCTTCGTCTTTCATGTTTTAGTAATTTCTGGGAGACTGTCACAGAGGATAAGGAGGTAAGGGATTTTGCAAACTCCCTTGTCCTTGGCACTATTGAGCATATTGATGAGATAGACAGTATCATAAGGCAGTCGGCAGCACACTGGAGCATTGAAAGGATGGCTGTTGTTGACAGAAATATCCTGAGAGCCGCTGCTTATGAACTCCTCTACAGAAAAGATATCCCCTCCTCAGCTACAATTAATGAGGCAATTGAGATAGCAAAAAAATACGGGACAGAAGAGTCCTATGCCTTTATAAACGGGATACTGGATAAAATCAGAAAGACAGCAGTTACTAAGACGGTCATAAGTAAAGCCAC
>JACQXF010000085.1 GCA_016208855.1 Nitrospirota bacterium | reverse complement strand
CAGTCAAAGGGGCGTGATGACTTTCTTGCAGAAGACCCGCAGTGTTTTATAACAGACACTTAATATTTTAAATCTCCAGCAGCCTCTTTTTAATATCAATTGCCGCAACCGCGCCCTCCCCTGCTGCAATTACAGCCTGGTCATGCCCTTGGTTCAGAGGGCCTACTATATATAAGCAGCTCAGGGAGGATTCATAGACGCTGTTTACCATATATTTAAACCCCTCGCTGTCTTTCTTTAAGTTAAGCCCGGAGAGGAATTCATCATTGAGTTTATAGCCAAAGTGAGACATTATTGCCTCGCATTCAATTGTTCTTCCATCTTTAAGCTCCAAGCCTTCAATCCTTTCTTCTCCGATAATGCGTATTGGCCAGCCTGCTATAAGGGCTATATTCTTTCTTGCTAATTCTTCCCTGTATTCATCGGGTATCTTTTCAGTATAAAGGATAAGAGATATATCTCTTGTAAACATCTCTTGCATGGCAAAGGCGAGATGGACTGTTTTTATATGGTTGCCGACGATGGCGAGTTTTTTGTTTGTGGCTTTATATCCGTCACAGTCTATGCACGTATAGAAGCCCCTGCCAAAAAACCTGTGAATATTTTCAATTGGGGGCAGGCGGTCATAAACCCCTGAAGAGACTATTACAAACTTTGAAAGATACCCATCTTCTGCGCAATATACCTCAAAGGAATCTTTCTTTAAAATCTTTGTTACAAGCCCCCTCTGAAATTCAGCATTAAAACTCCTTGCCTGCTCTATACCCTTCTCTATAATCTCCTGGCCGGAGATTAATTTATGACTAAGAAAGTTCTCTATATGCTTTGCATGGCGCGTCCTTCCTCCTCCTCTGTCTATAATAAGAACACTCCTATTGTATCTGCCGAGGTATATGGCTGCCTGAAGCCCTCCGGGGCCTGCGCCTGTTATGATACAGTCGTATATTTTTTCTTTAATCCCTTCCACTTATTCTTCAGGGACAGGCAGGCTTATGACAACCCTTGTGCCCTGTCCGGCAACAGGCTCCAGCGAGAGGCTGCCGTAATTTTTCCTCAAGGCAAGCCTTGCAATTGGCAGCCCAAATCCTGAGCCTCCGGGCTTTGTTGAGTAAAATGGTGACATGAGTTTCTCCATATCTTCAAGCTTCAGGGGGGTGACTGTATTGAATATCTCTATGCTGAGACGGCCGGGCAAAGAGGGGGCATAGCTTGAGGATATCTTTATATACGGATTTTTTGCATCAACCGCTTCAAGGCTGTTTTCAATAAGATGGTAGAAGAGTCCTTCAATATCTGAGGGGTCTGACAGCACAAAAGCCGCCCGGGTGTCAAACTCTGTATCTATACGCACGCCGTTAAACCTCTCTTTGACATGCAGCCTTTGGAGTGTTCTGCTGATTAATTCCTCAAGGGGTACCCTTTGCGCCTCAGGCTCTTTTTGATACATATCCATATAAGTCCTTATGTCTATCACCATCCTCTCGCAGGAGGAGCTCTCCGTTATCAGCGATTCATAGACAGTGTAGGTAGGGTCAGCGGCATCGGTCTTCTTCTGGAGCCTCTTTATATTCCCGCCGATGACCATGACGCGGTTTCTTATCCTGTCGGCAACTCCCCTGATTATCTCCATGTCGCACCGTGAAGTCGTCTCTATATAAGCGCTTGTCTCCACAAGAAGGCAGAGGTCAAGAAGTTTAGCAATGACTTTTGAAACTATGGCCGCCTTTTCCGCGGGTATCTCTGAGACTATAACCTTCTCGCAAAATTGCCTGACTACGGAGAAACCGAGGTTGGAGTATCTCTGGTCAAGATTAATCTCTACGTGCCTGACTCCTATCTTCCAGAGATAGCCCAGGAATTCATCATCAAGCCTTAATTGAAAGAGCTTTCCAAACCACCCTGCCCAGTCCTTCCTTAAAGCGCCAGGTGATTTTTCAAGGTTTTCAATTATTATTCTTGTCTCAGGTATGCTGTGAAAGAAAAAGTAGAAGCGCTCAGCAAATTCTTCTTTTTTATTTATAAATATCTCTCTGAAAGGGAATAAATGCTCAAGTTCTTTTTCGTCAAGCCCCAGCCTTTCCATGAAAAGACGAAGTTTTTGATAAGGTACAGACACACTATCCCCCATTCAAGAACCACGCGGTCTCTGCCGGAGGACTCTTTGCTATATTGCTATATATTGTCTTTTCCAGGAGCTATGCCCTCTTCTTAAACTCGTGCTCTTTCCAGAAGCCCTTTTCAGCCAGGGCGTTCATAATATTTTTTCTGCTGATAATGCCAACGAGCTTGCCTTTTTCAACAACAGGCAGGATGCTTACATTCTTCTGGATAAAGAGATCCACGATGTCCTCGATTTCAGTATTTGGCTGCACTGTAACCGGGCTATCACATGCCCCGTGCTCAGAGTGTCCGCAGGTCATAAGGGATTCAGCGCTGAATTCATGGACGGTTCTGCCCTCCTTTAAGGCTGTCAGGACGTCGAACTCAGAAACAACGCCCATAACCCTCAGCTCATCATCCACAACAGGCAGGGCAGGGTAGGAAGACATTAACCTCTCTATTACCTCCTCGCCTTTTGTCTTTGCATATAGGCTTACCCTCGGATGCATTATGTTTTTTGCCGCTATGCAGGTCATGACAAACCTCCTTTCATAATGAAATGAGTAGCCTTTATTTGATAACTAAATTTTAGCAAACAAAATTCAAAATGCAACCAAATGAAGGATATTGACTTTATCTCCTTATGTGATAATCTTTATTTTAGATTTTCCCCATAAGGAGGCCTATGGATAAAAAGGGCTTTTCAGAGTGGATTAGCTTTTTGAGGCCGGGTTGGTGGATTGTGCATGTCTTGGGAATTGGCATTGTTTATGCCTTAGGGCATATCCTTTGGAGGTAGCATGCTAAAAGATTTTATGAGGTTTAAACTCGGGTGGTGGATACTGCACATAATAGCCATAGGTCTTACATTTTACCTTGGTCATATGGCTCAATTTAAATTTTAAAGACAGGCATGTCTAAGAAAGTGCTTATAACAGCGCTTCTCCTCTTAGCCGTTTCAGGGCTGCTCCTGCATCTGAGAATACATAGCTTTATTGTAAAGGAGCCAGGCACTCAGCAATTAATATTTGACAGAACAAGGTTTCTCTCCTTTCTTTTCCCGATGCTTGATATCATATTCGTCACCCTGCTTTTCCTTAAGAGAAAGACGGCTGCTTACGGATATATTCTTAACGGCTTCATAGTGATTTACGGCACTGTCTTCATGGCTCATTACAGCATTGCAGAGATGCTTGCCAAATCAATTCCGCCGGCCCAGATGCTTTTAAAATCCACACTGCCGGATATAGGAATAGCCTGGGGTGATTTTTTTATCGGAAAGGCCCTTTACGATTTGTACATTAAGGGTGAAATAGTTCAGCGCCCTGAGATACTGCACTCCTAAACTCCTCTTGACATAGCAGCATCGTGTGCTACCCTTTTAGTATCAGATTATTTTTGGAGTAAAACTATCATGATTATAAGCTTAAAGGAGGTCAGGCTATGAAAAAGATTTTTCTATATTTTACGATGGCAGTTTTTGTTTTTGGTCTCGGGCTGGCAGCGTATGCAGTTCATGAAATTATCCCGTCAGGATATAAGGTCCCTTATCCGGCGGCAGATGCCGAGAGGGTGAATGAGTATCTGATCAAATACAACCCATACAGAGCATGGGCTATGTGGCCCGGAAAGGGTAAGCTCTATAAGGCCGCTGAGCCGCACGGGGCATTGCTCACGACCTTTGTGAATGATGTAGCCTTAGAATCAATAAAAAATAAAAAAGGAATGGTCAACAATTCTATCATTGCAAAAGAAAACTATACTGCAGACGAAAAATTTGTTGGCCTTACCGTAATGTATAAAGTAAAGGGATATAACCCTGAGGCAGGGGACTGGTTTTGGGCAAAATACCGTCCTGACGGGACTGCCGAGGTGTCAGGAAAGGTTAAGATGTGCATTGACTGCCACTCAAAGGCAAAGGATAATGACTTCATCATGACGAGCAAGGTCAAATAAAGGCTATGGGAGACGCAAGATGCCTGCAATTGAATGTTACGGTCAAAAAATAGAACTGGATAACGAAGGGTACCTTGTAAATTTTGACGCATGGACTGATGATGTGGCCTGCGCTATAGCAGAGAGAGAAGGCATAACAGAGCTTACTAAAGATAGGCTGGAGGTCATCAGGTTTATGAGGCAATACTACAAACAGTACAGGGCATTCCCAATATTAAGCTCTGTATGCAAAAATATTCATCAGCCAACAGGCTGTTTGCATGAGGAGTTCATTGACCCGTTAAGGGCATGGAAGATAGCAGGGCTTCCAAAACCAGGGGCAGAGGTAATATCTTATCTGAGGAAATGAACCTCCCTGCCGCAGAGACGGCGGAATATTGAAAACTTAATAAAATATCTTAAAAGATAAAAAAAAGATTGAAGGAGAAGACCATGAAAAAAATACTTCTATTTTTAACAGCGGCAATTTTTATCTTTAGCTCTGGATATATGGCAAATGCTATCCATGAAATAATTCCATCTGAGACACAGATCCCTGAGCCCGGGGCAGATGCAGAGAAACTCAATGACTACATAATAAAATACAACCCCTACAGGGCCTGGGCTATGTGGCCCGGAAAGGGTAAGCTCTATAAGGCTGTTGAGCCGCATGGTGCATTGCTTACAACCTTTGTAAACAATACCGCCTATTACTCAATCAAAAAGAAAAAGGGTATGCCCGATGCTTCTATTATCGCAAAGGAAAACTATAGCGCTGAGAAAAAATTTACGGCGCTTACGGTTATGTATAAAGTAAAGGGATATAACCCTGAGGCAGGGGACTGGTTTTGGGCAAAATACCGTCCTGACGGGACTGCCGAGGCATCAGGAAAGGTTAAGATGTGCATTGACTGCCACTCAAAGGCAAAGGATAATGACTTCATAATGACCAGTAAAGTTAAATAAATGGGCGGGTGAAATACTTTTGAAGGCATTGATTATAAGCGCGGACAATTTTGAAGACTCAGAACTCCTTTTTCCATATTACAGACTAAAGGAAGAAGGCAGTGAGATAGATATTGCCTCAATAAAAAAAGTCAGGATAAAAGGCAAACATGGCTATGAGGTAGAAGTCAGCAAAACACTAAAAGAGATAAACCCGGACGACTATGACATCCTGATCCTGCCTGGCGGGAAGGCGCCTGAGGCAATAAGAAAAGAGAAGGAGGCGTTAGATATTTCAAGGAGTTTCTTTGGCCGAAATAAACCTGTTGCAGCCATCTGCCATGGCCCGCAAATATTAATAACAGCAGGAGTGCTTAAAGGAAGACATGCCACATGCTATAAGTCTGTTGCTGAGGAGATGCGGGAGGCCGGGGCAGTTTATGAGGATAAAGAAGTTGTTGTTGATGGAAATCTCGTTACCTCAAGGCAGCCCTCTGACCTGCCGTCTTTTATGAGAGAGACTATACTGGCGCTTAAGCCAAAAAAATAGAATTCTCTAAATTGACATTTCCCATTTATGAGATAGAATTGGAATATAACTTTAACCAACATATCCTAAAAGGAGGACAACATGGCTTACACTGCAAAGGATTATGCAAAACTTATCGGGATGGAAGGCTTCAGCGAGACGCTCCTTAAAAACCACTTCACACTCTATCAAGGCTATGTCACAAATACAAATAAAGTGCTGGATACGCTTGATGGGATGCTGAAGGAAGGTAAGACAGGAACTCCTGAGTTTGCTGAACTAAAAAGAAGGCTTGGATGGGAATTTAACGGGATGAGGCTTCATGAATATTATTTTGAAAACCTCGGCGGCAAAGGCGGAATAAACAAAAGCGGAGGGCTCTCAAAAAAACTGACAGAGAACTTTGGCAGTTACGAGGCGTGGGAGAAAGACTTTAAGGGTGTTGGGACAATGCGCGGCATAGGGTGGGCAGTGCTCTATCAGGATTTGGCAAACGGAAGGCTCATAAACTTCTGGATAAATGAGCATGATGTATCGCACCCTGCCGGCTGCAACCCCTTGCTGATAATGGATGTCTTTGAGCATGCCTTTATGATTGATTACGGGCTTAAAAGGGCTGACTATATAGAGGCATTTTTTAAAAACATAAACTGGGCTGCCATAGAGGCAAGGCTTAAGTAATATCATCATAGGCTTTAAGTTTAGGTGCTTCCGGGAATTGTGTGAGCGAGCACCGTCATTCCCGCAGTCCTTTGAGCGGGAATCCAGTTTATTTAAATGAAAAGATTTTTTGTCTATATTCTTTGCAGTAAACGAAATGGCGCCTTATACACAGGAATTACAT
>JACQXF010000072.1 GCA_016208855.1 Nitrospirota bacterium | reverse complement strand
GAAAGAACCGTCTTTATCTTTTAACTCGTTACTCGTCACTCGTTACTGTCTTTTCACACAGTAGGAAAATTTTTCCTATACTCATTAAGCTTATTCCTTATCGTTCGCACAGTTACGCCTAATACCTTGGCAGCCTGCGTCTTATTTCCGTTTACATCCTTTAATGTCTTAAGTATCATATCCCGCTCCATATCCCTTATGCCTTTTGGAGTCTCTGTCACGGGCGTGACGCTTTCATTAATCATAAAATCGTCTATCCTTATATTATCTCCGCGTGATATAACCACGGCGCGATGTATGGTATTTTCAAGCTCCCTGATATTGCCCCTCCATTGCCTTCTCTGAAGGAATTCTACAGCCTCTTCCATAAAGCCGCCAATGGCCTTGCCGTGCATGGAAGAAAACCTTTTTAAAAAAAGCTCGCTTAAAAGCAGGATGTCTTCAGGCCTTTCTCTTAACGGAGGCACCTGCATCGGGAATACGCTCAGCCTGTAATAGAGGTCCTCCCTGAACCTGCCGTCCATGCTCTCTTTAAAGAGGTCTTTATTAGTTGTCGCAATTACCCTGACATCCACAGGAACCGGCATCTTCCCGCCAACCCTGTCAACCTCTTTCTCCTGAAGGACCCTGAGCAGTTTTGCCTGCGGCCCGAGCGGCATCTCTCCTATTTCGTCAAGAAGAATTGTCCCTCCATTTGCAAGCTCAAATTTACCCTGCTTCTTCTCTGAGGCGCCTGTGAAAGCGCCCTTCTCAAAACCAAAAAGCTCTGACTCCATCAGCGTATCAGGTATTGCAGCGCAATTTACCGCAACAAAAGGCATTTTACTCCTCCTGCTCATCCTGTGTATGTACCTTGCAAGGAGTTCCTTCCCTGTTCCACTCTCTCCGTATATAAGGACTGTCGTATCACTCATGGCAACATTGCCTGCAAGAAGCAGAAGTTTCTCCATTTTTGGATTTGCAGTGATTATATTATTGGTTATGCTGACCTTCTCCATCATTGTGCTGATTGTGCTGCTCAGCTTGTCAAAGGAGAATGGTTTCATCAGATACTCAAAGGCGCCCTCCTTCATTGTATCTACGGCATTCTCTACAGTGCCAAAGCCTGTAATAACAAGGACAGGAAGCGCCGCGTTTCTCTGCTTTATCTCTTTAAGCAGCGAAAGACCGGTCACCTTCGGCATCCTCATATCGGTTACAACCATGGCAACCGGCGAGTTTTTAATCTTAATCAACGCGTCCTGTCCATCTTCAGCAAGGATAACATCATGGCCAATCCTCTGAATGGCCTCCCTGAGGGCAGACCTCATATCCGGGTCGTCGTCAACAACAAGGATTGGTTTGCTCATGCCTGCCTCCACTCTGAAAAGCAAAGCCTGAAGCAACTGCCCTTTTCTGCCTCACTCTGTACCATTATGCTCCCTCCGTGCACCTGCATTATCTTTGATGCTATTGCTAATCCAAGGCCTGTGCCTCTGGCCTTTGTACTGAAGAAGGGATCAAATATCCTCTCTATATCCTCCTGCCTTATTCCTTCTCCCTGGTCAATTATCTCAACACCTATGCGGCCGTTCTGGCTCTTAAGGTTTATGCGGATCTCCCCTCCTTCGGGCGTGGCGTCAACGGCATTTAAGAGTATATTGAGAAATACCTGTTTCAGAAGCTCTGAGTCGCCTGAAACATAGACAGAGCCGCCGCTCTTTTGTGCGCCCTGCCAGCATGAAACATCCTTGGAGAGCCTTATCTTTCTTGACTCTATCATCGGCATAAGCATATGCAGGGAATCATCAACAACCCTGTTTATATCAATGGCGCCAAAAGCAGGCTTATGTGATTTCGCAAAAAGCAGCATGTTTGTAAGGATATTATTCAGGCTCTTTATGCCTGAGGATATCCCCTTTGCAAGCTCAACATGACGGCTTCCCTGAAGGTCGTTAACAAGCATGCCTGCATAGAGCTCAATGCTGCAGAGCGGGCTTCTTATCTCATGCACTATCTTTGCCGCCATCTCACCCATCGCAATAAGCCTCTTGTTTCTCTCCTCGTGGCGCTCAAGCTCTTCTATTTGATTGTTTTTTATCCGGAGTTCTTCTGTCAGGTGTTTAACCCTTTCATGCAGTTTGTCATAGTAAGCCTCAAGGCTTTTTGATGCAAGGGTAAAGCTCAAAAAGGCTTCGTTAAGACGGGTTGCCTCTTTTGTCTCCATTAAAATATCTCCATTATCTTTTTGTTTAAAGTAAGCTCCTTCAGTCTTGCCCTCGCCAGGCTGCCAAACAAGGAGCTCTTTCCGTTTAGTTTCTGATAGGCCTCCTCTGCCTTCTCAGGCTCTGAAAGCGAAGCCACCCTGTATAGAGCCCATTGATTCTCTGCATCAATAGTCAGGATGAGCTTATAGTAGTAAGCTGCCTCTGCTCTTTTCCCCTTCTCATACAAAATATCTGCAATCCTTCTGTAATCATTAACACTGCCTCCTGCCTCATTAAGCGCCTTTTCATATACAGAGATTGCCTTTTCCGTATTCTTTGCATAGTCAAGGGTTCTGCCAAAGAGTTCTAAATCTTTTTTATTCATCTCCTTTATCTGCATAAGCTCCTCTGCCGCGCCCTTCATGTCTTTATTCGCATAAGATATAGACGCCTTTATCCTGTATATCCCGTCGCTGCTTGAAACCCCGAGTGCTTTTAATTCTTTTAAAGACTCCTCTGCCCTAACCATATCTCCTGTCTCTGCGTAAAAATCAGCATTAACAGTCAATGCATTAATTCTTGCTGCCTTTGATCCATACTTTGCAAGCCATTTGGATAATTCAAGATAAGGTTTTCCTGTGCCTTTCAGCGAATCAAGTATCTCAATAAGAAACTCTTCCCTTGAGTTATCCATCAGCCAATGCCCCACAGAACTCCAGAGGCTGAGAAACTGGCTCTTGTCCTTATCCTTAACATCAAGGATAATCTCCTGAAAACCGTCAAGCGCCTCTTTAACCGGAACTTGCCTGAATATAAGCTCCTTAAGGAGCGACTCTGCCTCTTTAAATTTTCCCTCTTTTCCGTAAATTCTGGACAACTTAAGGATAGCCGTATCATATTTCTTCCCATAAGGGTAATTAGTTCTTATCTCTTCAAGATTTTTCTTTGCATCTTCTGTCTTGCCAGCCTTTTCCTGCATCTCTGAAAGACTAAGAAGCGCCTGCCTCTTTTCATGTATTTGCGTTGAGGAGAGCACCGAACGGAAATATTTTGCTGCCTCCTCAGCCTTTGCCTCCTGCATAGCTATAAGCCCAAGGCTTAAGTCTGCCTTCACCTTAAATAAAGGCTCCTTTATGGCTGAAAGGTATTTCTTTGCATCAGCCTCTTTTCCCGTAAGCCTAAGATTTTCTCCAAGGTAATAAGCTGACTCATCGAACTTCTGAGGATAGCCGTTATCTTCCTGTAAGGCTAAGGCATATGCATCAGATGCCTCTTTAAGCATCCCTGATTTCTGAAGTGTATCTGCCTTTCCAAAAAGCGCCTCTGCTGATTTGCCTGCCATCTCATAATACCTAAGCGCATCCTTCAGAGAGCCTGTCTCAGAAAAGCTCTTTGCAAGCCCCAGATATGCCTCATGGATATGTTGAGAGTTTGGGAAGTTCTTTATAAATACCTTATACCCGCTTCGTGCCTCATAGAAATATCTCTTTTTAAGGTAATCCTCTGCCTTCTCAAGTAAAGAAAGCTCTCTGGCATTATTTGCAGCGGCTTGAGGCTGGGCATGTTTCTCTTCTGCAGGGTTTGCCTCTGCCTCTAAAGACAAAACAGCAGCGGGAAGTATAAGGAGTACTATAAATATGAAATATCTCATAGCTGTCATCACAAAAATATTAGCAACAAATATGCCAGTAAAACCTATTGGATTTTAAATGGTTTTTTTAAACACAACCTGTCAGATACCTGACAGTAGGGAAAATAAATGGCAGGAAAGTAACAGTTGCAGCCGAATACAAGGCTTATTGTCCACGGGCCATCTGATGAGTATTTTTCCTGAAACTGCACATAGCGCATATATTTGCGCATTTAAGCTAATAATTTTCTCTTTTATCTTATAATTATTTTTAATTAGACAGATAAATATAATGTGTTTATAATTTTAATAATAAAAATTTATAATTCATCAAGGAGGTGTCATGAGACAAAAAATGCATAAATGGGGTATCCCCTTGACTCCAGTAACCACGAGATATAGTATATGAGGCATGGAAGATTATCCAAAGACGATGGTAGACTTTGATGCTCGGTTTATTT
>JACQXF010000002.1 GCA_016208855.1 Nitrospirota bacterium | reverse complement strand
CCTTATGGCTTGGATTGCAGAGATTGGATGATATAACTGAAATGTGGAAAGTTTTCATGTCCAAATCTGATCCATCCTCACTACGTTCACCCCCTGTATCCAGACCCTAAATGTGGGTAAGGATAAGCTTAGTAAAGGGGGTTAGGGGGTTGTTCTGATTAAGAAATAAAGGATGTGTCCCGAATAAATCCCATCGGTAGAAATTTTCTAAAGAGTTATGAGTTTTGAGTTAAGGAATTTTATATTTTAAGTAAGGAATCAATTTCTAAATCTGGATTTGGGCTGCTGTTAAAAGAGATGCCTTGCGCCTCCCCTGAAAAACACAACGGTCCCGATTGGCTAATTTTAAGACTTGCCTGCTATATATGTGTGTTTGTCCTCTATCTTTATGCTTTTTTCATACAAAAATTCAGGGTCTATATCTAAGTGGTTTGGCCATGTTATCGTATCAAAACTGACCGACACAGAGTTAAACAAAGACATATCTTTTAACTCTGCAAACTTGCCGATAGACAGATATGGAAAAACATCAAACATTTTTTCCTCATCGTTTTCAAATCTTATCAGCAGCTTATATTCCCCCAATGGTTTTACGCTTTTCACAGATAAATACATGGTTTTTACCTCCTTATTTTAACGGTTCTATCGGGAAAGGAAGTTCGCCCTTTGAAGCTAACTCCCAATCTGCCAGCAGCTCTTCTTTATGAATTTCAACCCATGCCAAAACAAGTTTTGCTTGTCTTGGAGACAAGCTGCCTTTTGTTATTTCACCAGTAAGGATATCAACTACTGCCCTGTCATCCTGATAATATGCATGAATGTGTGGTGGGTTATGCTCGCCTGGAGAACAATACATCCGAATAATGATTCCGAAAAACATTGAGATTGTCGGCATAAACAATGTCCTCCATTAACATCTCTTGGCTTTAAAATAGCAAAAGAGCCAATGGTTGTCAAACAGCAGAAGGCGCTTGACTCCCCTGAAAATAGAACCGTCCGGGTTTCTCGGCTCATTTAATAATCTGCAAGATTGCAGGAATTTACATTTGTCATCTTGACATTCAGATTATTATTTACATCAGCACTCTTAAAATCACTATACGGCTTAACGCATTTTAAATCCCATGCAGCGCAGCTTGGTCCGCTGTATATAGCATATGAATTGCCTTGTTTAACATAGAAGCTGGAGCTGGCGCCGTAGATTCCCTGGCAAGAGCCTCCATTTTCTTTAACACCGAAGTTAGAGGTTGAATTATCATAATGCCAGACCTTGACATCGTTCCCTGTGCCGATAACAAGGTCTTGAATATTTGCGCTGTTTACATTTGTAACCTTTACGTTTAGATCCCCGTTTGAATCTGCTGCCTTAAAATCATTATATGGCTTAACAGCCTTTATCTCCCAGCCTGCGCAGTCTGTAGCTTTATAGATAGTGTATGAGTTGCCTGCCTTGGCTGTAAAGCTTGCGCCAATGCTGACTGCCTGACACGAGCCTCCGTTTTCTTTATAGCTAAGATTGCTGGAGGTGTCATAGTGCCAGGCCTTGACATCACTGCCTGTGCCGATATTAAGGTCTTGAATAGTTGGACTGTTTACATTTGTAATTTTTACATTTAGATCCCCATTTGAATCTGCGGTCTTAAAATCATCGTATGACTTAACGGCCTTTAACTCCCAGCTTGCGCAGTCAGTAGCTTTGTAGATAGTGTATGAACTGCCTGATTTGACTGTAAAGCTTGAGCCGATGTTAACAATCTTACATGAACCTCCGTCTTCTTTATAACTAAGATTATTGGATATATCATAATGCCAGACTTTGACGTCGCTGTTTCCGCCGCCTCCACTCTCAGTCATCACTGTGCCTATCTCGGTTTGCGAAAGCGCGCGGTTGAAGATGCGGATTTCGTCGATGAGGCCTGCTATGTATGAAGTGCCACCGAGTCCGTCATTGGCCCAACGTCCATCCCTGCCGATGTTGCGGAGACCCGTTGTGGTAACACCGCCCGAGGAGTAAACATGCGAAACCTCGGTCTTGTTGCCGTCGACATAGGCGATGATCTTGCCGAGGGTCGGATCGAAAACAAGCGCCACTAAATGCCACTGATTGTCGTTTATCGCAGTACCACTGGTGAAGTAGGCGATGCCACCGTTGTTGTGACGCACGAGCGGCATGAACTGCCCGTTGCCGCTGGCCGCTCCGTTGTAGCCTACGGTCAGGTTGATGACTGGCGTGCCATTGTTTTGATCCCTGAAACTCAACACCTGTCCATTGGAATCTGATGTCTTGATCCATGCGGTGAATGTGTAACCAACACCGTTGCCAAAATTCAGACCCGATGTATCCGGCAATTTCACATAACCTGAAGTCCCATCAAGATTTATTGCCTTTCCTGATTTGCCTGTTACGAAGCTGATTCCACCGGCCCCTGTGCCGTTGTTGTTATTTCCGCTGGAGTCATTATAATTATCCTCAAACTTATAGCACACCTGAAGCCCGCTGGTTATAGAGCCGCCTTGACGAAGAAGAACTGCTTGCCGGATTTATAGCGATGGATAATGTCTTATCATGAGTCCTTGCGGGCGAGCCGCTGTCAGTAATCCTTACTGTGAATGAGTAAGTGCCTGCTGTCGTAGGCGTGCCTGAAATGCTTCCGCCGCTTGAAAGCGATAAGCCAGGAGGCAATGTGCCGGAGGAGAGGCTCCATATATATGACGGCTTGCCGCCTGTGACGCTTAGCGTAGTGCTTGGATATGCTGTGCCCTCAGCGCCGTAGGTAAGAAACTCTGTTGTTACTCTTGGTTTATTGGGGTTTATTGTTATTGCAAGGCTTTTAGTCGCAATCCTCTGGGGGTTGTCGCTGTCAGTAACCCTGACCGTAAAATTATAGCTTCCGTCAGTTGTCGGCGTGCCTGATATAGCTCCGGCAGATGACAATGATAACCCCGGAGGCAAAGAGCCAGAGGCTAAGTCCCACGTGTATGTTGGAGTGCCGTCTGTTGCCTCAAGCGTTGTCGGCGAATATGATGTCTCTTCCATCCCTGTCGGCAGGCTGTCTGTAGTTATTTTAAAAGAGGTGCATAGCTGCTTTCTGAGAGCATCAATATCAACATACAATACTACATCGTCATATTCAGCATCAGCGTTTGTTGCGCATTTGCCTCCTGCGCCTGGCTCTGAGATAACAAAAGACGAAGTCCCTGTTTCATTGCATCTGTTTTCACTGTCGCTGAAGATTATGAAGGCAACATTGTTTTTTACAGAGCCTTTGTCAGTAACGCTTAGAAATGTTGCTGTGGAAGTGCAGAGGTTATTGCTTACAAAACTGCCTGCCCTGTAATACCGCAAATCTCCACTGTATGCGTCTTTTGTTTTTATGCCGAGGGCGTTTAAATCAGCCGGCAGTTTTTTATTGCTTGCAGCATAGCCTAATATTGATTCATACGCAGTCTTGACAATCTCCCTTGTCTCTGTAAGCTTTGCCCTCTTTGTGAGCACGCCAACGAGGCCGGCTCCCATGCCTGCAAGAAGGCCAACGATAACCAATATAATGGCGATTTCAACAAGGCTGAAACCTCCGCTACGTGAGAGGTAAGGCGTGAGACGTCTCACGCCTTTCGTTTTTCGTCTATTCAGGGATTTCATAGCTTAAACTTTTATCGGCAGATTTTAGAGGGGGCTTTAATATAGAAAATATAGTGCGGCAGGCTGGCAAGCTAACAAGCTGACAGAGGGGCTTTAATTAACAGCGATGGACAAGGTCTTTTGTGTGGTTCTGCCGCGGGAGTCTGTTATCTGAATGGTAAATGAATATGTGCCTGCTGTTGTTGGATTTCCAGAAATGGTACTCCCTGAAAGACTTAGCCCTGGAGGGAGGGAGCCTGAGGAAAGACCCCAGACATAATAGCCAGCACCTCCTGTTGCTGCAAGTGAAGCGGTGTATGGAGAGCCTTTAGCGCCGTAATGTAAAAACTCCGTAGTTATTCGTGGATCGTTGGGGTTTATTGTTATGGTTAGGCTCTTTGTAGCTTCTCTGTTTTTAGGGGAGTCGCTGTCTTCCACTTTTACCGTAAAATTATAACTTCCGTCTGCAATGGGCATTCCTGTTATCTTGCCGTCTGAAGAGAGAGATAAGCCTGATGGCAGCGAGCCTGAAGATATAGCCCATGTGTATGGTGTTGTGCCGTCTGTTGCCTCAAGGGTTACAGAAGGATAGCCTGTTTCCTCTGTGCCTGTTGGAAGGGCTTCAGTAACTACCTTAAATGAGGTGCAAACGGCCTCTCTTAGTTTGTTTATATCCACATACATTACAGTATCGTCGTAACCTGCATTTGCATCCTGCGGGCAGGCAACTACTGCATCTGTCTCATATACGTTAAATGGTGAGGTGCCTGTCTGATTACACTTGTTTTCCCCGTCGCTGAATACTATAAATGCGACATTGTTTTTGGCAGTTCCTTTGTCAGTAACGCTCAAGTATGTTCCTGTGGAGGTGCAGATGTTGTTGGCTGCAAGGTTACTTACCTTATAGTACCTCAAATCAGCGCTGTAGGAATCTTTTGTTTTTATACCGAGGTCGCTTAAATCATTTGGCAGTTTCTTCTTGCTTGCCGCATAGCCAAGTATTGATTCATACGCAGTCTTGACAGTCTCCCTTGTCTCTGCGAGCTTTGCCCTTTTTGTGAGCATTCCCACAAGCCCAGCCCCCATTCCTGCAAGAAGCCCTATAATTATGAGCACTATGGCAAGCTCAACGAGGGTGAACCCCTTTTGGTGCATGGCTGACGGCTGATAGCTCATAGTCCTGTTTGAGGCGAGACTCGTGGAAAAAGATATAATGCGAGAAATGCCTTCCCATCTTTTCTCGCTTTTCCCGCCTCTCTCGCTTTTTTCGCTGTCTTTTGGCTGCTCATTACTTTGTACCTCTCTTTTACCGTTTAGCTATATAGTAGATTACCATTATAGCCCCGGCAACATTTAGAAGCATGCCTAATTTTATCCTTTCTACTACTTCGGGAAGCTCTGTGCTTGGGGGGACGCTAAAGAAATAATAGCTGAATAAAACGAATACAGCGCCTATTATACCTATTAATCTTGTTTTCCCTTGTGTCGTTATCAAGATTGCAGTAAATTTTTCAACTTTAGGATGCTTTATTTCTGCCTAAAGAATAGCAAAACCCCTAATGCTTGTCAAAAACAAAAAGGGAGGCAGTATTTTATTGTTCAATTAGTATAGTAGGCGGTTATCATAAACAACTATCATAAACAAAAATTGACATGATGTTATGTAAATGGTATATTTTTCATGAAATGAGGAAAATCGCAGCTATAGGATTTTTATTGCTTTTTATATGTGGTTTTAATCATCAATTATTTGCAGATATATATAAGCATGTTGATGAAGAGGGCGTTACCCATTTTACAAATACTCCTAATGGCAGCGGTTACAAGAAGATCATATCTGAGAGTAAAAAGAGCTATGTTAAGAATCTTACTGACGCTGATGCCACAGGCTATAATAAGATAATAAGCAATAAGTCGCAGAAATATAATATTGAGGCATCCCTTGTTAAAGCTGTAATAAAGGCTGAGTCTAACGGGGATTCTGCTGCTGTGTCAAGAAAAGGAGCCATGGGGCTGATGCAGCTGATGCCTTACACTGCAAAGGAGATGAATGTCTGGAATCCATTTGATCCCGAGGAAAATATAGAGGGAGGGACAAGATATCTGAAATATCTTTTAGAGAAGTTTAACGGCGATCTCTCTCTGGCTCTTGCAGCATATAATGCCGGACCAAAGACCATTGAAAGATTCGGCGGCATTCCGCCGATAAGGGAAACGAGGCAGTATGTAGAGCGTGTTTTGTCTCTATATAATGGCAAGAGTTTACCTGCCGGTCCTGTTAGTAAAAGGCCTGATATCTTATACAAGGTAATATACGACGACGGAACAGTTTTATATACGAATACCCCACTTATCTATCCTGGTTCTTCAAGGTTTTGAGAAAAAGCCCCGGCAATTAAAATGACAGATCTTTCCATACTACAGGAGAAAATTCTAAGGCTTAAAGAAGAAAGAGGGGCGATAATATTATCGCATAACTATCAGCGCGAGGAGGTGCAGGACATCGCTGATTTTATTGGCGACTCCCTTGAGCTGTCCCGCACAGCTTCAGAGCTTAAATGTGATATCATTGTTTTTTGCGGCGTAAATTTTATGGCTGAAAGCGCCTCCATTCTTTCACCTGAGAAGACGGTTCTTTTGCCGGAGCTTGGAGCAAACTGCCCTATGGCTGACATGATAACGGTTAGCGGCCCGAGGAATGCAATGACTAATTTCCCAGGATACAAATATACCGGCGGTTATAAATTTCCTGTGGGTTTTACCTTAAGGGATATAAAGGAACGCTACCCCGGAGCTCCGGTGGTTGCTTATGTTAACACCACCGCAGATGTGAAGGCGGAGAGTGACGTATGCTGCACATCGGCAAATGGCGTCAGGGTAGTTGAATCTCTCGCTTCGGATAAGGTCATATGCATTCCTGACAGGAACCTGGCAGCCTGGATTGCAAAAAATACAAATAAAGAGATTATAGCCTGGGACGGTTTCTGCCATGTCCATGACAGGGTAACCAGGGATGATGTTATTGTGGCAAAAAGAGAATATCCTGATGCTGTGCTTGTTGCGCATCCGGAATGCAGGCTTGAGGTTCTTGATATGGCAGACCATGTTACAAGCACATCAGGTATGCTTAGGTTTGCAAAATCATCAAGTGCCGCGTCGTTTATAATAGGAACAGAGATAGGTCTTCTGCACAGGCTGAGAAAAGAAAACCCGTCGAAGAATTTCTATCCTCTGAGAAAGGATATGCTTTGCCCGAGCATGAAAAAGACCACATTGCAAAGCGTCCTGAGGGCACTTGAAACAATGACAAATGTAGTGAAAGTGCCTGAGGATATCCGCATTCCTGCAAAGAAGTCCCTGGACAGGATGCTAAGCGTTTAGTGTGTCAAGTATTAGATACTCTAAGTAAGAAAAAACAATAAAAATAATGTAGGTTATTAACGCTCTTAATATATCTTTATTGGAGTTTCCTGAGAATTTCCTGCAAGAATCATCTAAGTAATTGAAGTAGAAAGAAAAAATAACATTGAGCAAGTGGAGCGGCCTGTTTTTTTTATGAGGGGAAGATTCCTGAGTTTCAGATGCTCTATTATAGGGGGAGCCTT
>JACQXF010000001.1 GCA_016208855.1 Nitrospirota bacterium | reverse complement strand
ATTTATCCTGTGTCATTCCCGAGGTTTTTATCAGGAATCTATATCCTTTGAATTCTGGATTCCCGCTCAACGGACTGCGGGAATGACAGCGCTTATCCACACACTTCCCGGAAGAACCATCTAAATTAAGTGAGTTACATGAGGCATACTCATTTGATAATAAAGTTGTGTACCTACAAGAATGATTAAACATCTCATGTTATAATAATCAAATTTTATTAAAAATTTTTCAGGAGGTTTAAGTGAACAAAATTTCCATTGAGCTTGCAGACAGGGTAAAAAATCTTCCGCCGTATCTTTTTGCAACCATTGACAAAATGAAGCAAAACGCTTTAAGCAAGGGCGTTGACCTTATAGATTTAAGCATTGGAGACCCTGACATCCCAACGCCAAGGCACATTGTTAATAGAATGAAGAAGGCAGTTGAAAACCCGGGGCATCACCGCTACCCGTCTTATGAGGGGATGCTTTCATTTAGAGAGGCTGTGGCAAACTGGTACAAGAGAAGATTTAAAGTTTCTTTAAATCCAAAGACAGAAGTCCTCTCGCTTATTGGTTCAAAAGAAGGAATTGGACATATCCCCCTTGCATTTATTAATCCCGGAGATGTTGTGCTCGTGCCTTCTCCGGGGTATCCTGTATATCCTGTAGCAACGCTTTTTGCAGGCGGTGAGAGCCATATTATGCCGCTTGTTAAGCAGAATAAGTTTCTTCCTGACTTAAAAGCCATTCCTAAAAGTATTTTAAAAAAGGCAAGGCTCATGTTTATAAATTATCCAAATAACCCTACATCTGCTGTGGCAGGAAAGGATTTCTATAAGGAGGTTATTGATTTTGCCTTAAGGCATAGCATAATTATCTGCCACGATGCCGCATATTCAGAGGTTTATTATGATAATAAAAAGCCGCTTAGCTTTCTCCAGACTCCCGGAGCAAAAGAGGTGGGTATAGAGTTTCATTCGCTTTCCAAGACATATAACATGACAGGCTGGAGAGTTGGCTTTGCAGTTGGAAATGAAAAGGTCATACACGGCCTTGGAAAGATTAAGACAAATCTTGACTCCGGTATTTTTCAGGCAGTTCAGGAGGCAGGGATAGAGGCATTGAATACCAGCGATGATATACTTAGAAAAATAAGAGGCATATATCAGGAAAGAAGAGACGCCTTATATAATGGATTAAAGTCTATTGGCTTAGAGGCTGAAAAACCAAAGGCAACGTTTTATCTATGGGCTGAGGTGCCAAAGGGCTTTAACTCATCAAGTTTTGTTTCTCATCTGCTTGATAAGGCAGGCGTGCTCGGCACACCGGGGAATGGTTTTGGCGCACCCGGAGATGGATACATAAGGTTTGCGCTTACTGCAAATGTAAAGCGGATTAAAGAGGCTGTAGAGAGGATAAAGAAGGTGGTTTAAAAGAATGTCTTTCCCCGATTTCATCACCGTTACCATTGATAAAAGCCATATAATTACCATAGGCGAGAGGCTTTATGCTGAAAGCATAGGGTTTGTAAGAGAGCTTGTAAATAATGCATATGATGCAGATGCAACCCTTGTAGAGATTGCCGTTTCAGAAGACGCTATTGAGATAAAAGACGATGGAAGCGGCATGGATATAAATGGACTTAAACAATACTTCAACATAGGCTCACAGCAGAAACTGTATTCTCCAAAATCTCCAATATATAACCGTTTTAAGCCCCTCACTTCAGGGTAAGAATAAACAATCACACCGTAACTCCGCGAAGCCTGTCCGGGCATAAGATTCCATTGCTTGAGGGAACGCCATTTGGCCCGATTACAAGAGAGATTATCATCCTTCCTGAGACTGCCTATGCAACAACAGACCTCGGCATTGAGACAAAGGTTAAACAGGTCACTGTCAGGAGAGAACTCTTTGGCATGGAGACATGGGGAAAGCAATGGCAAGAGTAAGTTGCTTAAGGATGCGTTTATTGAGAAAATTTGACATGTCAATACAATAGTAGTATATTGGTAGTATGAAAATTAAGACATCTATAACCCTTTCAGAAGACTTGCTTCATAGCATTGATGAGATAGCCGGCAAACAGAAGAATTTATCGGAGTTTATTGAAAAAGCAACGTGGGATTTTATTGATAAGCAGGCAAAAAGGAAAAGAGACATGGAAGACCTTAAAATCCTCAATAAAAAGGCTGAGAAACTCAACAGAGAAGCAGAAGATGTTCTATCTTATCAGGCTGATTTATGAGGCGAGGCGAGCTTTATCGTGTACACAAAGGAACTGCTCATGACCCTAAAAAATTTCGTGTATTTGTGATAGTCAGCCGCCAAGTGCTTATTGAATCAAAATTCTCTACTGTAATCTGCGCGCCGATTTATTCAAGCTATGATGGACTATCTACCCAGATAAAAGTTGGCATTGAAGAAGGCCTTAAGCATGACAGCAGTATTCACTGCGATGAGCTTGTCAGTATCCAAAAGTCATTACTAACTCACTATGTAAGTTCACTCTCATATGAAAAGATGCAGGAGTTAGACGCCGCATTAAAAGTTGCATTAAGCTTACATTAGCAGGAGAGATAAAAAAATCAGGAAAGGTCTTATACTCCAGTCAATTTAACAATCTTTACCCATACCCACTCAAAGACCGTAATCCCAGTATAGCATGCAAGTGTCCAGTAGCCATTGGCAATGATCACGCTCCCAAGAAATATCTTCCAGTCTCTTTTCGTCATGCCGTTAAATTGAAACGCACCGTGTCTCATGTAGGCTGTGGTAATAAACGGATCGTACTGAATTGAAAGAAAGGCGAACGCCGCCGGCTCTCCGTGTTTCAGCATCCATGAGGCAAGTCGTCCAGCTTTATGCTTTCCGTCATAATTTTTGACCTCTTTAATACTCTCTATGCCGAGCCAGTCTTTCTTTGTTATGTCATATAACTTTATGGTTAGAAAGCATGTTATAAAAGACAGAAAAGTCATCACAATACCGCCGGTTAAAATGCCGGTTTTGTAAATAACATACGGATACAGCACATAATCAAATGCCTTGTCTGAAAGCCACTTTGCGGAAAGACCAAGAGGTAGCCACGCAAACCTGTCCTTGATGTCTTGCTTTTCGGCTTCCAATTCATTTACCTCTTCCAGCTATCAAGGCATCTCAGCACCTCTTTTTCCACCTTTTCTGAATAGCAGAACCAGTGTTTGTCCGATGCATTATGCGGCGGCAGTAATGGCAGAATGAGAGGCTTTAATCCGAACAACTGCTCAACTTCTTTAAATGCAGGATAAACAACTTCCTCGGCAAATCTTTGCTCCTCTGCGTTTGTCACGAAGTTTTCAAACAATATGCCATGACAAATAAAAGGGGTCAGGAGATTTACATAATAGTTTTCAGCCTTACCTCCATTTGATTTGACCCAGTAAGAGCCATCGAATAATTCTATCTGCGGAGCAACTATAGACAGCATTCTATGATGGAAGTCAACAAGGGATTCATCCCAAGTTGTCCTCAGTTTACTAATGTTCATTTTTTCGCAATGCTCAAAATTGATTATTTTTTTATACTGTAAAACCATGCTGCCATCTTTATTGACCTTAATTATCTTCCCAATAGTGCGTTTATATCCCTCCTAACCTAAAGCAATAATTGGAGGACTTATGGAAACGAAAAAACTAATAGGGATGAGAATTAAGGAACTGAGAAGAAGCAAACATCTTTCTCAAGAACAGCTTGCAGAAAAGGCAGACATTAATTCAAAGTATTTAAGCCGTATGGAGCGCGGCACGGAAAACCCTACCCTCGACATGCTCATCAAACTCTCCACCGCCCTTGAAGTGGAAATGTGGGAGATGTTTGACTTCGGGCATGTCAAAGGACGCAAAGAGCTAAAAGACTCTCTTCAATCCTTCTTCAAAACCGCTGACGAACCCGCCCTCCGCCTCGCCTTTAAAATAATCAGGGCAGTTGTCAGGTAGCCTGCAAGTCTATTTCAAATTAAAGTCCATATTTTGCAATTATTGCTTTTATCTCTGCGATTGAAATATTTTCTCTATATGCCTTAGCATAGATAGTCAGCAAATAGATGGTATTTCCTTCTTGAAGGTAGTAAATTACACGACAGCCTTTACTTTTGCCTTTTTCATGTCAGAGCTGGCAAGACGAGCCTTAAATACCTTGTCTTCTAATCCTTGAATCCTATCAGCATAAAATGGGTTAGCGCTAAGGAGATCATTAAACTTCTCAAGGTCTGAAACGAGATGTCTATATTTCTTTTTGAGGGATTTAACGTCTTTTTGGAATTGATGAGTTGGGATTATCTTATAGTTCACCAAGGAACTCTTTAAGCGTTTTGGCCTTTATCTTGCCTTCCTTTATTGCCTTTACCTCACGGACGGCTTTTTTGATGTTTTCATTTACATCGTAAATATCATAGTCCCCCTGCAGATATTTAAGATAATCTATTGCTGCTTTGAGCTTGTTTGCAGGCAAGTTCCCCAGCATATCTACGGCTTTTTCTTTTAGTGCCATTGCTTTCATGATATGATTATACAAAGTTTTAAATTTCTTTTTCAAATTTTCACTTAAGCTGATATGGTAAAATGACTTCTATGCCCATAGCATACATAGGCATCGGCTCAAATCTTGGCAGCAGGGAAGAAAACTGCGAGAAGGCGATAGATCTTCTTGCCAAAAGCGGAATAAAAGTCCTTAAGCGTTCTTCAATGATTGAAACAGAGCCATGGGGCATTAAAGAGCAGCCTAAGTTTATTAATATGGCTTTAGAGACAGAGACAAAGATAAGCCCTCAAGACTTGCTCCGCACACTAAAAGATATTGAAAAGGCCATGGGGCGTACGGAGGCTGAGCATTGGGGCCCGCGAATTATAGACCTTGATATCCTGTTTTATGATGACTTAATTCTAAAGACGCCTGAGCTTGAAATTCCGCATCCGTTTATTCAGGAAAGAGACTTTGTTCTTAAGCCGCTATTGGAAATTGCTCCTGAGAAGATGCACCCTGTTTTAGGGAAAGCAGTAAGAGAGCTTCTCTCCTTCAGATGAACCCTTGAATCCTTGGCCCCTTGAACCCTTTCTATTTACTGCCTACTTCCTTTTGCCTTTATATGCCTTAAAAATTTCTTCCTTAGTAAGCAGCGTCTTAACCGGCACGCCCTTTGCCTCTATTGCCTCCCTGCCGCCTTCCTGCCTGTCTATCAACACAAGGACGCCCATTATTTTTAAGCCGCACGCCCTTGACCGCTCAATTGCCTTAATGGTTGAACCGCCTGTTGTTATCACATCCTCAACAATTATTACCTTATCACCTTTTTTTACATACCCTTCTATCCACTGCATAGTGCCGTGCTTTTTAGGCTCTTTTCTTACAATAAATGCCTCCAGAGGTTTTTTCTTAAGATATGATGTGTAGGCTATTGCGTCTGCCACAGGGTCAGCCCCGAGTGTGAGCCCTCCTATTGCCTTAATCTTTCCGGCTTTTAACTTTCCGACGGCATCATAAAAGAGGCTGCCTATAAGATGCATCCCCTCAGGGCTAAGCGTGGTGGGTTTGCAGTTAAAATAGAAGTTGCTCTTTTTGCCTGAGGCGAGCGTAAAAGTAGGCTCTTTTGTAAATTTAAAAGAACGTGAAAGGATTAATTTAATGAGTTTTTGTTTCATTGCCTGATTGGAAGTTTTGGTCTTCATCTTTTTTTCTCCTTGCTCCCTACTGCTTACTCCATACTGTTTTTAGTCTATCTTATATTTTGAATCCTTTATCTTTCCCCTGTAAGCAGTCACTTCGGCTGCTTTAGCTTCGTATCCCTTGCGTCCCATTATGCCGTAGGTTAAATTTTTGCCTTCCTCTACAGCAGGCTGGGTAAATGGATTTATTCCGTAAAGCATGCCTGTTACGGCAGTAACAATCTCAAAGAACATAAATAATTGGCCCATATAGTAAGCATCTATCATCGGGACATTAAGCCTCATATTAGGTATCCCTGCCTTAAGAAGTGAAAGCTCTGTTGCCTCTTGCTCCGCATTTATAAGCTCCTTAAGCGAATGGTTCTTTAGATAATTCATTGAAGGTATGTCTTCATCCACGATAGCTATATCAGAGCCAAAGTCCTCTATCCTCAGGAATGTTATGACCTTGTCCTTAGGCCCCTCTATCCAGAGCTGAAGCTGAGAATGCTGGTCAGTTGTGCCGATGGCAGGATAAGGGGTCTGTCCTGCGTTATCTTTCCCGAGGCTTTCGGCCCACAACTGACAGTACCATTCTGAAAATGATTTCAGTCTGTCTGAATAAGGCAGAAGCACGGAGATATCCTTCTTTTTTTTCTCTCCTATGAGATACATAAGGGCTGATGTCATATATGCAGGATTTCCCCAAATATCTTCAGCACTGCATTTTTTCAGCATATCTCTTGAGCCTTTAAGCAGGCCTTTTATATTAATTCCCGCAACTGCGCCAAGCAGTAACCCAACGGGGCTCAGCACAGAGTATCTGCCTACGACATTTTCATGCACGGGCAGGGTGTTGAAATTCTCCTTCTTTGCAATCTCTCTAAGCAGGCCTTTTTCAGGGTCTGTTGTGGCTATGATGCGCTTTGCAAATTTGTCCCCGTGTGCCTCTTTCATAGCGCGCATCAATATTAAGAAAGAAGCCATTGTCTCAACAGTGCTAATAAAAATTTTTGGAGCATGCTTTTGATTGTAAAACGGCTTTAACGCCTCAAGCAGGGAACGCGGGCCTAATGCCGAGCCCCCGATTCCGAGAATAAGAAAATAATCAGAATTGCTTCTTATGCTTTCCCCCATCAGATCTATCTCTTCTGTGCTCTGGCTGGCGAGGTCAAGGAAGTAGAGCTCATGATGCTTGCGCCCTGATACAGCCCGGTGAACTGCCCCTAATCTGTCTTTAAGGGAGTCTATTTCTGCGATAGTTAACCCGCCGTTAACAGAGTCTGACATCATATTTGCAAAGTTAATGGTTATCATTTTGCTCCTTTCCTGCTTTAAGCCCTTCAGTTAAAATCAGAATAAATACCACAGTAAATCCGATGAGAAGCCCGAAGGCGTTTACTATTTTAAAATAAATCAGGGCAAAAATTGCTATAAATATTGCAGACAGCCGGCTTATATTGAGAAATAATATTTTTGCTGCTGCCCTTTCCGCTCCAATCAGTCCCTTTACGTTTCGCACAAGCCCCCTTAGGTTGATTATTCCAAGGAGCCATCCTGTTAGAATACCGAGGGGGAAACCCTGCTGTTTAAAGAAGGCTGAAACAAGAACAGCAGGAATGATGATAATAAGACTTTTTTTGATTACGCCCTTTAAAATTTCCATTATCTTTTTTTTGAGTCAGCCTTTAGCGCAACCTTAAATAAATATCTAAACCCTGCTGCGATGCCCAGCAGCGTGAATATTATAGTAAACCACGGGCGTGTATTTAAATATCTATCCAGCAGGTAATAACCAACTGCAAATCCTATGAATGTGCATACAACAAGGTTTATCCCGACTGTGCTTGCTATGCCCAGAAGGCGGAAAAATTCAGTTTTTGGTTTTTCCCCGGTATTATCTGCCATGCCAGAAGTTTAGCAAAACGGGCATAAATTTCAAAGTATCTGTTATAATTCCTTCATGTTTGAGGCAGTTATACTTGGCATAGTTGAGGGTGTTACTGAGTTTCTGCCTGTATCTTCAACAGGACATCTCATTCTTGCCGGCGACGTGCTCGGATTTACAGGCGATACAGCAAAGACCTTTGAGGTATTTATACAGCTTGGCGCAATCCTGGCAGTTGTATGGCTTTATCGCGAGAAATTACTATCTGCTGCAAAGGGTATCGGCGCAAGAAATACAAACCGTTTTCTGATAAACCTCCTGATAGCGTTTCTGCCTGCCGTCTTTTTTGGTCTCATAGCGCATTCTTTTATAAAGAAGCATTTATTTAATCCTGTAACGGTTGCCTTTGCGCTTATCATAGGCGGCATCGCCATATTTGTGATTGAAAGGGTTGTAAAAAAGTCAGTTGTTACAGACATAGACGAAGTGTCGTATAAACAGGCTTTAGGAATCGGCCTGGCGCAGACATTGTCTTTATTCCCAGGTGTTTCAAGGGCCGGCGCAACGATAATGGGCGGCATGTGTCTCGGTTTAGATAGGAAGGCTGCCACAGAGTTCTCATTCTTTTTGGCAATACCTACCATGTTTGCCGCTGTATCGTATGATTTGATGAAAAGCTTTCATAATCTTGCCATTAACGACTTTCCGGTATTTGCCGCTGGTTTTTTTGTCTCTTTTTTCTCAGCGCTGATTGTCATAAAGGCGTTTCTTGGTTTTGTCACAAGACATAACTTTAACTCCTTCGCCATATACCGCATAATTTTCGGGGCTATTGTGCTTTCTTATTATCTGTAATGAATTCTTTATGTCCCTTGTTTGTTATCGTTTTTCCATTGCTTTTGCTATCATAGTATCTATATGGAGAGGGCTCAAAGGATAAGAGATGAGATCTTAGGGATTCTGTCTGTAATCTTAGGTCTTGTTGTCCTTCTTAGCCTCATAACTCATAACAGGTGGGATCCGTCTTTCTTCACATATCTGCCTGAGGGCAGAGAGACCAAAAATCTCCTTGGCCCTGTCGGCTCGTATCTCTCTGATATACTGCTTCAGGGCATAGGATATACAGCCTATATCATCCCTCCGGCTTTGTGGCTATACGGGGCAAGAAGGATATTTAACAAGGAGAGGAAATCAAGGCTTATTGTCTCTTTAGGGCTTTTGGTGCTTGTGCTCTCGTTATCTTCCCTGCTTTCCCTTGCAATAAAGGGCTCATCAGGCGGCATACTCGGATTTCTCATGACAAGGCTTACGCTTAGCTCTATCTCCGTAACAGGCTCCTATCTCTTGTTTGTGCCGCTTATATTGATTACAATGATGTTTTTGCTCTCTTTCTCTCTTGTTGATTTTATACGGACTGCAAAAGAAAAGGTCGCAAGCAGGTCTATGCCTATGCTCTTTCCTGAAGAGAAGAAGGCGGAGCCGACATTTTTAGGGGTAAAGCCAGCCTCATCAGGCATTGAAGAGGCAGCAGCAGAGACAGCGGCGCCTCCGCAGCCTCTGCCCTATAAGCAGGAGCCGCTTCCGCTCGGGTATCCTGAGACTAAAAAACCTGCAAGGAAGAAAGTTATGGGAGATTATGAACTGCCCCGTATTGAGCTCCTAAAAGAGGCCCCTCCTTTTAAAGCACGGCCGACCAAAGAAGAGCTTTTGGAAAACTCAAACCTTCTTGAGAGAAAACTTCATGACTTCTCAATTGAGGGCAGGGTGACCTATGTCTCTCCTGGGCCTGTTGTGACCATGTTTGAATTTGAGCCTGCGCCCGGGATAAAAATTCAAAAGATAATATCCCTGGCAGACGACCTTGCGCTTGCGCTTAAGGCAGTAAATGTGCGCGTATCTCCGATTCCGGGGCGGGCAACTATCGGGATTGAGGTTCCAAACAAGGAGAGGGAGGATGTATTCCTAAGGGATACTTTGTCATCAGATGCGTTTAAAAAGAGCCATTCAAAGCTGCCTCTGGCTCTCGGAAAAGATATATTCGGAACCCCTATAGTTACTGACCTTAACAGGATGCCCCATCTGCTTGTTGCAGGAGCCACAGGCTCCGGCAAGAGCGTTGCAATGAATTCAATGATATTGAGCCTTCTCTACAGGGCGTCTCCAAAGGAATTAAAGATGCTCATGATAGACCCAAAGATGCTTGAGCTCTCTTTTTATGACGGCATTCCTCATCTCATACTGCCTGTCATTACCTCGCCAAAGGAAGCGGCAGCATCTTTAAGGAAGGTAGTCCTTGAGATGGAGCGCCGCTACAACATGCTTGCTGAGACAGGGACAAGAAATATTGAGACATACAATAAAAAACTAAGGTTGACCCCTAACGGGGAAGAGGATCTCCTGCCATATCTTGTGATAGTGATTGATGAGCTTGCTGACCTGATGCTTGTCTCAGCCCATGAGGTTGAAGACTCAATTGCAAGGCTTGCGCAGATGGCGCGCGCTGCGGGCATTCATCTCATCCTTGCCACTCAGAGGCCGTCTGTGGATGTTATTACAGGCCTCATAAAGGCAAACTTCCCTTCAAGGATATCCTTTCAGGTATCATCCAAGATAGACTCAAGGATTATACTTGATACATATGGGGCTGAGAGGCTTCTTGGAAAAGGCGATATGCTTTTTGTAAGCCCGGGAAGCAGAAATATGAGAGTGCATGGGGCATATGTAAGCGAAGAAGAGATAAAGGATGTTGTTGACTTTATAAAGGCGCAGGGAAGCCCTGACTATTCGCTCTTTGAAGACCTCTCAGAGGAAGAGGATGAAGGCTCAAGATTTGAAGACTCGGATGATTTATATAAAGAGGCAAAAAGCCTTGTGCTTTCCACAGGGCAGGCGTCAATATCATATATACAGCGCAGGCTTAAAATAGGCTATAACAGGGCAGCAAGGATTATGGAGATGATGGAAGAAGAAGGAATCGTAGGCCCGCCGGGAGAGGCCGGGAAACCGAGGGAAATATTGAGGGGGAAGAAATGAAGAAATTTCAAATTTCAAATTTCAAATTTCAAATTTTCTTAATTTACTTACTGCTTACTGCCTACTGCTTACTATCTACTTTCCTATTTACTGTCTCTTACGCTTCTACGCTTGATGAGACTGCTGACCATATCCAGAAGAAATACAACGAGACTCAGGATGTGCAGGGGAAGTTCTCCCAGACAAGCTACATAAAAGACCTTGATAAGGTAGAGAAATACGAGGGGACATTCTCTATATCCAGAGTCGCAGGCACAAAGATGAGGTGGATATACTCAAAGCCGAGAGACGAAGAGGTAATAATAAACGGCTCTGATATATGGATTTATAAAAAATCTGAAAAGCAGGCGCTTAGAGGCAAACTCGGCAAAGGTTCATACGGACAGGTTCCGCTTGCGCTCTTTAGCAGCCTTAGTAATATGAAGGGAGATTTTGATATTTCGCTGCAGAAGGATGATACTCTTGAGCTTAAACCAAAACGCCAGATAGGTTTTATAAAGAGGATTCTGCTTGTAATAACAGACAAAGATTTCCCGATAAAATCTTTTACCATATTTGACACATACGGCAATAAAATTGATATAACAATAAAAAGTGTTAAGATTAATACAGGACTTGATGAGGCGCTTTTTACCTTTAAGCCGCCTCATGGAGTAGAGGTATTTGAACTTGGACAGTGAAAGGCAGAAAATATGAAGCCTAAAAAAAGAGTAAAGTCTAAACCGAGAAGAAGTTATCATATATTATTAGTTCTGCTGGTTATAGCAGCTGGGGTTTTTCTTTTATACAGGGAGATAAGCAAAGACACTGCCCAAAAGGGTGTCATTCTTAAGGAGGAAAAGAAGCCCAAGGAAGAAAAAAAACCGGAGGCGCCCAAAAAGGTAGAAACAGCTCAACCTAAGATTGCCATTGTAATAGACAGCCTTGGCGCAAGCAAGAAGATTGCGGAAGATATTTTTAATCTCAAAATACCGCTTACACTTTCGATATCGCCGCATAAACCCTATTCCTCATGGATTGCAGAGGACGGCAGTAAGAGGGGCTACGAGATTATAGGGCATATCCCGATGGAGGCAAAAAGCCCGCAAAGGCTCGGCAAGGGCGGGCTGTATACATGGATGAAGGACGAGGAGATAGCAAAGACACTGCGTGAAGACATAAGCTCAGTCCCTCATGTTAAGGGTATAAGCAATCATATGGGCTCTGCCTTTACAGAAGACAAAAGGGCTATGCAGATGCTTTTATCTGTGGTCAAGAAGGATGGTCTTTTCTTCCTGGACAGCCTTACCACTTCAAAGTCTGTCAGTTCTGATGCATCAAAGGCTACAGGTGCAGCCGTGCTGCGCAGGGATATCTTCCTTGATGAAAAAGATGATATTGTTCACATAAAAGCCCAGTGGGATAAGGCGCTAAAGGCAGCAAAGGAAAAAAGACAGGCTATCGTGCTTGCTCATGCAAGAGAAAATACCCTGAGGTTTTTGAAGGAAGCAGTCCCTGATACAAAAGATATAGCCTTTGTGCATTTATCTGAGATGACAGGGAATTGATTTATAATCTGCTGTTGATTACAATTAGTTGACTTAATCACCGAGGAGGTTTTTATGGATATAAATTATATACTGAAAGTCAAAGACGCAAAGATGTCAGACGTACAGAAGGCGCTTCAGGCAGCAGGAATAAAGATTGTAAGTATTATTGAGGTCTATAAGGAAGGTATACCGGAAGCCAAAGGCGCTGAAGAGGTAAAGGCTCAGGCATAAAAGGCAGTTGTTAGTATTAAGTTTAAAGATTATACAGAAAAGCACGATATGGTTTACATAATAGTCAGCTAAGGGGGCAGATGGAACAGACAGAGAGTTCAGGGCATAAGTGGTTTGCAATATATGTAAAGTCGCGGCACGAGTTTCAAGCGCTTGAAAGGCTTAATCTAAAAGGCATTGAGGCGTTTTTGCCTACGGTAGAGAGGCTAAGGAAGTGGAAAGACAGAAAAAAGATGGTTACATTTCCGCTCTTTCCAGGATATCTTTTTGTACACATCTCTAAAAGCGTAAATGATATCCTTAGTGTCCTGAAGGTCAATGGAGTTGTACGGTTTATAGGCAAGGAGCAGAGCAATCCCGACTCTATTCCTGATGAGCAGATAATGTCTCTAAAGAGGCTTGTTGAAAGCAAAGAGACACTTGACCCTTACCCGTATCTTAAGGAAGGGCAGGCGGTAAGAATAAGGCGTGGAGCATTAAGCGGTGTTGAGGGCATACTTATTGAGAAACTCGGACAGCATATGTTTGTACTCTCAGTAGATATACTCAGGCAAGGGGTGGCCGTAAAAGTGGATGCCTCTGATGTAGATAAAATATAACGAGAGGGGATGTCTATATTATGAAGGCATTAATCTTATCAGGCGGTAAAGGCACAAGGCTAAGGCCTCTTACCTATACTACTGCAAAGCAGCTTATACCTGTGGCAAACAGGCCGTTGCTTGGATATGTGCTCCAGCATATCCATGACGCCGGCATAAGAGAGGTCGGTGTGATTATCTCCCCTGATACAGGCGGGGAGGTAAAGTCTTACATAAAAGACGGCAGAGAGTGGAAAGTTAAAGTAACATATATCCCTCAGGCAGAGCCTGCTGGCCTTGCGCATGCGGTTAAAATAGCACGGCGGTTTCTTAATGACGATAATTTTATAATGTATCTTGGCGACAATCTCCTTTCACATGGGGTCAAAGATGCAATCAATGAATTCAAGAAGCACTCGCCTGACGCCCTGATATTCCTTAAGGAAGTAGAAAACCCGAAACAATTTGGAGTAGCAGAGCTTAATAAGCGCGGCCATGTGGTGAGGCTCATAGAAAAGCCTGCTAACCCGCCTTCAAACCTTGCCCTTGTAGGAGTTTATATATTCACTCCAAAGATTCACGAGGCTATTGACAGGATAAAGCCTTCCCTTCGTGGAGAGCTTGAGATTACAGATGCCATTCAGGAGCTGATAAATATGGGCAGAAAGGTAAGAAGCGAGATCCTTGAAGGCTGGTGGCTTGATACAGGGAAGAAGGATGACTTTCTTAAGGCTAACACAACGGTTTTAGACGGGTATATAAAGCGAGAGATAAAAGGAAATGTTGACGATAAAAGCCAGATAACCGGCAGGGTAAAGATTGAAAAAGGTGTAAAGGTTACAAGGAGCATGATCAGGGGGCCTGTAATAATAGGAGAAGGCGCGGAGATTAAGAATTCCTTTATAGGGCCTTTCACAAGCATAGGCAGCAGGGTTAAGGTTATAAACTCTGTTGTTGAACATTCTGTTATTTTAAATAACTCCTTGGTTGAAGGCATTGAGAGGCTTGAAGACAGCATCATTGGTAAAAATACAAAGGTAGTAAAAAATGATATGCTTCATAAGGCGCTGCGGCTTATGATAGCAGATGACTCAGTAGTGGAAATATAAGATTATGTTTACTTACGGCGATATAGACGGCGTAATAGTTACAGAGCTAAAGGTCTTTTCTGACGCCAGGGGCTGGCTTAGCGAGATGTTTAGAGAAGACGAATTGACAAACGGCTTTGACCCTGCGATGGGATATATATCCATGACGCTTCCTGATATCACAAGAGGCCCGCATGAGCATAAGGAGCAGACTGATTACTTCTGTTTTCTGGGCGAGTTCAAGGTTTATCTATGGGACAACAGGGGAGATTCTCCTTCCTATAAAAACAAAAAAATTATAGAGAACGCAGACCGTATGATTGTTATTGTCCCTCCCGGAATCGTACATGCTTACAAAAACACAGGCAGAGAGCCTTCTCTGGTATTAAATTTTCCTGACAGGCTTTATAAGGGTTTTGGCAAGAAAGAGCCTGTAGATGAGATAAGGTATGAAGATGACGCAGACTGCCAGTTTGAGGTGAAATAGTGAATATACTTGTTACAGGCTGCCTGGGTTTTATCGGCTCTAACTTTGTAAGGAGTATCCTTAAAAATTATTCTGACTATAAAATAACAAACCTTGACTGCCTGACTTATGCAGGGAATCCTGAGAACCTTAAGGATATAGTAAACAATCCCTCATATAAGTTTATACGCGGACATATTGAAGATGCGGCACTTGTGAAGGGCTTAATGAAAGGGATAGATTGTGTTGTAAATTTTGCAGCAGAAAGCCATGTGGACAGGTCTATCCTAAACGCACAGCCTTTCTTAATTACAAACGTAATCGGCACTCACACAATGCTTGAGGCAGCAAGGAGCGCCTCTGTGCAGAGATTTATCCATATCTCTACAGATGAGGTATACGGCGCCTTGGGTGATAAAGGGAAATTTACAGAGGCGACTCCGCTTAGCCCTAATTCTCCTTATTCAGCCTCAAAGGCTTCAGGTGATTTAATGGTAAGGGCATATCATGAGACATATGGATTTCCGGCAATAATCATAAGGCCGTCAAATAACTACGGCCCGTATCAGTTTCCTGAGAAGCTGATTCCGCTTGCAATTACAAACCTGATTGAAGATAAGCCGGTACCTGTTTACGGCAAAGGAGAAAACATAAGAGACTGGCTCTTTGTTGAAGACTGCTGTGCGGCAATAGATTTGGTGCTGCACAAAGGCAGGGAAGGAGAAATATACAATATCGGCGGAGACGGAGAGACGAAGAACATAGATATTGTAAGGACGCTTATTAAGCTTATGGGAAAAGATAAGAGCTATATCCACTATGTCAAGGACAGACCCGGGCATGATTACAGATACGCAATTGACTACTCAAAGATAGAGAGAACCCTTGGCTGGAAACCGTCTTTAAAGATTGAAGACGGGCTGAAGGCGACTGTTAAGTGGTATATTGATAACCCTCAATGGTGGAAGCCTCTTAAGGAAAGACTTAAGACAGAGAGTGAGGGTTTTTGGTCAGAATCCACCCGCACCGGGGAGAAATGAAAGTCCTCATTACAGGCTCAAGAGGCATGCTTGCCCAGGACCTTATAAATGTTCTTAGGCAAGGGCATGAAGTCTCGGCGCCGCCGGAAGAATCCTTTGATATCACAAAAAGAGATAATGCATATCAGACTATAACAGAAGCTGCTCCTGATATAGTTATAAACTGCGCGGCATACACAAAGGTTGATAGGGCTGAAGAAGAGCGCGACAAGGCTTTTCTTATAAACGCAATAGGGGTTCAGAACCTTGCCCTGTCATGCGCTGAGAAGAAAATTCCGCTTTGCCATATAAGCACAGACTATGTATTCGACGGTGAAGGCAAAAAACCATACACCCCTTTTGATAACACAAACCCAATTAGTACCTATGGCGAATCAAAACTTGCCGGTGAGAAGTATATCCAGTGGATTATGGATAAATTTTACATTGTAAGGACAAGCTGGCTTTATGGCGCAGGGGGCAATAATTTTGTATCAACAATTCTAAGGATTGCCAAGGAGAGGCCTGAAATAGGTGTTGTAAGTGACCAGACAGGCTCGCCTACTCATACGGTTAGTCTCTCAAGGGCTATAGAGAAACTTATCAAAAGCGGGGCTTATGGCATCTATCACGTCACTGATGAGACAGAAGGCGGTATAAGCTGGTTTGACTTTGCAAAAGAGATTGTATCGCTTTCAGGATTAAATACCGAAGTAGCGCCTATACCCACAGAACAATACCCTACGCCTGCAAAAAGGCCAAAATACTCTGTGCTGGATATGACAACTACGAGACTTGCCGCAGGCATAAACCCGCCCTCATGGAAAGAGGAGCTTAAAGAGTTTTTTTGAATTAGGGAAGAAATAAGAAAACAGGGCTAAAGATATAATGACTGCTTGCTTGACAAGGCATATGTCAAGCTATAATTTTACTAAATGCAGAATAAAGATAAAAGAGAATGTTCTGACAGACGCCGCTGGCGTCTGTCAGAACGTGGCGCAGGATCAGCGGCCTGCGCCACGTTATATGTGAAAAATGGCAAAGCGTAAATTTAAATTGGCTGTTCGGATACCCAAATATCAATCTCCACGAAATTCATAGCGGAAGACATTGCATGCTATCATATCAGCAGCAGCAAACAACTCAGGCATAACTTATCATCTTTCAGATAAACTTGCACTTAAAGTGCGGCTATATATGGATGGGACAGTGCTTTCCTCTCACGATGTCGATAACAGGTTAAAGGACATCATGGACGCTTTACAAGGTCGGGTAGGTGGTTCAAGAAAAAATAGGCGGTGGTTTCCCATAATTCCAAACGACAAACAAATCTACCGAGTTACTATTGAAAAGGCATTACCACCAAAGCAAAGCAATGGCTTGGGACATTTGGTGATTATAAGGCATAAAGATATTTAACATCTGGCTTGTTCAAAGACCTTATGTTTCAGACAATTTTATGATGATAGAAAGCTATTGCCATTCATGTATCTTATGGGATACAATATAGTTGTAATAGAAATCAGGCAAACAGAAGCGTATGCCAAATGGTTTAACGCGTTGAGAGATGGGAAGGCACGCGCACGGATTGATGCAAGAATCCGCCGCCTGTCATTGGGTAATCCGGGTGATGTAAAACCTGTTGGCAGCGGTGTTTCAGAGTTAAGGCTTGATTACGGTCCGGGTTATAGAATTTACTTTATACAGAAAGGCAAAAAACTTATTATTTTGCTTGGTGGAGGAGATAAAAGCACTCAACGCCAGGATATTCAAAAAGCAATTGAGTTAGCAAAAGCAATTTAGGAGGACATAATATGAAAAAAAGAAAACTCAAAACTACAAGATGGGATGTAGTAGAGCATCTGAAGACAGAGGATGATATGGCTAATTACCTTGAAGCTGTCATAGAAGATGGGAATCCTGCGGTTATATCCGCTGCATTAGGCGATATTGCAAGAGCAAAAGGCATGACTCAAATCGCAAGGAAATCTGGCTTGGGACGCGAGAGCCTTTATAAGGCGCTTTCTACTGAAGGCAACCCTGAGTTCACTACAATATTAAAGGTAGTTAAAGCGCTGGGGCTTAAGATACACGTTGAAGCCGCATAAATTATGCAATGGAGAGTATGCTATGATTAATCAATCCGAGGTAATTATGGCAAGCAGAACAAGCATGGAAATCCCAAGAGAGCGAATAGCAGAGTTCTGGATGAATTTACAGGCGTTTTATGACATTGAAGAAGCACAGAAGCAGTACAAAAAAGAGATTGAATCCATACATTCATTTCGGAAACTCAAACATGCAGCAGCATAAATTTAATCCCTCCAAGCTAAAAGCAAAAGTTGGATGAAGATTTATGCTGCAGTGTACCAGAGTCAGTCTTTAAGCAGGACTCTCCCTGCCCTTAAAACCCTTACAGGGCTAACAGTAGCATCTATTATTGTTGAAGGCTTACCGCCGGGAGTCTTACCCGCGTCAATAATCAAATCAATTGCATCTCCAAAATAATTTATTACATCCTCTGCTGTATCAGCAGGCGGCATGCCTGAGATGTTGGCGCTTGTGGCAGTAATCGGGAATTTTGCTGCCTTTGCCAAATGCAGGGCAAAGCTCTCTCCCGGTATCCTTACGGCTACTTTTCCTGTGCCGGCAGTTAAAATTTCAGGAATGGCGTCTGCAGCGTCAAATACTATTGTCAATGCCCCCGGCCAAAATCTTTTCATTAAGTCTTTTGCCTCTAACGGGATGGGCTTTACAATTGAATGAAGAACCTCTGTATTGCCGACAATAAGAGGCATCGGATTTTTCGGCGGTCTTTTTTTGAGTTCATAAAGCCTTTTAATTGCCTTTTCATTAATGGCTGATACGCCAAGGGCATAGAAGCTCTCTGTTGGATATGCAACAATGCGGCCGTCTTTTAATATCTGCAGGGTCTTCCCTATAACTTCTTCTAAAGGATTTTTGTTTAAAGTAAGTTTTAGCATTATATTTAGCCATGAACTATGAACTATGAGCTATGAACTAATAAAACTCTGTCTTGCCTGCTTTAAAGTGTTTAAGATAATATAAATCATGCAGCTGAAACATATCAAAGAACTTCCGCTTATATTTTTTATTTTTCCATTGTTAGCCCTGATTCTGCAGTTATGCCCATCGGCTGTCTTGGCAGATAATGAGCCTGCAAAAACACCTGAAAAACAGTTTAAGGATGCGGTTAACTTCTTTAATTCAGCAAGCCTCAGAGAGGCAGAGGCCGTGCTTTTGCAGCTAACAGAGGATGAGCAGCAGAAAGGCAGGGTGTTTTTCCTCCTTGGAAGAATCTACAAGGAACAGAGGGTGTTTGATAAGGCTGAAGAATATTTTAAAAAGTCAGTTGATTCATATCCTGTTCTAAGAGACTATGCATTAAAATCACTTGCAGATATATATATTGCCTCTGAAAGATTTGACAAGGCGTTAGAGATATTGCCTCAGATTCAGAATAGGATTTTACTAAAAGATGTAAGAAAGTCAGAGATAATGGCCTTGCTCGGCGCAAAGCAGGAAGAAAGGGCAATCGGAGCGCTTCAGCGTTATGCAAAGGACTACCCTAATGGATGGGAGCTCAAATTTAATCTCGCCATGCTTCTTAAACAGCGCGAAAGGACAAATGAGGCAGTAAGCCTGTTTAAAGATATATACATTAATGCAGTCCCGCAATGGACAGACGCCCTACGGGAACTAAAAGAGGGGAAGGCCGATATTTTTACTGCCGAGGAGCTTTTAAAAAGGGCAGATAAGTTTTTTGAGAAAGGAAATTTTCAGAGGGCCGAGGAGATTTACAGGGAAGTCATTACACAGAGCCCAGAACACAGAGCTCAGAACACAGACAATGCTATAGATAAAAATAAAGTTGCTTTTTCTATTGGTATGTGTCAGTTCAGACAGAGACAATATGACAAGTCTTCCAAGACATTTGGTTTGCTTGAGGATGCCGAATCTGTATATCTTGAGGCGCTCTCTTATTTTAGGATTAACGATACGGATAATTTTAATTTAGCCGTAGAAAGGATTCAAAGGCTGCATCCAAAAGACGAGAGGTTTGCTAAATTGCTCCTTGTTTCCGCAGACGACCTTAGAAGAAAGAGAAAGAACTTAGAGGCAGAAGAGATTTTCAAGAGAGTTCTAAATGAGTTTCCCTCAAAGGCAGAAGAGGCCCTCTGGGGCCTTGGCTGGATGAGCTATCTTTCAGGGAATTATGAAGGCGCGTCAAGATATTTCTCAAGACTTACGGAGCCGCCTAAGAAAGAGAATCAGGACAGATATCTTTACTGGCAGGCAAAGAGCCTTGAGAAACTGATTAAGAGCTGCGAAAAGGCTGTATCAGAAGGCAGCAACAATAACGAGGGAATATGCTCAAAGGACAATAACAGCCTCTCTAAGCGGCTTCCTCAGGGCACAGGCTACTACAGTTATCTTGTAAAGTTGCGCACTGCATTACCCGAGACCCCGAAGAAGATTGAGCCTCTAAGGCCTGGTAAGCCAAAAGGAGAGGTTTATGACAGGATAGAGGCGCTTATCCTTCTCAGCATGAAGGCGGAGGCAGCAGGCGAGATTCGCACAGCTATGCAGGATGTGGAGAAACCTGAAGAGCTCTTGTATCTCGGTTATGCTGCAATGGATACAAGCGAATACAGGAGAATAATTTCCATAGCAGAGGCAGCGGAGAGAGAGGAATTTCTTCCCCTTTCATATCCTCTTGGCTATATGGATATCATTAAAAAGGCGTCAGAAGGAGACGGCATAGACGCTTATCTTGTAGCAGCGTTAATAAGAGAAGAAAGCCGTTTTGACCCTAATGCGGTCTCCCGCGTAGGGGCAATTGGCCTTATGCAGATAATGCCGTCTACTGCAAAGAGGGTAAACGAAAGCGTAAATGTGGGTCTGAAAAACGGCTCCGAACTTCATGATGCTGAAAAGAACATCATGCTTGGCACCCGTTATCTCTCCACCCTCATTAAGAGGTTTAAGGAAATTCCCCTTGCGGTAGCAGCCTATAATGCAGGAGAGAATGCCTTGCAGAAATGGCTTGAGCAATATAGCTACAGCGGCCTGGATGAATTTATAGAGGATATCCCCTATACTGAAACAAGAAATTATGTAAAGAAAGTATTGAGGAGCTATTGGCAGTACAGGAGAATCGAGGGGCTTCCGCTATTTACTTTTTAATATTATTTTGATAATTTACAAGCCATGAAACAGGATATGTTTGATTTTCCTGAAGAGGAACCTGCTAAAAAGGAGAAACCGTCAATGGATAAGATTGAAGTGCTTGAAGAGAAGATATTAAAAGTAGTAAACAAGGTTAAGGTCCTTACAGAAGAGAACGGGGAGTTAGCGGTAAGGATAAAGACACTTGAAGAAGAGGTCAAAAAAAAGGATGATGAACTAAAGGCGCTAAGGCATAATATCAAAGAAGCAGAGAGCCTTAAGACAGACATAGGGAAACTAAACAAAGAGAGAGAAACCGTAAAAACGCATGTGGAGAGCATCCTAAGGGAGCTGGACTCCATAGGCGTCTAAAGACAGTTGACTAATAACCTTATAAGTAAGGACATATTATTTTATCTGTCATTCCCGCAGTTCTTAAGCGGGAATCCAGTATTTTTAATATGTTCTGGATTGCCCAATCAAGTCGGGCAATGACAAACTATGCGGACATACTAAGGAACTCATTATTAACAGATAGCGGTTAGCAGGTTAAAAGCTAACCAGTAAGCAATAACATTGAAGACAATAGAAGTTCAGATATTAGGGAAAAAATATTCAGTTAAAACTGATGAAGACGAGATGTATGTAAAGTCTCTTGCAAAATATGTTGATGAAAAGCTTAGGGAAATCTATAACAGCGCTCCAACTATAGACCATTTTAAGGCAGCGATGATGGCGTCACTCGGGATAGCAGATGACTTTTTTAAACTCAGGATGCAGCACGAGAGCATGGAAAAGATAATTGAAGAGAAGACAAAAGTTCTGTCCTCTTTAATTGAATAATAGAGAAAGGTAACAGATGGAAGAGACTAACGAGCTGATACAGGAACGGATTAAAAAGCTTCAAAGGCTTAAAGATTCCGGAGTTGATCCATACGGTGTCTCTTTTGATGCTAAGGACAAGGCAAGGGAGATAATAGACAAATACGGGCATATTGCCAAGGAAGAGTTTGAAACAAAAAACGATAACTGCACTATAGCAGGCAGGATCGTTGCGATGAGGGATTTTGGCAAGGCCTGTTTTGCACATGTGCAGGATATTACAGGAAAGATTCAGGTATATCTGAGGAAAGACATCCTTGGCGAAGGTTATGGGCTGCTTAAAAACATTGACATAGGAGATATCGTAGGATTAACAGGAAAGGTATTTAAGACAAAGACTGGAGAGCTTACGCTTGAGGTGAAAGACATTTCATTGCTTTGCAAGTCCTTAAGGCCTTTGCCTGAGAAGTGGCACGGGCTTAAGGATATTGAGACTCGCTACAGGCAGAGATATGTGGATTTAATCGTAAACCCCAATGTAAGGGAGGTCTTCCTTAAGCGCAGCAAGGCCATAAAGTCCATCAGGAATTTTTTTGACAGCAGGGGTTTTATAGAGGTTGAGACCCCTATGATGCAACCAGTCCCGGGAGGGGCGACTGCAAGGCCCTTTAAGACGCATCACAATGCGCTTGGGATAGATCTTTTCCTTAGGATAGCGCCGGAGCTTTACCTTAAGAGGCTCCTTGTCGGCGGCTATGAAAAGGTCTATGAGATTAACAGGAACTTCCGCAATGAGGGCATATCAACAAAGCACAATCCTGAATTTACAATGCTTGAGTTTTATATTGCTTATGCTGATTATCAGTATTTAATGAATTTTACGGAAGAGATTATTACCTATGTATGTAAAGACGTGGCAGGTGATTTACGGGTGACATACACAATATCAGAAGATAAAGAGGAGATAATTGACTTTACCCCTCCGTGGAAGAGGCTGACAATGGCAGAGGCAATGGAGGCATACGGCGTTGACCCTTCTGTATTTAAAGACCTCGCAGGCGCCAGAGAGTTTGCCGTAAAGAACAGGATTGATATAGATAAGAACGCATCTCACGGCAAAGTGCTTGATGAGATATTTAAAGAAAAGGTTGAGCCTTATCTTATACAGCCTACGTTTATAACGGACTATCCGCTTGAGCTCTCGCCTCTTGCAAAGAGGAAAAAAGACAACCCTGAGCTTGTGGAGAGATTTGAGCTCTTCATAGCAGGCAGAGAGGTTGTAAATGCCTTCTCAGAGCTTAATGACCCTGAGGATCAGAAAGGAAGGTTCCTAAAGCAGGTTGAGGCGCGGCAGGCAGGAGATGAAGAGGCAAGCTTTATGGACGAGGACTTTGTAAGGGCGCTTGAATACGGAATGCCCCCTGCGGCAGGAGAAGGAATAGGCATTGACAGGCTGGTGATGATACTTACCAATTCCTCATCAATAAGGGACGTGATACTATTCCCGCAATTAAAACCAGAGGCTTAGGTTGAGGACAAGGTCAAGGTTAAGATTAAGGTTGAGGTTAAGGAATGAAAAACGCTCAACCTCAACCTTAATCTTAACCTTTTCTCTAACATGATGAACCTTCCATATCAGCTCTTTATAAGCCTCCGCTACCTCAGGACAAAAAGGAAGCAAAAAGGCATCTCTCTTAATACTGCAATATCCATCCTTGGAATTATGCTTGGAGTTATGGCATTGATAATTGTGCTTTCTGTAATGGGCGGGTTTCAGGATGACCTTCAGAGAAAGATACTCGGAGTGAACGCACACCTTGTGGTGCTTAGTTATGACGGCAGGGTGAAGGATCAAGATTTGCTAATGGAGAAGGTCAATAAGGTTTCGGGCGTGATACACTCTTCTCCCTTTATCTATGGACAGGCAATGCTTGGCTCTAACGACAGGGCGCATGGCATTGTCGTAAGGGGGATAGATCCCGGGCTTGAAGGCAGGACTACGGATATACTAAAAAACCTCAAAGAGGGTAAAATTTCAGGCCTTAATCAAGGCTCAGACATCCCCGGAATAATAGTAGGCATTGAGCTTGCAAGAACCCTCGGCCTATTTGTTGGCGATGAAATTAATATGATTTCGCCAATGAGCGAGATAGGTCCTCTCGGCGCAATTCCAAAGATGAAGAAATTTAAAGTTGCAGGCATTTTTGAGGCAGGGATGTATGAATATGACTCAAGCCTTGCATATGTACACATAAAGAAAGCTCAGGAATTTTTCAGATACGAGGCAGATGTTTCAGGGATTGAGGTAAAGGTGGATGACATATATAAGACAGGGGAAATCGGAGGGAAAATAGAGAAGCTTCTTGGCCCTCCGTACTACGCAAGAGACTGGATAGATATGAACAGAAACCTCTTTGCAGCGCTTAAGCTGGAGAAAATAGCAATGTTTATAATACTTGTTCTGATTGTCCTGGTAGCCTCGTTTAGCATTGTGAGCAACCTTGTAATGATTGTAATTGATAAGGCAAGAGAGATTGCAATACTTAAGGCAATGGGTGCAACAAGCAGGGGGATTATGTATATATTTATGATCTACGGACTTATAATAGGCACTGCAGGGACCGTTCTTGGAATAATCGGAGGCTATATTGTTTGCTACCTCTTAAAGACATATAGATTTATAAGCCTTCCTGCTGATGTGTATTATTTTAGTTATCTGCCTGTGAGAATGAGCCTTTTTGATTTTGTTGTTGTGCCCCTTTCAGCTATCCTGATAACGCTTATGGCGACGGTGTATCCTTCATGGCAGGCATCAAAACTAAACCCAGTGGAGCCGTTAAGATATGAGTAGAGAATATGTTTAAACTTATATTCAGGACAATAACGCTTTCTATAATCTTGATTATCCTTACAATAGTGCTTGCCATATGGAAAGGCGGAGAGCCTTTCAGGTGGGTTGGCGATAAGACTGTCTCAATAGGCAGGACAATCGGGAAGTTTGGCGACATGATTGACGGGATGAAGGAAACAAAGAGAAAGGCAGTAAAGGCTTTGAAGGAGATGAAAGAGACCGTTATGCCAAAGAAGGATGATTCAACTGAAGAGGAGCCAAAAAGCAAAGATGCAGGCATTGATAAGCGCAAGAGACCTAAATAAGTCTTTTATCAATAATGAAGTAAAGCTTAATGTGTTAAATGGTATAAATCTTGATATATACCAAGGCGAGATGGCAGCTATAATGGGGCCGTCAGGCGTCGGAAAAAGCACCCTGCTTCATATACTTGGAAGCCTTGATAAGCCAACTTCAGGCAAGGTCTTTTATGAAGATAACGATATATTCAGCCTTGATGAAGGCAGGCTTGCAGATTTTAGAAACAAGACTGTGGGGTTTGTATTTCAGTTTCATCACCTTCTGCCTGAATTTAATGCCCTTGAAAATGTGATGATGCCTGCATTAATAGGGTCAGGGGGCAAGGGGCAAGGGGCAAACTACAAAGAAATGATGGATAGAGCAGAGAGGCTGTTGAATGACATGGGGCTTTATGCAAGAAAAGATCATAAGCCCGGAGAACTCTCTGGCGGGGAGCAGCAGAGGGTCGCCATAGCAAGGGCGCTTATGCTTCAGCCAAAGGTTGTGCTTGCTGATGAGCCCACAGGCAATCTTGACACGCATACAGGAGAAGATATTTTTAAATTATTAGCCGGCTTAAACCAGAAAAACGGCACAACATTTTTAATAGTAACCCATAACGAAACTCTCGCCTCAAAATGCGGAAGGGTTATAAGGATGCTGGATGGAAGGATTGTGTAAGTGAATTTATGTTTCTGAAGCAGCATCCCTTATGCCGCATACACTTCTTCATGAGCCAATCGTTTGGCTGCATATAAAAGAGCTGCCTTTATATCATCTGCAGTAAGAAATGGATAATCCTTCTTTATATCCTTTATAGTCTCGCCATAAGCAATTTTTTCAATAATCAACTCTACTGTTAATCTTGTCCCTTTTATAACTGGTTTGCCAAGCATTACTTTTGGATCTGTAACTATACGATTAAGTAATTTTTCTTCTTTCATCTTATCCCCTCCAGCGGTATAAACCTAATCTTTTTCTCTGTTATGACTGTAAAATGATTTAAGAGTTTATGACTATAATTTTTTAATAGCTTTTTTACTAAAGAAAGCTTCTCTTTAGTTTTCTGTCCCTTAATCCTTATAAGAATTATGCCAGTAGATAGTTTTTCCTGTAAAAAAATTAACTCTCCAAAATCTTTATCGTTAGTTATAAGAATTCTTTTCTCTTTATTTGCCAGATTTAGAAGGTTTTCATCAGTAATCTCACAGTCATAGTTTGGTATCCACTTTATGTCATAGCCATCTTCTGATAAATAATCCACTATTGGTTTTTCTACATTTACATCTGCAATGAATCTAACGAGTTTCATCTAATGTCATTCTATCAAAATTTAATTCCTTTATGTAAGAATAATACCACAAAGAGGAAAAGAGCACCACATCCCGCATTTTCCTTTGCCTTAAAAATATAGCCGTGACAATACCATGTTGAAGCTGCATAAATAAGGTAGACTTATTTATTGATATGTTATGATCTATAGATAAAAAAAGACAATGCGACCTTATGACATCATAAAGAAAAAAAGAGACGGATATAGCCTTACTAAAGATGAATTAAGCGCTTTTCTGACTGCCTACCTAAAAAATGAAATCCCTGATTATCAAATATCCGCATTCTTGATGGCGGTATTTTTCAAAGGCATGACCAAAGAAGAAACTGTAAGCCTGACAGAAGTCATGCTTGACGCAGGCAGCCGCATAGACTTATCAGACATTCAGGGGCATAAGATTGACAAACACAGCACAGGCGGCGTTGGAGACAAAGTAAGCCTGATACTTGTGCCTCTTATGGCGTCAGCAGGTATCATAGTACCTATGATGTCAGGCAGGGGATTAGGCCATACAGGCGGAACAGTTGATAAATTAGAAAGCATCCCTGGTTTTAGAACTGCCCTTAGTGTCAGTGAGTTTAAAGAGGCGCTCTCAAGAATAAGGTGCGCAATGATAGGCTATTCTGAAGAAATGTCACCGCTTGATAAAAAACTCTACGCCCTAAGAGACGTAACAGCTACGATTGATTCTGTCCCGCTTATAACAGGCAGTATTATGTCTAAGAAATTAAGCGAGGGCATTGAAGGGCTTGTGCTTGATGTAAAGGTCGGCAAAGGCGCATTTATGAAAGATATGGAATCTGCGAGGACGCTTGCAAGGTCAATGGTTGATATTGGAAATGCATTTGGGGTCAAGACAATAGCTGTTATAACAGCTATGAATGAGCCGCTTGGGATGGCTGTAGGAAACTCCCTTGAAGTCACAGAAGCCATTGATTGCTTAAAAGGCAATGGGCCGGATGACTTAATGGAGGTCACGCTTTATATCGGTGCATTGATGCTGAGAGTTGCAGGCATTGAGGCAGACATAGAAGAAGGCAAAAAAAGGCTTGCGCAGTTAATTGAAGACGGCTCTGCATTAAGGAAATTTAGAGAGCTCATTGAACTGCAGGGCGGAAACCCCCAAATAGTGGAAAGGCCGTCTCTGTTACCATACGCATGCCTGACTATTGATGTGCTTTCTGAAGAAAGCGGCTATATTCAGTCTATGGATGCTGAGGCGATTGGTATTGTTTCAATGATTCTTGGGGCAGGAAGGGAAAGAATAGATTCTGAGATTGACCCAGCCGCAGGGATTATTCTTAAAAAGAAGACAGGGGATTTTGTTGAGAAAGATGAGCTTTTATGCTCCCTGTGTACAAGCGACGAAGAGGTTGCAGAGAAGACGAGGGTAGCGTTTCTTGATGCAGTTAAGTTTGGAGACAGTCCGCCTGAGAAGAAACTGATGATTATAGAGGTAATAGAGTAGTATATAGGCACAGAGGCACAAAGGCAGAAGGTGCCCAAAAAGATAACAGACGTAAGACTTAAGGCGATAGGAGTAGAGATTTATTTCGCCTTACGCTTTACGACTTACGAACTCTGTACTTTTGAATTTAGATGTAAAATAGCCCCCTAAAGCTGAACCTATGGAGTCTGCAATAAGGTCTCCAAATGACGGATCTCTGCCGGGCACAAAGGATTGATGGAACTCGTCACTAAGGCCATAGAGAGCGCTTAGGAGAAAAGCAAGCATAAAGACATATTTTCTAACTCCGCTTTTGCTGAGGGAGCTATAAAATAAAGAAGCGAGTACTGCATAAGCTCCTGCATGGGTAAGCTTATCAAAGCCCTCAGGAAAAATCTCGGGCAGGCCTGTATCCGGACTGGATGAAAGATAAAATATCAAAGCCATATAGCCTATGGTAAGAAGCCAGTACAGGCCTGCAGATGTTTTTGAAGTTGTTTGTTCAGTCTTGTGCATATAATAATATGCTAAGCGATTATATTTAACTAAATAACTTTAACCACATAAGCGCTCTGTGAAGAACCCCTCCGAAAAGAAAGGCAAATGGAAATATGAATGCCGCCATATATAGGGCTGTTTTTAATCCCTGCTCCTTTACTATCATAAAAAAGTTGGCAATGCATGGAATGAAGAGAGTGACGGTTACAAGGCTTACCACAACCTGCTCTGTGTTAAGCAGCCCCTGCTGCTGTAATGCAAACAGCCCTGCTGCCCCGTAATCCCTTCGCAGAAATCCCATTATGAATGACTCAGCAGCCTTTGAGGGCAGGCCGAGAAGGTTGACAACAACAGGAGACATTGCTTTTTCCACTAAGGGCAGAATCTTGAGCTTATCAGATACAAACAGTATCAGGGTCCCGAGTATAAAGAGCGGGACTGCCTCTTTAAGGTACCATTCAATCCTGCCTAATGTCTTTACGGCTATGTTTGAAAATTTAGGAAGCCTTATCGGCGGAAGCTCAAGGATAAAGTCGGCCCTGTCCCCGGGTATTACCTTAGCTGCAAGAAAGCCAACGAAGATGATTATACCGGTCACAACGCTTAGCCATGTAATAAATGCCGACATGGGCTGCTTCCCAAACATCCCGAGTATTACGCCTATCTGCGCTGAACACGGAACCCCAAGCGCCAGCAGGAGGGTGACGATTATTCTCTCTTTTTTTGTGTCAAGAATCCTTGTTGTCATGGTTGCCATTGTGTCGCAGCCAAGCCCCAGAATAAGCGGCAGCACTGCCTTGCCATTCAGGCCTATTGCAGTGAATATTCTGTTGAGCATTGCGGCAAGCCTTGGCAGATAACCGCTGTCCTCAAGTATTGCAAAGGCAATAAAGAAGGTTGTTGTTATAGGCAGTATTATTGCTATTGCATATGTCAAAGCCATTGTGATGATGCCGTAAGGTCCGATAAAAAGTTCCTGAAAAAATTTTATCGGTATAACGGCTGTTATAATTTTTTCTGCCCATGGATTTAGGTAGTTGCCGAATATATCCTCTTCAATAAAATCAACTAGGACGCCGGCTCCAAAATTTCCAACAAACAGATACATAACATAAAGTACAAGGGCAAGAAAGATAAATCCAAGCAGGGGGTGCGTTGTCAGCTCTCCAAGCAGGGTAGAAACGCTTTTTTTATGTGTTTCAGTCCTTATTAAAGCCTTCTGTATTATATCATTAGTTGCTTTTAGCCTTTGCTGGTTAATCACATAGTTCAGGGGCATGGAATATTTTCCTGAAAGGTCGTTCCTTAATGTTTCAATTAAGCGTATATCTTCTTCAGAGGTGTGCCCTATCAGCCAGTCTTTTATGGTCTCATCGCCTGAGAGAAGCATTAGGGCGATTGAGCGTCTTGATATATTTGTCTCCGGGATCAGAGGCTCAATTTTTGAAATATGCGCTTCAATGTGATGGTCGTAGGAGAAACGGAAGTTTGATATCTTTGGATGCATAAGTAATTTTTTAAGTGTAGTTATGCCTTTTCTCTGAACAGCTATAGTTGATACTGTATCAATGCCAAGAATCTTCTTAAGCTCCTTCTCCTTGATGTCAATTCCCCTGCTTGCGGCTTCATCTTTCATGTTCAGCGCAAGGACAAGGGGCAGCCCCATCTCAATCAGCTGAAGCGTGAGTGATAAAGACCTTTTTAGATTTTTTGTGTCCGCAACCTGTATGACTGCTGATGCCTTTTCGTTAAGAAGGATATCCCTCGTGACCTTCTCGTCTTCACTCATGGGAATAAGGTTGTTTACCCCGGGTGTGTCTACAATCGTAAATTTATTCTTCTCTATGGCTAATGTACCCCTCATTACCTCAACGGTTGTGCCAGGGTAGTTGGAGACATTTGCGTAACGGCCTGTGAGAAGCCCGAATATTGCGCTCTTCCCTACATTAGGGTTGCCTACAAGGCATATCTTCTCTAAGCCATCTGCCTTAGCTCTGTCTTTAGAGTGATGTTTATGCATTCTCCACGCACCTCCTGCAGTAACCGTAAAGCTCCATCTTGTGTGAAATGGTATTAAAGCCAAATTCTTTTGCAACTTCTCCCTGAAGCCTCTCTATCTTGGGGTTCTCAAACTCTGTAATTTCGCCGCAGCCGATGCATATAAGATGATCATGATGCTCTTCGCCGCGAGCCGGCTCGTAACGTGTAAGATTGTCTGCAAATACCCTCTCGCTTGCAAGCCCGCATTTAGACAGGAGCTTCATTGTTCTGTAAACAGTTGTAAAGCCAATTTCTTTATGTTTTCTGTTTACCTTTTTATACAGGTCTTCTGCTGTGATATGCCCTATTGTCTTGAGAAACTCTGTTGCTATAATGTCTCTCTGCCTTGTAGATTTCAGGCCTGCCTTTTTAATAAAAAGCCTAAGCCTTTCTTTCTCGCCTGATATGCTGTGAGAAGCGCTGCTGCCCTGCAAAGGGCTTTTTCTGCCTTTAGGTCTGCCTTGCATGGTTTTTATTTTAAGGCTATTTGCATAGCATTGTCAAGGAAATGAAATTCATTTTCAAAATTATTTTGGCGCTGTGTATTAATTTTGAAGTTTCCTGAGAATTTCCTGCAAGAATCATCTAAGTAATTGAAGTAGAAAGAAAAAATAACATTGAGCAAGTGGAGCGGCCTGTTTTTTTTATGAGGGGAAGATTCCTGAGTTTCAGATGCTCTATTATAGGGGGAGCCTT
>JACQXF010000098.1 GCA_016208855.1 Nitrospirota bacterium | reverse complement strand
ATTTTACCCTCAATAAACTCTGTATTTAAAAGAACAATGAATTGTCAGAAAAAATATTCCCCTATCAAATAAAACTCAATGTGGTTATGATGTGCTTTTTATATTTGCCGTGAATTGCTGCTATCTTATGGTTATTGCCGCAAATGCGACGATAAATTCTGTTAAAAAGACAAGTAGGGTTCATATTTCTTTAGAAGATGCGGCTGAAGAGAATAAGGCTGTTATAGAAATTCTTCCAGACCCTCAGCCGTCAATAATAGAGCAGATCTCTGAATCAGAGCAGGCAGAGTTGCTTAAAAAGCTGATAGAAGGGCTGAGTTCCAGCGATAAGTTATTTTTGAAATACTACTTTAAGGATGAACTTCAACCCGAAGAAATTGCAGAGATAATGAAGAACCCTGCGGCAGAGACCGCAGGGTGTGTTAATTATAAAAACTTTCAATGATAATGCGCTGTCAATTAATGCAAATGGTATAATGTGAGAAATGATTGAAAAGGAAGTTTAATATTCAGGAGGTGTTAGATGCCTAAAATAGTAGCTGAGGTTTCAGAAGACATCTACAAAAATATCGCTGAAGAAGTAGAGCTTGGAATTTTTTCTGATACAGCAGAGGCGATAAATACAGCGCTTAAAAAAATTTATGCCCAAAAGAGCAGAAATTATCTCAAGTGGTTGATGAAAAAAGAAGGCATTACTGAGGAACAAATGCTTAGAGAGCTTGCACTTCTCCGCAAATGAGATATAAGGTTTTTCTGGATACCAATATCCTTCTTTCAGGAATTTTTTTCAATGGCAATGAATCTAAAATTCTTGATTTAGTAGAGATTGACTTTATAACAAGCGAGGACGTAGTTGAAGAGTTGTATAAAATTGTAAAGAAGAAGCTAAAATACCTCAAGGAACGAAGCCTTGAAATTGCCCTCACAGAAACTAAACGGGCATTAGCCGACATTGTGGTTGTGCAAAGACCAAAATATGTTAAAAAGGTTCAGGAAGCTGCTAATCTGATTTCACACAAAAAAGATGTTCCTATACTTGCGGCAGCGCTCCCTGTAAAACCAGATTACTTCTTAACTGGTGATTCCCATTTTTTTACTGATAAGGTTAGAGACGCTGTTACAGTTATAACTGCCAAAGAATTTCTTCACAAAATTAGAAAGAAATAAACAGAGATATTCATGCCTGCCAGATATTTCATAAAGATTTTGCTGACATTTTTTATCTTATTTCTTCTTGCGCCTCTGTCTTTTGCAGGAGCGGACGAATAGGATAGGGAGACCCCCCGAGCTTACCCTTCCACAAATCTATTTTTGGGCTGAAGCTTAATTGACCCTATGCCTATATTAAGGTAATATACTATAAAATTGTTTTTTTCGTAAAAAAATTAAAGGGATAAGACGCTACATACAGGAGGGTTCTCTGGGCGGCTGCAAAAAAAGAGAATATTGAGGTAACAATCACAGGGATATCAACAGGAACAATAAAGTCAGACATAGAGACCAATATCACAGCCCAGCGCACAGGTAAGATAACAAGGCTTTATGTTGAAGAAGGAGACAGGATAAAGGCAGGCGGAATTATTGTCATACTTGACGCATCCGAGGCAGAGGCAAACCTTAAGAAGGCAGAGGCAGAGCTGAAACAGGCAGAGGCGAATTTATCAAACACAAGGCTTGAATACAAGAGGAAAGAGTCGCTTTATAAGGAAGAGCTTATTACAAGGCAGGGATTTGATGATGTCTCAACAAGGCTCTCCCTTGCAGAGGCAGACATTGACAGGGCAAAGGCTGCGAGAGAGATTGCGAGGCTTCAATATGGGTATTCCTACATAAGGTCTCCTATAAACGGCGTTGTCTCAAAAAGGTATGTTGACATTGGAGATACTATAACTCCGGGCCCCCTGATTGCCTCTGTCGTTGACCCTGACAACCTGTATATAGCCGTGCCGGTTGACGAGGCTGATGTAGGAAGCATCTCTATCAAACAGGCTGCAAGGGTGACAATGGATGCTTATCCCAAAATGACTTTTCAAAGCAGGGTAATAAAGATCTCCCCCATTGTAACAGGCGAAAAACTTGAGGCAAGGACATTTGAAGTAAGGGTTTCAAGCCCTAAAGGTAATATTATTCTAAAGCCGGGATTATCTGCTGATGTTGAGATAATAGCAGGAGAGGCTAAAAATGTCATAGTCGTGCCGTCTCAGGCCATGATTGAAAAAGAGGGAGAGGTTTTTGTGTATGTATCTGAGGGGGGGAAGGCTAAAAAGAAAAAAGTTACAGCAGGCATACACAACTGGAACTTTACAGAAATAAAGGAAGGGCTGAAAGAAGGAGATATTGTCATCATCACCCCTGACAAGCCCGGATTTAAAGAGGGCGTGAGGATTAAGGTTGCTGATTCATCTTAGTGACATCCGAAAGACTTATGTTCTTGGAACAGTAGCCCTTGAAGTTCTTAAGGGTATAGACCTTGACATTGAAAAAGGAGACTTTATTGCAATAATGGGCGCTTCAGGCTCCGGTAAATCAACGCTTCTTAACATAATAGGCTGCCTGGACAGGCATACATCAGGCATGTATCATTTTGAAGACATTGATATAGCAAAAAGGAGTGATGACGAGCTCGCAGAGATACGAAACAAAAGAGTTGGCTTTGTATTTCAGACATTCAACCTGCTTCCAAGATTCCCGGCGCTTAAGAATGTGGAACTTCCGATGATTTACAGCAGCATACCCTCCAATGAGCGCAGAGACAAGGCGCTTGAGATGCTCAAAAAGGTAGGCATGTCTCACCGCATAGAGCATAAGCCATCTGAGCTGAGCGGCGGCGAGCAGCAGCGTGTCGCCATTGCGAGGGCTCTTGTAATGCAGCCTCAGATTATTCTTGCAGACGAGCCTACAGGAAATCTTGACAGCAGCTCAGGCAAAGAGATTATGAATATCTTCAAGGAACTTAACAGTGAAGGTGTTACAATTATACTTGTAACGCATGAGGCGGCTATTGCCAAAGACGCTAAACGCATTATAACTATAAAAGACGGGGTCTGCGACAGTGGATGTAATTGAGGTATTAAGGGTATCAAGGGACTCTATCATGAGCAACAGGATAAGGGCGTTCCTGACAACCCTCGGCGTAATAATAGGGGTCACTGCCGTAATACTTCTTGTATCAATCGGGGAAGGGGCAAGAAGATATATACAGACTGAGTTCAGCGGCCTCGGCTCAAACATACTCATAGTGGTCCCGGGGAAGACATCAAAGGAAGGCGGCACGCATATGGGCACAAGCGCTGTAAGAAAACTTGTATATGACGATGCGCTGCTTATAAAAAAGCGTTCAAGGCATATTCAACATTCTGTGCCTGTAGTTGCAGGGACATCTCTGATAAAACACGGCTCAAAAAGCAGGTCAACATATATCATAGGCGTTACAGAGGATTATTTTGAGGCAAGAAGCCTCACAATTGACAGCGGACGGTTTATAAATACATCTGACGTTGACTCAGGAAGAAATGTTGCTGTCATTGGAAGGACTGTTAAAAAAGAGATACTTGGAGAGGCAAACCCGCTTGGCGCGCTTATAACCATAGGAAGCACTAAATACAGGGTCATAGGGCTTATGGCGCCAAAGGGCGTCACACTTGGATTTGACATAGACGATATAATATTCATACCAACAACATCAGCCCAGGTGCTGTTTGACACTGACAGCCTCTTTAACATAACGGTAAAGGTCAGAAGCGAGGAAGAGATAACGGCTGCAAAAAATGAGATAAAAGAGACCCTCATCAAAAAACACGCAGGCGAGGAGGACTTCACTGTATTCAGCCAGGATGAGATGCTTGCCACAATGGAGAAGATACTTAAGATAATGACAGCGGTGCTTGCAGGCATTGCCGCTATCTCCCTGATAGTCGGGGGAATCGGCATCATGAATATAATGCTTGTCTCAGTAAAAGAGAGGACGCGGGAGATCGGGCTAAGAAAGGCTGTAGGCGCAAAAAACAGGGATATACTTTTTCAGTTTATCACAGAGGCAGTGGCCTTAAGCCTTGTAGGCGGGCTTATAGGCATACTCTGCGGTATGGCCTTTACATGGGTTATTCCTCTGTTTATACCGTCGCTTCCAACAAGCTTAAGCGCATGGGCAATTTTTCTGGCATTCTTTTTTTCAATGAGCATAGGCGTATTTTTCGGGGTCTACCCTGCAAAAAAGGCAGCAGGCATGGATCCGATTACAGCGCTCAGATATGAATAAAAGTTTTTAGTTCTTAGTTACATACAGGAGATTTTAGTTTTGGAGAAAAGAAAAAAAAGATGGCTTTTAGCAGCCCTGTGCATCATCATCTCCATGGGCATTCTGTCTTCACTGCTAAGAGGTCCCACACTCTCTAACTCAATAAAAAGGCTTATACTGCCGCACCTTGAAGAAGCCACAGGCGAAAAGGTAATCATGGATAAGGCCGTAATAAACCTCTTCCCCATGTATCTGCAGACAAAGGGGCTTAAGGTCTTTGATAAAGACGGCAAAAAACTGCTGGAGATAGCAAGGATACGCGCCTATATAGAGCTTTCAGGATTATTTTTCAAAGAGCTAAGAATAAGAAGACTCGTATTAAGAGAGCCTGATCTAACGGCAGATAAGGAAGATTTAGAGAGAGTAATAAACTCCATAACCAGCTACCTCTCCGAACAAGAGGATAAGTATATAAAGGTAGTCCTTAAAAATGCCAGCATAACTCAGGGAAAACTTGCGCTCTCAGACAAGAAGACGCAGGCAATATTTACGGCATCAGGCTTAAATTCGGAAATCCTGAAGAAAGAAACTGTAAATATCAAATTATCCGTTTCAGACAGCCTCATAAAGGCATCAGGCCTTCCTGAATTCAGAGGGAAAATAAAGTGCAGCTTAAAAACAGACGGCAGGAGGTTTGAAATTTCAGACCTCGGTATCTATCTATCCGACTCCTCCATAGAGACAAAAGGGGAGATAATGCCATTTGCAGCAGACAGCTCCAAAGCCGGGAGCCTCTCAGGAAAGGCAAAGATACTCTCATCAACAATTGGAAAGTTCTTTAAGCTGAAGAAGGAAAGGGACGGCGAGATTACCCTACACGGCGCTGTTGACCTGATTACAGAAAAGACAGAACACAGAACACAGAGCACAGACAACAGACAACGGATACTGGAGAATGATACCTCTGCGCTGAAACCCTTGAAGTTCAGCCTTGACCTTAAAGTAAAGGGATGGTTTCACTTAGAGACCTTAATGGAGATAGTAAAGGTAGAAGAGAATATTTACGGGCGTATCTCCTTAGACGGCAATATTAAAGGGATATATCCTGACATATTGGGAGAGGCCGATGTTACGCTTAAAGACGCCATGCTAAGCACATTGCCTCTTAATGAGCTGGCAGGAAAGATGAAATATAGAAATAATATATTCTCCCTTGATAATTTTATTGCCCATACCTTTGAAGGGGCTATGAAAGGCAAGGCTCATGTATCTATTCCTCATGGCGATTATGCCGTTACTGCAGATGTGATAAGCATTAACAGCCCTGAGTTCTTTAAATTCATTGAATGGGAGCCCCCTTTTCCAAAAGGAAAGGTCAGCGGAAACTTTATACTCAATAAAATACACGGCGGGGAGTTTGATGTTACTGCAACAGCAAGCTATATAAATACATCAAAGGAAGGCCAGGAGCTGAAAGACAGGTTAAAGACCATAAAGAGCGATATGCGGATGAAAGAAGGCTCTATTGCAATCAAAAACACACGCCTCGCCACTAATGAATCAGAGATTATTTTAGACGGTGATATTAACCTCAATGAGAAAAGACTTAACCTTGCCTTAGACCTTAAAAGCCCTAACAGCGTTGATTTGGCAATGCCGTATTTTGACGGCTTAAAGGCGCCTGTCAGGCTTAAGGGAAAAGCCATAGGTTCTTCCCTTAAACCAGAAATCTCAGGAATTCTCAGTATAGGGCCCGGCACTATCAACGGAGTAGAGTTTGCAGAAGCCTCAGGGGGGCTGGAGTATAATGTAAAATCACTCACCTTGAAATCATTTCTTATAAAAGAGCAGAAGGCAGCCTATGAGGTATCAGGCAATATTATCTTCAGAAAGGCAACAGAACTCTTTGCTTTCACGGATCCATATTATGAGGCAACCGCAATAATTAAAAGCGGAAAGATTGACTCCCTGATAACAGCGGCATACCCATCTTATCAAAAGGAGAAAGAGAAAGAGAAAAAGAAAGCAACCTCTTCACGCATGCCTTTGGCAGGCATTGTTGACGGCAGATTATCCTTTAAAGGGGACCATAAGGAGTTCAAAGGAGAAGGAGAGTTTACAGTCAATAACGGAACGGCCTTTAATCAAAAAATAGAACGCTCCCTGATAAAGGCAGTATTGTCGCCTCAAAAAATAGACTTCCCTTTGGTGAATATACATAACGGAGAAACAAATCTTAGCGCAAAGGGCTCTGTATATTTTGACGGGGCATTTGATGCTGTCCTGACATCTGCTAACGCAAGGTTGCAAGATATAACCTACTTTGCCAACTCCCCTCTTGAAGCACAATTCAGCGCGGATATCAGGGGCAGCGGCACATTTAAAAAGCCTGATATAAAATTTTCACTTAATATCTCAGACAGCAGCCTTAAAGGCGCAAAAATAGGCAGCGGCTCTGTAAGCGGCGAATTAAAAGAGAAGGGGTTTTCTGCAAAGGGAAGTTTTGTTAACGGATTAGTTACTGCCTCTGCCAAGGGCACAATCTCAAAGCCCTTTTCATGGGATATGAGAACAACCCTGAAAAGGGGCAGTTATGACTTTTTCCTTTCCAATTTCATGAAAGAGCCGCCCAAAGACCTTTCAGTCTTTCTTGAAGGTGTTGTGGATATGAAGGGCGTTAAAGATAAAATATCAATGGATTCAAGGTTTAATTTTGTAAGTCTCAGCCTCTACGGGCAGACCTTAAGGAATCATGCAGACGTAATACTAAGGCTGTCTGAAAAGACATTTACTATAGATTCATTCTTTCTTACAGGAAAAGATGCTGATTTATTAGCCTCAGGCAGAGTGAACATCGGCAAAGACTATAACTTAGCCTTGAAGGGGAAGCTCGATATGTCTGCTGTAAAACCACTTAGCAAGGCAATTGAATCTGTAGACGGACTGGGAAGCTTTAACATGGGGATCTCAGGACGCTGGGGAAAACCTGAGTTTAACGGAAAGATAAACATAAAAGACGGCAGCGCAATGATAACAGGCTTTCCCTACAGGATACGTTCAATAAACGGGAATGTTTCTTTAGATAAGGACAGATTTGTTCTTGATTCAATAGACGCTGTCTTTGCAAACGGCAATGTAAGGGTATCAGGCAGCGGTTATATGAAAGCGTTTAATATAAACAGATTGTCCGTTTACTCAACCCTTAAGGATATTAAATTGCGTCATATAGCAGGAGTGGATATTATTTTTGACGGAAAGCTCTTTTATGATTTCTCACAGAAAGGCAAAAGCTTCACAGGAGATGTATATATTAAAAAGGCAAAGTATGAAAAGAGGATTGAATGGAAAAGCGGGCTGCTCGCCATTAAAGAGGTTAAAAAAGCAGAGATAAAGCAGCCGTCATTCTGGAGCGATACAAAACTTAATATCCGTGTTACTGGCGGCGAAAGCCTGTTTGTAGATAATAATATTGCAAAGGCGCCGTTGAAAGTAGACCTTACTGTTACAGGGACAGTATCACAATACGGTCTTATCGGCAGGGTTGAAACAAGGGAGGGTAAAATATTTTTCAGGGGCAATGAGTTTGATATAGTCAGCGCAAGCGCAGACTTTATTGAGCCGCAGAGGATAACGCCTGTATTTAATATACAGGCAAATACCTTTACAAAGGGCTATCGCATAAACCTCGGGCTTGACGGTCCTGTAGATAAATTCACACTCTCTGTATCCTCAGACCCTGCCCTGTCTGATACGGATATATTCACTCTGCTTACCGCAGGGCAGATCAGTAAAGGGCCAAAGGGATTTGAAGGCGGCATCGGCGCAGGCGAGGCAACAGCCTTTCTTACAGGAAAGCTTCAGGATGTAATGGAGGAGAGGTTTAAGCATATAACAGGCCTGGAGAGATTTGAGATTGACCCCGGGACCACGGCTACAGGGTCAATAAGCCCAAAGGTGACAGTAGGAAAAAGGCTAATCGGAGATAAGCTCTTTGCAACTTACTCAACCTCAATAGGGGCTACGGAAGAGCAGCTTATAAAGCTTGAGTATCTTCTTAATAAAAATACTTCTCTCGTCGGCTCAAGGGATGAAAAAGGCAGCGTAGGCGCTGATATTAAATTCAGATTTGAGTTTAAATAACAGGAACAGGAAATGGGAAATAATAAATTAGAAATGAGAAACAAGAAACACTGTTTACTTTTTTGCTTTTTATTTCTTATTTCCTATTTCCCATTTCCCGTTTATAGCCATGCTTCAGAAGAAAAAATCACTGCAATTGAGGTTGAAGGCGCAAACCGCATAACAAAAGAAGACCTTATAGATATAATAGGGCTTAATGCGGGAGACGCTGTAGATAAAGATATATTAAGAACTGGGATAAAGAGGGCATTTAAAAAAGGCATATTCCTTGATATAACAGCAGAGACAGTGCCTTTTGAGGACGGGGTAAAACTACGATATATAGTCAGGGAGATATCCGTTATTGATAAAATTAATATTGAAGGCAATGATCATGTCAGCAAGGGAAAAATAAAAAAGGCGCTATTAGTGAGGGAAGGCGAGGACTTCAGGGAAGAGCTTCTGCCTGATGCGCAAAAGGCCGTTTCAGACTTCTATGCCCTTAGAGGTTTCCCTGACGCAAAAGTAAGAATAGAGGCAAAGACAGGCAAAGCCCCCTATAAAATTAATCTTGATATCCTTATAGAAGAAGGCGCCCCTTTAATCATAAAAAAAATCTCTGTTCCTGAAGATATAGAAGGCATGTTAAAAGTCCATGCAGGGGATATATTTGATGTAGATAAAGTAACGAGGGATATCAGCAAGATAAAAGATTTTTATAAAAAGCAGGGATATATTAAGCCTATTGCAGGCCCCTACGAATTCCATGACGGGGAGCTTAAAATCCCTGCTGCAGCAGGTGCAAAGCTGGAGGTCAAATTTAATGGAAATACTGCCTTCAGCTCAAAAAGGCTGCTTAAAGAGGCAACCTTTCTTGAAGACGAAGAAGTAACAGATGAACTGACAGAGGATGCGGCAAACCGCATTAAAAAACTTTACCTGCAGAGCGGATATAACCACTCAAAGGTAGCTGCCGGAACCGAGACTAAAGAGGACATTATCGTTGTAACCTTTTTTATATTTGAAGGCAATAAGGTAATCTTACGAGAAATAAGGTTTGAAGGTATTATCATTCCGCGGGAGAGCATAGAGTCTGTTATGCCTTTTAAAACGGGAGCGCCTTTTGATGAAACACTTTTAGAGATTGCCAAGGAATCCATAACAGGCCTTTATAACGGCCTCGGCTATCTCTCTGCAGAGGTAAAGGAGATAAAAAAGGATTTCACAAAAGATGGAAGCGAGTTAAGTCTCTTGTTTGTAATTTATGAGGGCCAGCAGACAAAAATTAAAAAGATTGATATAGCAGGCAATAAGGCTATAAGCAGTGAAGAGATAATAAAGGCTATAGGGTTAAAGGAGTCTCTCCCTTATAATGCCATTGACATAGGGGATGCAAGATACAGGGTATTGAGCCTTTATAATAAATTAGGATACGCTGATGCAAATATTGAGATAGAAAGCGCTCTTAAAGAAGACGGCGTCTATATTGTCTTTAAGATAGCAGAAGGCATGCCGTCCTATATAGGCAAGGTCATTATACGCGGACACAGAAAGACAAAGGAGAAGATCTTAAAGAGAGAGCTTGCCTTTAAAGAGGGTGAATTATATGATCAGGAAAAATTACTGAAAACAAAACAGAGGCTCTACAAACTCGGACTCTTCACAGAGGTCTCTATAGAACCGCTTAAGTCCACAGAGACAAGGACTGAGCGGGGGCATTTAATAAAAGATATTCTTGTCTCTTTAAAAGAAGGCAATGCAGGGGCAATAGAAATTGGTTTTGGTTACGGTGATTACGAAGGCTTCAGGGGATTCTTTGATGTAAGTTACCGCAATCTCGGAGGCTATCAAAGGCAGGCTGGATTAAGGACAGAGCTTAGCTCAGTAGAAAATAGATATATACTGAGTTTTAAGGAGCCGTGGTTTTTGAATAAACAGTCGCTGCCGTTAACCGTAACACTCTTAAAAGAAGACAAGAAGGCAATAAATCTTGACACAAAAGAGACACTATATGAGATAGACAGGACATCCCTCATCGCTGCTGTTAATAAAGATTTTACAGATAGATTAAAGGGAAGCCTGAGTTATGAATACTCCCTTGTTGATACAAAGGATGTTAAACCTGAAATAATACTTAGCAAGGAAGACACAGGAACATTAGGGATAGGCAGTATCTCGCCATCCCTCTTTTACGACACACGGGATAACCCATTTGACCCTGCAAGCGGATCGCTTAAAGGGGCTGTTATAAAGGTCGCATCAAAGGCCCTGGCATCTGAGACAGAATTTATCAAGGTGACCCTGCACGGGGCATGGTTTTTTGAGATGCAAAAGGGCCTTGTCCTTGCCCTCTCACTTCGCGGGGGAGCAGCTTACGGTATGGGGAATACCACAGAATTGCCGCTCGTTGAAAGATTCTTTCTTGGCGGAAGAACTACAGTAAGGGGCTACAGTCAGGATACCCTCGGCCCTAAAGGCGCTGACAATACCCCCACTGGAGGCAATGCCTTTGCCCTTGCAAATGGTGAGGCGAGAATATCACTGGGCAAGGGGTTGGGAATGGTTGTATTCCTTGATAGCGGCAATGTATGGCAGGACACAAATGATATTAATCTCACGTTAAAATATACTACCGGCGCAGGGCTTAGATACAATACCCCTGTCGGCCCCTTCAGGATTGATTACGGTCATAAACTAAACAGGGAAGGAGATGAAAGCAGAGGTGAACTGCATTTCAGCCTGGGACATGCGTTTTAAAGGCAGCAGCAAGGGACAAGGGACGAGGGACGAGTTAAAAAATAACTCAAAATTCAAAACTCAAAACTCAAAACTTAACTTGCCACTCATTACTCGTTGCTTGTTACTCGTTGCTTGTTACTCGTTACTTGTTACTGCAGTTTATGCAGAGCTCATAGAGCGGGTAGTTGCAGTTGTTGATGACGATATTATACTGTTAAGCGAATTTAGGGAGAACCTTCAAGCTGCCGTGAGCGGTAAAAAATCAGCCAAAGAAGAGGAAGTGCTTCAGGGCATGATAAACAGGCTCCTGCTGCTTAAGGAGGCAAAGAGATTTCGGATAGAGCCCCTTTCTGAGAAGGAGAATGAAAACATTCTCGTCAATGAGTACATAGAAAAGAGGCTCAGGCCCTTTATACGCATACCTGATGAGGAGATTGCGCTCTTTTATAGACAGCATATAACTTCCTTTGGCAATAAAGAAATTTTAGATGTAAGGGATGAGATAGAGTCCTATCTTGCGGAGAAAGAGTTAAATAAAAAGCTCCTTGAACATATAGAGGAATTAAGGAGAAAAGCTTATATAAGAATTCAGCGTCAATAGCCCCATAGCTCATAGTTTCTTTATAACAGCCACTTCTTCACATTCCGGAAATTTTGGGCACTTTAGGCAGTCTCCCCATATCTTCTGCGGGAGGTCATTCTTATCTATATCCTCAAAGCCTGCCTTCTTGAAAAATTCAGGCGTATATGTAAGCGCAAAGACCTTCTTTACTCCAAGGGACTGTGCCTCCTTAAGGCACTCAGAAAGCAGCCTTTTGCCAATGCCTGCGCCCTGATATTCATTCGCAACCGCAACCGACCTTATCTCTGCAAGATCTTCCCACAGCACATGCAGCGCTGCCGCGCCAATGATTTTGCCATCCTTCAGATAGACAAAGAAATCACGCATATTCTCATAAATCTCATTAAGAGAGCGCGGGAGCATCTCGTCTTTCTTTGCAAATTTATTGACAAGAGAAAATATTGTCTTTACATCTTTGGTTGTCGCCTTTTTTATTGGCAATGTCTGTTACCCCCCTTGTAGTGTCATAGTATCAAAGTGTCAGAGCGTCAAAGTTTAAGGAACAATTTATTCTGATACTATGATACTTCGATACTTTGATAAAGATCTATAATCACTCCCTCTTTTAATCCATAGTCACTGACTATTATCTCCTTGAACTCAAATGCCTCCATCAGCCCAAGAAGTATCAGAGTCCCGGGTACTATAATATCAAATCTTGCAGGCTCAAGCGCAGAATATTTTGCCCTTTCCTTTGAGCTTATAACAGAGATATCAGAGAATATCTCCTTTACCAAATCTATGGATATTTTAAAATTATGAATCCTATCCCTGTCAAAACTCTTTAGCCCTTGAACCATTGCAGCAAGCGTTGTAACTGTCCCGGCAGTGCCTATAAGAACTGTTTCAGGGGTTAAAAGATTTGCTATACCTTTATACACCGTCCTAATACCATCTGAAATCTCCTCTCCCATAAGCATGATATCCTTCTTTGCAGGAGGGTCATGCTTCATGTACTTATCTGTAAGATACACAACGCCATATGGCAGGCTCTTTAAATACAATGGTTCGGTATTTTTAGCGGCTATAATCTCTGTGCTGCCCCCGCCGATATCAACTGTAAGCGCTGTATCAGACACGGGGATGCCTGTAATCATCCCCAGAAAAGTTTTTCTTGCCTCTTCTTCCCCGCTGATTATCCTGACATCAATCCCTGCCTCGTCCTTTGCCTTCTTTAAAAAATCTTCCCTGTTACGGGCTTCTCTCATGGCGCTGGTAGCCACAGCAGATAAGGCGTCAATACGGTATCTTGAGATAACACCTGCAAACCTCTTAAGCGCGCCTATACCCCTTGCTATCGCCTCTTTTTTAAGGAGTCCGTCCAGAGAAACCCCCTCCCCTATCCTTGTGATTATCCTCTCTGAATAGATCTCCATGATGCCATTGCCGTCTGCCTCTGCAATAAGCAGCCTGAATGTGTTTGTGCCGACATCAATAGAGGCAAGGGTTTTATAGTCATCAGACATGGTGGATTATAAACCGTATAACCCCTTGACCTCAATAAAAAATTTAAAAAAGAAACGAACCATTCTAAGCTTCAATCTGCTATAATTTATCAGGAGGTGAGTTATTATGGAAATTGCCCCAAGAATTACTATAGACGAAAAAATCAGATTTGGTAAGCCCGTGATTAAAAAAACACGTATTCCTGTAGATTTGATTCTCGGCAAGCTGGCTGGTGGAATGACATACGAAGAAGTGATGACTGAATATGACCTCGCTAAAGAAGATATATTGGCTGTCTTGGATTATGCTGCAAAACACCTATCAGATGAAGAAGTTAGAGCCGTAGGTTAGAATGCTTAAGTTTGTTATTGACGAGGATATGCCTCGGTCAACTGCAAAAGTTCTTAGGAGCAGAGGCTATGAAACCTTAGATGTAAGGGACTGTGGGTTAAGAGGAAAAAGCGATGCCGAAGTATTTAAATTTGCTCAAAAAGAAGGAGCTGTTCTTTTAACTGGCGACATGGGATTTGGAAATATTTTACATTTTCCAGTTGGCAGCCATTATGGAATTGTTATTGCTCATTTTCCTAATGAAGTATCCACTTCAAAACTAAATAATCAAATAGTCAAAGCATTTGACGATCTTGAGGATGAAGACTTTAAAGGAAGCCTTATAATTCTTGAGCCAGGGAAAATTAGAATCAGAAGAAAATAATTGTCTGCAACGGTAAGATTATAGCTCAAACAACAGGTCTTTCTTCTTAGGGAAGAATGAGAAAACCTTCAGATATTCTCAACCATCTCCCACACGCCGCAGGGGCATGTTCCGGCACAGAAGGCGCATCCTATGCATTTATCGTCATCAACAACATACTCATATGAACCGTCAGGATGTTCAACCCTGCTTATGGCGCCCCAGTAGCATGTTGCCTCGCACATATGGCAGTCGCGGCATGTGGCGCAGGACATGCATCTTTGAGCTTCCTTCTCTATCTGCGTCTCTGCATGGCATACATCGTAGTATTCTGTTTTTATTCTTTCGTAGGGGATAACCTGCTTTATCTCAGGATGTCTTGGCGCATGCATAATCTGGTAATGTATCTGCTCAGCAACAAGCCTTCCATGGCCAATGGCATGCGTTACAAGCCCAAGCCCCGTAACATCGCCTATTGCAAAGACCTTCACATCCGATGTCTGATAGTCTTTGGTTACCTGAATCCAGCCTTTCTCTGTATGCACGGAAGGTGGCAGGAAATTAAGCTCAGGCACATCCCCTATGGCCATTATCACATAATCAGCATCCATAGAGGTTCCGTCTTTAAAATAGAGCTTGCTCTCGCCTTTGCTATATCTCTCTGTAAATTTAGGCCATACAATCTGAGTGCCCTTTGATTTTGCTATCTCCATCTCAACGCCAAATGCAGCAGGCTTCTGAACATCAATGGCTGTTACTGACTCAGCGCCATGATTAAATGCCTCTGACGCCACATCCATTCCGACATTGCCTGCGCCTATGATAACAACCTTCTTGCCTTTTAACTCAGGATGCTTGCCGAGATTTACGTCTTTAAGAAAATCATAGGCAGTCGCAATATCCTCTGAGCCCGGGAATTTTATCTTTCGCGGCTCATGCGCTCCACAGGCTATAATGACTATCTCGTGGTCTCTGTATATTTCATCAAACCTATTTTTATCAACCTTTGTATTAAGGCTTACATTTACCCCAAGTTCAGCAAATCTTGAGACCTCTTTCTCAAGTATCTGATGAGGAAGTCTTTCCCTTGGAATGCTTTGCTCAATCTTACCGCCAAGCTTACCGCCTGCCTCGTAAATATCAACGGTATGCCCTTTTAAAGCTAATTGCCATGCAGCGCTCATGCCTGCAGGGCCCCCGCCGATTACCGCTATCTTATGCCCTGTGGGTTCTGCCTTTTTAGGCGCCGGCAAGTCCAGCGCAAGACTTCCAAGCTCGTCAATCTTAAGCGGCTCGTCAAGATAACCTCTTGTGCAGCTCTGCATGCAGAGGTTAGGACATATCTCTCCGCAGACAGTTGCAGGCAGAGGGCTGTACTGAAGAACGAGCTCCAATGCATCAGTTAATCTGCCCTGTCTTATAAGCGCGGCCCTCTTGTGAGACGGGATATATGTTGGGCATGCATATGCGCATGGCGGAGCATATTTTTCATTATTCCAAACAGGCTTGTTTCTCCTCTCCCCGCCTGTTGTCACATATGGAAGCAGAGACAGCTCATGATCAAGGTACTCTGCGAAGATTCCGCCCTGGCCGACCTCTTTTTCCCAGTGATTGCTTCTGAACTCCACGGTAGACATCTTGAACCATTTTCTGGTGCGTTTCTCCTGCGGCGTATAGGCTATTAATTTCTTCCAATCGCCTGCCGAACTGGTAAGTTCTCCGTAATAATCTGTCCTCTCAATCGCTTCAAGGAACGGCTTCATATTGGTTTTAAGCCATTGCCAGTCCTGCTCTGAAAGGTCAACGAGCTTTACGTCCTTTTCGCTGTATCCTTGAATAGGGCCGCGGAAATAAATAGCTCCGCCTACCATGCCTACGCAGGGGCGGTAGCCAAGGATATTCTTAGGATTTCTTGGGGTTACGCCGCATACAACCGCAATGCCGCCTGCTTTGAATTCTGCAAATGAGTCTCCAACATCCCTGAAGTACCATGACTGAGGAGGTTCAAACCGGGGATTGTGTTTGGTCATTGTGTCGCAGCGCGCGCCGCCGCTTCCCTGAACATAGAGCATCCCCTGTGCCGCGGCATTCCATGCGCCGTTTGTTACATCCCCTAAAACCGTTATTTTAGCGCCGCAGTTAAGCCAGCCTGCATCATCAGAGACGCTGTTTCTTGCAATTATCTCTGTGCCGGACATGCCCATGCTTCCAAGCCTCTCTCCAACAGGGCCCTCAATGGTTATCTTTACAGCCTCTTTTCTTGGCCATATCCTTCCGCCGATGCCGTGCTGGCCGTCAGCGATTATATGAAGCTCCCTTGCACCCTCCTGCAGGGCATGCTGAACCTGCTCCTCAAGGATACGGGATGGTATGCGATTGCCTTTTATGTTGCCGTGTATAGTGACAACTTTATCAAGTGACGAGTGACGTGTGACGAGTGACGAGTCTTTGCTGCTTTTTTCTTTCTTCTTCTTACTCGTTACTTTTGGCTTGTTACTTGTCACTGTCTTTTTAGCACGCATAGTCTATCCCCAGTTCTTCTGCCATTGCCTTGTCATCTATGCTTAATCCGTCAGACATTCCAATTGGAAGCTCTGTGCTTCTTCCCATTGGAGCAAAGATTTTTCTTAATTCCACATCAGCAGCCTTAAATACCTCAACAACCCTCTCTGCTACCCTGTCTGCATCAAGCCGCCTGTAGAGTTTAGGGTCCTGAGTTGTAATTCCCCTCGGGCATTTCCCTGTATTACAGAGATTACATCTGTTGTATTCATCTCCAAAGCAGTCTGATGCTGTCTGCATTATGTATTTGCCGATTGAGACTGCAGAGGCTCCAAGCATTATAAGCGCTGCCGCATTGGCAGCGAGGTTTCCTTTCTTGCCAACCCCGCCTGCTGCTATAAGGGGCAGTTCGTTCTGCTTTCCCTGCTTTACAAGGTCAAGATAACACTCTCTTATATTTGAGGCTATAGGATGCCCCATCTTATCCATTGATACATTGTATGCAGCGCCTGTGCCTCCGTCTTCCCCATCTATAGAAAGGGCTGCTGCATAAGGATTTCTTGCAAGATTATTTAATACTGCGCGGGCAGTTTTTGAGCCTGATATCTTTGGATAAACAGGAACCCTGAAGCCCCACGCCATAGACATTGACTGAATCATCTTGGCAACAGCCTCTTCTATTGAGTATTTTGTCTGATGAGTCGGAGGAGATGAGAGGTCAATAAATTGAGGCACTCCCCTAATCTTTGCTATGAGCTTCAGCACCTTCTGCGCCATTAAAAGACCGCCGTCGCCAGGCTTTGCGCCTTGACCATATTTAATCTCAATAGCCGCAGGGTCTTCAACCATATGCGGCAGAGAGTGTATTATCTCATCCCACCCAAAATAACCAGAGGCAATCTGTATGATGAAATATTTAAGATATTTTGATCTCAAAAGCCTTGAAGGCATCCCCCCTTCGCCTGAGCACATAACAACAGGCAGCCCTTCTACTTCGTTCAGGTACGCTATGCCCATTGCCAATCCTTCCCACATCGGAGGGGAAAGCGCGCCAATTGACATGCTCCCGATCATTATGGGGAATATCTCCCTTACAGGCGGGATAAATTTATCTGCGCCTTTATCTACTGACAGCCTGCCCTTTTCTGTCTTAAGCGGCAGTTCTTCAGGCGATAGTATCCTTCCTATATAAGACCTGATACGGAACTCATGCCTTCCGGCGTCAAGTGCAGGGTCTGTAAGCATTGAAATCCTTGTAAACTTCAGCCTGTCAAGCGTTGATATGGAAGGGTCGTTTCTCCTGCCGCCGCGCTTGTACGGGTCTCCGCCCTTATTCTTATAATGAAGAAATTTATTGACCGGGTTAAGCTCAGGCTCTATCGCCTCATTCGGGCATACAAGCGTGCATGTACCGCAGCCTGTGCAGTAGCGCTCCATATCCATAACCTGCTCAACCACATGCGTAATGCTCCTCACCGCTACAGGCGTAGGAACAGGCCCTTCTGACTTTACAGTTCTCTGAACCTTTACTGTAGGCTCTATCGCCTTAACAGGGCATACCGCAGTGCACTTACCGCACCGCTTACACCTGTCATCCCTCCAGCGGATTATATATGGGAACTCTTTTAACGAAAGCTGATGATTATGGTCTAATTTCAGCCCTGAAGCTGGTTCCATACCCCTACCTCCTCTGCATCAGGCGAGATAACCACCATGTCATATTTCATTGGGAATATATCTTTTGTTCTGTCTCTCTTTGAAACAACACTGTCCACCCCGCACTCCTCAGACATCAATGCATACTTGCCTCTTACGCCGCCTACAACACCGGGCCTCAGCTTCTTTGCATCCTGAACCATAAAGCATGTTCCATCAGGCGTAAATCCTATCACCATGTTTGGGCCGTCAATACAGAGAGGCCGCAGAGACTGCTTAATCAACCTAAGGGCTTCTCTCTCAGGCCTTTGTTCAATCTCTGATGATTTAAGCGGTGTTATGACATCTTTATAATATGTAAGAGGAAAACCAAGCTGCCTTACAGTGTAATGAAGTATATGCGTAAAGACCTCGCTGTCGCTGTTATACCCTATATAGCCCTGAAATCCGCGGCTCATCAGGAACTCCCTTATGGGAACAAATGCCGTATTTTCACCGTTTGTCATTGAACAGTATCCCTGTATAAAAAATGGATGGCACGCATAAAGGTATATGGCATAATTTGTGTTCTGCCTTCCCTGGGCAAATATCACCTTTGCCTTAATGGTGTCTTTATCAAGGCAAAAGAATTCACCAACCTCCAGCGGATCGCCAACCTCTTTTATTGTAATGACGTCAGGATAAAAGGAGAAGGCAAATATAGATTCACCTGGTTCGCCGATTTTTCTAAGCGCAATGCGCGTGCTCATGAGGAGTTCTTCTTTTTCCTTAATCGGCCTGTCTTTGTATTGGGCGGGGTAGTCATAAGCCCTCGCAAAATAATAATCATGCTGCGCTATATTCTTCGTTGGCCTTATCTTTGGGTTCCATTCATGCCTGAGTCTGAATCCCTGCTTTTTCATGAATGCGTCAAGCAGTTTTTTGCCGTCTTTTGAGCAGATGCCGGAGAGTACAGGATATTTCTTGAGATCCACAAACTCGCCGCCCAGGTTCTTAAGGGTAAGACCAAGACCTGAGCCGTCATGCCCTTCCTTCATTGTCTCAAGGGCAAGAATATTCTCCATCGGAGAGAAGTATTTATTTGAAGTTATAGCTGCTAATCGGCACATTTTTTCCTTAACCAATCAGAGAAAAATTAGTCAGGCCTATTATGCCTGACATTCAGGCTAATAGATTAATATTTTAATTATGATTCTGTCAATTAACATGACTGAATTAACAGGATAAACAGCTTGACTACCAGCAGCCCTTAGTTTTATCCTTACTCATTATGAAAAAGCCATGGGCAGGAAGATTCGCTGAAAAAACGGCAAAGATTGTTGAGGCATTTACAGCATCAGTGCATTTTGACAAAAGGCTCTGGAGGCATGATATTGAAGGCAGCATTGCCCATGCAAAGATGCTTGGCAAGCAGAATATTATTCCGCAAAAAGATGCAAATCTAATCATCAAAGGACTTAATGAAATAAAAAAAGAGATAGAAAGCGGCAAGTTTAAATTCAGCGATGAGCTTGAAGATGTGCATATGAATATTGAACATGCACTCATAAAAAAGATAGGCCCTGCTGGCGGAAGACTTCATACGGCAAGAAGCAGAAATGATCAGGTGGCGCTTGATCTGAGACTCTACCTTAGAGACGAGTTAAAGGAGATCATAAGCCTGATTGATAATTTCAGAGAAGTCCTTGCAGCCCTTGCAGAGAAATATATTGATATTATAATGCCGGGCTACACACATCTCCAGAGGGCGCAGCCTGTGCTTTTAAGCCATCATCTGCTTGCATATTATGAGATGCTAAAGCGGGATGAAGAGAGATTTAGAAACTGCCTGAAAATTACAAACGTCATGCCTCTTGGCTCTGCTGCCATGTCAGGCACTACGCTGCCTATTGACAGAAAATATACGGCAAAACTCCTTGGATTTAGCGAGGTATCCTGTAACAGTATGGATGCCGTGGCAGACAGGGACTTTGTTCTGGAATTTCTCTCTGCATCAAGCGTGCTCATGGTGCATCTTTCAAGGCTTGCCGAGGAGTTCATACTCTGGTGTAGCAGCGAGTTTGGATTTATTGAACTGCCTGACGCATACTCAACAGGCTCAAGCATTATGCCGCAGAAGAAAAACCCTGATGTGATGGAGCTTACAAGGGGTAAAAGCGGAAGGGTCTTTGGGCATTTGGTATCAATGCTTACAATCCAGAAATGGCTTCCGCTCACATATAACAGGGATATGCAGGAAGATAAAGAGCCTGTATTTGACACAGTTGATACAGTGAAGGCCTGCCTCTCTGTAATAGTCAGCATGATGCCAAAGGTGAAATTCAATAAAACCAGAATGGCAAAGGCAACAGAAGAAGGGCTTCTCACTGCCACTGATCTGGCAGAGTATCTTGTAAAAAAAGGCGTCCCGTTCAGAGACGCGCACGAAATTACAGGCAGGGCAGTAAGATACTGCATTGAAAACAATAAGGCGCTTACCGGGTTAACTCTTAATGAGTTTAAGCAGTTTTCAAATGCAACAGACAAGGATGTCTTTCGCTGCCTCAAGGTAAACGAGTCAATTAACAGAAAAACATCCTTTGGCGGAACCGCAACAAAAGAAGTCCTTAGAGCTATCAAACAAATTAAAAATGAAAAGTAACAAAAGTCGTTCCCTGTGCATAGTTTATCGTTTGTCTTCTTACTTCTTACTTCTTACTTCCTACCTCTTACTTCTCACTTTTCTTTCAGCCTGCGGCAGAAAAGGCGACCCTGTTGCTGTTGATCCGCATAGGGAGATAGCAGCGGTTAATAATCTAAAGGCTTCCGTAAAAGACGATGCAATACTCCTTACATGGAGCATGCCTAAAGACAGCGGGTTTCCTCAAAAGGCCATAAAAGAGTTCGTGATCCTTAGGGCTGAAGTCCCGCCTGATACAAAAATTGAAGACTGTGTATGCGTATACAAAAAGATTTACTCTCTATCACCTGACAAGAGCAGGTCATTTCAATATACAGACAGAGAATTCATAAAGGGGCAATCCTATGCGTACAAGGTGGTTATTTTAGATAAGAATAACAAGGCAGGCAGGGATTCAAATATTGCATTAGCAGGATATGGCAAAGTTGAAATAAAAAAACCTGCTGCAGCCGCCCCAAATGCCCCAACAGGCCTGACAGCGCTTTACACCCAAAAAAATATCGTTCTTATATGGAATGAGATTCCAGGCATAGAGGCCTACAAAGTCTATCGGTCTTTGCAGCCAGACGGGGGGTTCGCATCCGTAGGAGAACCCGTTACCCCAGCATTCACTGACAGAAACGTAGAGCCTTCAAAAAAATATTATTACAGGGTAAGCGCAGTTACAGACACAGAGGGGCCGCCTTCAGGCGTCATTGAGGTTATAACAGAAATTAAATAGGGGGATGTACATGAAAGAAAAAATAATCGCAGCATTTGAAGAGAGCATATCAGTTAAGAAACAATTTATAAAAGACAATATAGATACCTTAATTGAGGTCTCCAAACTGTTAGCTGATGCCTTTAACAAGGGCAATAAAATCCTGCTTTTTGGAAATGGCGGAAGCGCTACGGATGCGTCTCATATAGCAGGAGAATTCGTATGTAAACTAAAAAAAGACAGGCCGGCCCTTCCTGCTATAGCGCTTAACACAGACCAGGCGGTGCTCACAGCCATCGCAAACGACTATGACTTCTCAGATATCTTTGCGCGTCAAGTTAAGGCGCTTTCACAGGAAGGAGATATAGTCATTGCCATAAGCACAAGCGGAAACTCTCCCAATGTTCTTAAGGCAGTTGATGTGGCAAAAAAAAGAAAACTAAAAATCATAGCCTTTACAGGTGCAAAGGGTGAGAAATTTGCATCAAAGGCTGACTACGCCTTTATAGTCCCATCCACAAACACACAGAGGATACAGGAAGTACATATAACAATAGGGCATGTCATCTGCCAAATGGTTGAAGAAATACTCTTTGAGTCGCACAGGAAGAAGTAAAAATATAGAAACTGCATTGAAAATAGAGGACTGAAAGTATTATTATAATTTCATGGTTCAGGCTCTTAAAAGCACATTTAGACAGAAGTTTATAGCCGGCCTCGTTGTATGAATTCCGCTCGTTGTTACGGTATCAGTGCTTATCTGGTTTTTTAAGGCCGTTGACGGGCTGCTTGGTCAGTTTTATGATTATATACTTGGCACCCATGTCTCGGGCATTGGCTTTATAACAGCCATAATACTGGTATTTCTTGCAGGAATAATATCCACAAATGTATTTGGCAAAAAGATATTATTCCTGTTAGAAAAAGGCCTGCTCCATATACCGGTATTTAAAGGTATTTATAACCCTCTCAAACAAACAGTTGATGCATTCTCTCCTGAGAATAAAAGTTCCTTCAAAACATTTGTTATCGTTGAATATCCACGTCCAGGCGTTTATTCCTTTGGTTTTCTTACAAAGGAATGCTGCATCAGGCATACAGGAGAATCAGAGATCTGCCTGAAGGCTGTATACATCCCTACCAACCACCTCTATCTTGGAGAAATAGCGCTCTTCAAGGCTGAAGATGTTATCTACCCCAAACTCTCTGTAGATGACGGCATAAAAATAATTCTCTCAGGAGGCATAGCAACCCCTGATTATCTTACAGAAGCCCCGGCATTAAAAGAAGCGGGGACTTATTAATGAACACATTTGCGGTTATTCTTGCTGCAGGCAAAGGGAAGCGCATGAAGTCATCCAAACCCAAGGTGCTTCACGAGGTTCTTGGGAAGCCTATGCTTCAGTATGCAATAGATGCAGTAAAACGGCTAAACCCAAAAAAGATAATTGTAGTGGTAAATACCGGAGCAGAGGAGATAAAGAAACGTATAAATGACGAGAAGATCACCTTCGTTTTGCAAAAAGAGCTCCTTGGCACAGGCAATGCCCTGCTTGAGGCTAAAAAAGAGATAGACAGCTCTGACGGCACAATAGTTGTGCTTAATGGCGACTCCCCTCTCATAAGGGCTGAGACATTAAAAAAGCTTTTATCAAACCACAGGAAATACAAAAATGCCCTCTCCTTTCTCTCTTTTACAGATGAAAATCTTTCAGGATACGGAAGGATATTTCGTGATCAAAACAGCAGGGTCATAGGCATTGTAGAGGACAAACATACAACTGAAGCTCAAAAAAAGGAGTTTAAAGAATTAAACGCAGGGGTATATGCAATGCAGTCAGAGGCGTTAAGTAACCTTGGCAAGCTTAAGATAAACAGTTCATCCGGCGAATATTATCTTACAGACATTGTTAAGCTAATGTCTGATAAAGGAGATAAGGTTGAGGCATATGATTGCCCTGCTGAAGAAGTCCGGGGGGTAAATACGAGATTAGAGCTTCATCAGGTAACAGAAGTGCTAAACAAAAGGGTTATATCAAAATTAATGGAAGATGGTGTTACATTTATTGATCCGCAAACATCATTTGTACACACATCTGTCTCAATAGGCAAAGACTCTGTAATCTATCCAAGCACCTATATTGAAGGTAATACAGTCATAGGCAAAGAGTGTGTTATATATCCTGGAGCAAGAATATTTAACAGTAAACTTGGCAATAAGGTCACTATTAAAGACAATACGGTAATTGAAGAGAGTAAGATAGGAGACGGCTCCCAGATAGGGCCGTTTGCCCATCTAAGACCCCATAGCAGCATCGGGCGTAATGCAAAAATAGGAAATTTTGTTGAAATAAAAAAATCCGCTATAGGAGACGGCACAAAGGCATCGCATCTAAGTTATCTTGGAGATGCGGTGATAGGAAAGGATGTAAATATAGGGGCAGGCACTATTACATGCAATTATGACGGAGACAGGAAGCACACAACCGTAATCGGCTCAGGGGTCTTTATTGGAAGTGATACCCAGATCGTTGCTCCTGTCAATATAGGAAAAGGGGCATACGTGGCTGCCGGGGCCACTGTCACAAAAGACGTACCTTCCAATGCGCTGGCAATAAGCAGAACTAAGCAGGAAAATATCAAAGACTGGGCAATTAAAAGAAAGGAGAGAGTGAAAAGTTAAGGGTTAAGAATTACTATTTATACTCGCCACTCGTTACTTGTCACTCGTCACTAAATCATGTGCGGAATAATAGGATATGTCGGAAAACAAAATGCAATCCCCATCCTTATTGATGGGCTGAAGAGGCTTGAATATCGTGGTTATGACTCAGCAGGCATCGCATTTTTCAGAAAGAAAAAGATAGAGCTAAGGCGCTGCGCAGGGAAGATAAGGGATTTAGAGACATCTATAAGCGGAGAAGGGCTTGAAAGCGTCATAGGCATAGGGCATACCCGGTGGGCCACGCACGGAAGGCCTTCAGAGGAGAATGCACATCCTCACAGGGCAGGCAGTGTTGTAGTCGTACATAACGGCATTATTGAAAATTATCTTGAACTTAAAACAACACTAAAGAAAGAAGGGCATGTCTTTGCCTCTGATACAGATACAGAGGTCATCTCACATTTGGTAGATAAATACACACGCAAAGGACTCAGCCTTGAAGATGCCATAAAAGAAGCACTTAAACATGTGGAAGGGGCATATGCGCTTGGAATTATAAGAGAAGATGAACCTGACAAGATCATAGCGGTAAGAAAAGACAGCCCTCTTGTTATAGGGCTTGGAGAGGAAGAATTCTTTATCGCTTCAGATATCCCTGCATTTCTCAGTTATACACGAAATGTGCTAATCCTTGAAAATGAAGAGATGGCGGTAATTACCAACAAAGGAGTCTCTGTATCAGATTTTAAAGGAAATCATATTGATAAAAAAGTTACAAATATAACATGGAGCCCTGCCATGGCTGAAAAAGGCGGCTACAGGCACTTCATGCTAAAAGAGATATATGAACAGCCAAGAGCAATTATGGATACAATCAGGGGCAGATTCTCCCTTGATGAAGGAAGGGTAATAACCGAAGAGTTCTCAATGACTCATGACGACCTGAAAAAAATAAATAAAATATTTCTGGTTGCCTGCGGTACATCATGGCATGCTGCATTGGTGGGCAAATATATGCTTGAAGACATTGCAAGAATTTCATCAGAGGTTGACATCGCATCTGAGTTCAGATACAGAAACCCTATTATTCCAAAAGACAGCCTCGTAATCGTCATCACACAGTCAGGAGAGACAGCAGATACAATTGCAGCGCAGAGAGAAGCAAAACGGCAGGGGGCAAAGGTTTTAAGCATATGCAATGTTGTGGGAAGCACCTCCTCAAGGGATGCTGACAGCGTCTTCTACACACATTCAGGCCCTGAGATAGGCGTAGCATCAACAAAGGCGTTCACTACCCAGCTTATAGCCCTTTACCTATTCTCTGTCTCCATGGCAGCAGCAAAGGGAACAATTAATAAAGAGAAGTCAAGAGAACTGCTTCAGGAACTCATGCTGCTTCCTGAGAAGGTAGAGAAGACCCTCCAATTAGACAACATCATATTAAACATGGCAAAAGAGTTTTCCCACGCCAAAGACTTCCTCTATCTTGGACGCGGTATAAACTATCCGATAGCCCTTGAGGGGGCGTTAAAGCTGAAAGAGATATCCTACATTCATGCAGAAGGGTATCCGGCAGGTGAAATGAAGCACGGCCCTATTGCGCTTATAGACAATGAAATGCCTGTGGTAGTCTTAACGCCTAAAGATAAGGTGTATGAAAAAATACTATCTAATATTGAGGAAGTAAAGAGCCGCGGCGGAAAGGTTATTGCAGTTGCAACAGAGCATAACAGCACTATTTCATCCCTTACGCCAAACATGATCTCCGTCCCTGAAACAAACCCATACCTTACACCGCTCCTGCTTACAGTGCCGCTTCATCTTCTTGCATACCATATAGCGGTCTTAAGGGGATGCGATGTAGATCAACCAAGAAATCTGGCAAAAAGCGTAACAGTAGAATAAAAAAAAATGGGGTATCCCCTTGACTCCAGTAGATACAATATATGGTGTAGTATTCAATGAAATTATCGCCTCACGTGCTTGACCATTGCTTTATACGGCACGGGATCGATAGCAACAGCTTGCTGAAGCAAGCGATAAAATAATTTTCCTCTGTATCGCGAGGTCCGGCGGTTGAATCGGAAAGTAAACTCATCAAGATAATAATCCATGTGCTC